>NZ_JBREHG010000006.1:0-123507 GCF_056848235.1 Erythrobacter sp. RANMB8
AGGCATCTGCGCCACCGAAGGTGGCCTAAGGACAAATCTTCACTCCGCCGCTTCGGTTTCCTTGGCGGCATGGGCGCGGGCGGCGAGGAACCGCTCGCCATCGAGCGCGGCCATGCAGCCCATGCCCGCCGCGGTCACCGCCTGACGATAGACGTGATCGGTGACATCGCCCGCTGCGAACACGCCGGGGATCACCGTTTTGGGCGTGCCGGGTTCGGTGAGGAGATAGCCGCTCTCGTCCATCGGCAGCTTGCCGGTGAACAGCGATGTCGCGGGCGCGTGACCGATGGCGACGAAGGCTCCGTCGACTTCGATGGTCGATGCCTCTCCGGTCGCCGTGTCCTTCAGCGCGAGGTGGTGGAGCATGCCGTTCTCCCCCGCCTCGAAGCTTTCGACCGCCTTGTTCCACAGGACAGTGATCTTCGGGTTGGCGAACAGCCGCTCCTGCAGGATCTTTTCCGCACGAAGGCTGTCGCGGCGGTGGATCAGGGTCACATCGTCGGAATGGTTGGTGAGGTAGAGCGCCTCTTCCACTGCGGTGTTCCCGCCGCCGATCACCGCCACCTTCTTGCCGCGATAGAAGAACCCGTCGCAGGTCGCACAGGCAGAAACGCCTTTTCCGCCAAGCTCTTGCTCGCCCGGAACGCCGAGCCATTTGGCCTGCGCACCGGTGGCGATCACCAGCGTTTCGCCGATATACTCATCGCCGCTGTCGCCGATGGCGCGGAACGGGGGGCCGTTTTCGAGATCGACCGAAACGATCGTGTCCCACATCATGCGCGTGCCGACATGTTCGGCCTGCGCCTTCATCTCCTCCATCAGCCAGGGGCCTTGCACCACGTCGCGAAAGCCCGGATAGTTTTCGACATCGGTGGTGATGGTCAGCTGGCCGCCGGGCTGAAGTCCTTGCACAACAATGGGTTGCAGCATCGCACGCGCCGCGTAGATCGCGGCGGAATAGCCGGCCGGGCCGGAGCCGATGATGAGCATCTTGGTGTGGTGGGTGGCCATGTCGGGGTGCCTTTGCGGAGAATCTCAGGGGCGCGATATGGAGTGCGATTGACCGATTGTCACGCCACCAGACGTTCGCGCAGGCGCGCTTTTTTCGCCTCGTCCACGCCCAGCCTGCCCGCCAGATAGGCATCGAGCGAGCCGTGATCGCGTGTCACCTCGGCGATGTAAGTGTCTATATATTCTGGTAAAACGCCCATCAGATTGTGCAGCGCCTCGGGCTCGATCTCGCCGTAGTGCGCCTGCATGCGGGGAAGCGACTGGCGTTCGAGGATGGCGCGGGTCGGCGCATCATTGGTGCGCAGGAATTCTTCAACAATATCATCGTGATGCACGCCCAGCACATGGAGCAGCAGGGCGACTGCGATGCCGGTGCGGTCTTTTCCGGCGAAGCAATGCACCAGCGAACCGCCATCATTGGCATCCAAGGCATTGAAATAGCGTGAGAACATGTCGATCATCGCAGGATTGACCGGCATCCGCGTATAGACCGCCAGCATCCTCTCGCGCGCCTTTTGCGGGGTCATCACGATCTTCCCTCCGCCCCCTTCGTGTGGCGGGGAATTGCTGGTTTCCCCTTCATAGGCAATCACTTGTGCAGCAAAGTTCGCATGACGCCTGCACGGAAAACCGGCCCTTTCGCTCTCCCCGCGCAGGTCGATCACGGTGCGGATGTCGAGCGCGTGGATCAGGTCGAGATCGCTGTCGGAGGCTTCCATGTGCTGGCCCGAGCGGAACAGCACCCCGCTGCGCACCCGCCCGCCACCCGGCACCGCATAGCCGCCATAATCCCTTAGGTTATGAATGCCTTGGGTCACATAGAACGGGCCGATGCGGTCGCTGTTGGACGCGATTGGGGAGGTTTCTCGAATCATCGCCGGGGACAGTGGCAGGGCCGCAAGGCAGGGGCAAGACGGGGCAGGAAGGGGTCTAAAGGGGGTCTGGAGGGGGTCTAGCGGCTTCTACGGAGGGTCAGGCCAAGCGGGCACACACCGCTGATGGTTAATACCGGGCAAATCCAACACGCACCTTCGCCCCATCCCTTCCCAACAAGGCCCGATCCCATGGCCCGAATCCTGATTGCCGATGATGACGAACTGATCGCCGAACTCGCCAGCGAGGTGCTGATCGATGCCGGCCATGCCAGCGGCTGGGTGACCAGCGCCGAGGCCGCGTGGGAATGTGCGCGGCGCAAGCGGCCCGATATCCTGCTGCTCGATCAGGATATGCCGGGGCAATCCGGCCTCACCCTGCTGCGCCGCCTGCGCGGCTCGCCGCTGCTTTACGATCTGCCGGTGATCATGTTTACCGGCATGAACGGGGCCGAGGACAAGGCGCAGGCGATCTATGCCGGGGCGCAGGATTTCATCTCCAAACCGTTCGACCCGGCCCTGCTGGTCACGCGGGTCAACCGCCTGCTCCAATTGCGCGGCGACCGTCCGCGCCACGTCGATCTGGCGAGCCGGATGCTGGCGCAACAGGGCGCGGCGATGCCCGCCCCGATCAGACGGGTGTGCTGACCCGCTGCCCCGCCAGCAGCCCGCGCCCGATCACCTGCGCCTGAATTTCCGCCGCGCCTTCGAAGATGTTGAGAATCCGCGCATCGCACAGCACCCGGCTGACCGGATATTCCAGCGCATAGCCATTGCCGCCGTGGATCTGCACCGCATTGTCCGCCGCGCTCCATGCGACGCGGGCAGCGAGCAGTTTCGCCATCCCCGCCTCGATATCGCAGCGCGCGGCGCGGTCCTTGGCGCGGGCGGCGAAGTAGGTGAGTTCGCGCGCCATCACGGTTTCCGCCACCATCAGCGCCAGCTTGTCCGCCACCCGCGGAAAACGCACCAGCGATTGCCCGAACTGTTGCCGCCCCAGCGCATAATCGAGCGCGAGGTCAAAGGCGTTCCATGCCACTCCGATCGCCCGTGCCGCGGTCTGGATCCGGGCGCCTTCGAAGGTGCGCATCAGCTGCTTGAAGCCCTGCCCTTCTTCCCCGCCGAGCAATCCGTCAGCCGCCACAGCAAAGCCATCGAACCCCAGCGCATATTCCTTCATCCCGCGATAGCCGAGCACGGCAATCTCGCTGCCGTCGATCCCGTCATCGGGGAACGGCGCGCTGTCTGTCCCCCGGGTCTTTTCCGCAAGCAGCATCGACAGCCCGGCATAGCCCGGCCGCGCCGGATCGGTGCGCACCAGCATCGTCATCAGATCGGCGCGGGCGGCGTGGGTGATCCAGGTCTTGGCGCCGGTCACCCGCCAGCTGCCGTCCGCCTGCCGCTCGGCCCGCGTGCGCACCGCAGCCAGATCGCTGCCGGTATCGGGTTCGGTGAAGACCGCCGTGGGCAGGCAAGACCCGTCGGCAATGCGCGGCAGGAAGCGCGCCTGCTGATCGGGGGTGCCGTTATGCGTGATCAGTTCGCCCGCGATTTCCGAGCGCGTGCCGAGCGAGCCTGCGCAAATCCACCCGCGTGACAATTCTTCCGAGACGACCGCCATGGCCAGCTTGCCCAGCCCCAGCCCGCCGAAGTTTTCGGGGATGCACACGCCGAACACGCCAAGCTGCGCCATTTCGGCAATCACGCCATCGGGGATCAGCGCGTCGGCCAGATGCCACTGATGGGCGAAGGGCGTGATCTTTTCGGCGGTGAAGGCGCGGAAGCTTTCGCGCACCAGATCAAGCGTTTCGTCCCCCAGCCCTTCGTAAGGCCGCACGCCCTGTTCCAGCAGCGCGGCGAGCGCGGCGCGGGTTTCAGGGGTGTTGCCTTCGGCCAGCAGGCGGGCGGTGGCGGGATCGGCGGCGAAGGCGATGGCCGCCTCGCCGGTGCCGAAGGCGGCAGGGCGCACGATTTCGCTCGCGCTCATCGGCAGGCCGTGGGCGATCTGGGCGAGATATTCGCCGAAGCCGACGCGCAGCACCAGTTCTTCCGCCGCACCGAAGGCGCCCGCTGCCTCGGCCCGCACCGCCCAGTCGAGCGTCGCTTCGAGCGCGGCGACCGTCGCCGCCACCCAGGCAAAGCCGTGCACCCGATGCTGGGCCTGTTCGATCAGCGCCGCCTGCGGCTCGCCATCAGGGGCGACCTGCCGGGCCACCGCCCCGCGCACGCTTTCCGCATAAGCCCGCGCCGCGCCAAGGCTGGCCCGCGCCGTTTCGATCCATTCGCTCATGCACCGGGCGTTAGCAGAGGCGCAGGCGTGGTGCGAAGTCGCAAAAGCGCAGCGCACCCGCGGGGTTGTTGCGCAGAGGTGACACCTTGTTGCCAAAACCGGTGTGCGGGGCGGATGCGGCCCGCAATGGCTTGTGCGCGAACGGCGGGGCGGGATATTGCGGATGGCAATTGCCGGCCCCGAGACTGGCATCGCATTGACCGTGGTTGCCCGTGGCAAGGAGCATACTCCGCCCGCGACCAGGCGCAGGAAGAACAGTTCGGGATCACGGTGTTGCGCGGGCCAAATCCCTGCAACAGCGCCGGTTCCACCACCCGTGGCACGGACTGCGCATCCCATGTGCAGCGCTCGTCCGCCTGTATGCTGTTACTTCGAGGTTGAGGCCAAACTTATGCGCAAGATCCCCAATAACCGCTGCTCCGCATCGCTCCCCGCACTTGCGGCTGCCCTGTTTGTCGCAGGCCTTGCCGCCGCGCCTGCCGCCGCGCAGGACAGTGTCGAGGACAGCGAGGCTGCCGCCGAAGACAGCGGCAAGCCGATCATCGTCACCGGTTCGCGCATTGCCCGCGATCCCAACGCGGTCGCGCCGCTGCCGATCAGCACGCTCGACGCGGGCGACTTCAGGAATTTCGGCGCGACCGACACCACCGCCGCGCTGCGCCAGATCCCGGCGCTGATTTCGTCGGGCACCGTGGCGGACTCGATCGAGCGCGGTGCGGGCGGCGTCGGTCAGGCGACGCTCAACCTGCGCCAGCTGGGTGCCAACCGCACGCTGGTGGTGATCGATGGCTGGCGGCACGTTTCGGGCGTGGCCGGATCGCAGACGGTTGACGTCTCGACCATTCCCAACGCGCTGATCGAGCGGGTCGAAGTGCTCACCGGCGGCGCATCGGCGATCTACGGCGCCGACGCGGTGACCGGCGTGGTCAACTATGTGCTCAAGCGCGATTTCGAAGGCGTCACGCTCGATGGCCAGATGGGCATTTCGTCCAAGGGCGACGGGCGTTCGGCGCGGATCGAGGGTGTCGTCGGCAAGAACTTTTCCGAAGGGCGCGGCAATGTGACGCTGGCGGCGGGTTACACCAAGGACAACGAGATCCTGTTCGGTGCGCGCGATTTCACCCGTGACAACGGGCGCGGCAACAACTCGACCACCTATGCCAACCCGCTGCGCCGGTTCCAGCGCGGTGACATCAACCCGGCGACCATGCCGAACTTCGCCAACCGCTTCCGGCTTGGTGGCCCCGGCCCCAATTCGACGCGGTTCCCCTATGGCCCGCTGATCCCGACCGCGGCGCAGATCGCCACGCTGTTCCCCGGCGGCATTACGCCTGCCGAACAGGCGCTGGTTGACCGGGCGGCCAACGCGCCGGCCTTCGCGATCGGCGCCGATCCGCGTTTCGCGATCTCGTCGGGCGCGGGCCTCGTGTTCCGCAACGACTTCGACTACTTCTCGGCCGACGTTAACAACAACGGCATTCCCGATTGTAACGAGAGCTTCATCGGCCGCACCGGCTTTGGTGGCGGCGGGTGCTATGTCACCACCCCCGGCGGCGGCGTGCGGGTGTTCCAGGACGGCATCATCTCGACCGCGTCGAACCAGTTCGGCGGCGATGGCGCGGTGGAACGCACCAACGAAACCTCGCTGATCCCGGGTTCGGAGCGCATCTACGCCAACCTGCGCACCAGCTACGAAGTCTCGAACGCGGCGCGGGTGTGGCTCGATGCCAAGTATGTCCGCAACGACGCGGTCAGCCGCAACAATTACAACACCTTCTATGACAGCCTGCTGATCTTCCCTGACAACCCCTTCATTCCCGACGTGCTGCAAGCCGACGCGGACGAGGCCGGCGGCCTGCGCATCAGCCGCGACTTCCTCGATCTGGGGCCGGGCATTTCCACCGCCAAGCGCGAAACCTATCGCATCGTCGGCGGGATCGAAGGCGAGATCACCCCGCACCTCAAGTATGAACTGGTCGGCAATTACGGCCGCACCGACAATGTCGTCACTGACAGCAACTCGGTGCGCTACGACCGCCTGTTTGCGGCGATCGACGTGGTGACCGATCCCAACACCGGCCGCCCGGTGTGCCGTTCGACGCTGAACCCCAACGCGGCCCCGCATCCGGGTTCGGAAATCTTCCCGGTGATCGCGCCCGGCTTCTTCACCTTCCGTCCGGGCGACGGGCAGTGCGTGCCGGTGAGCCTGTTCAACGGCGTCAATTCGGTCAGCCAGGCCGGTGTGGACTTCATCACCACCCCGACGACCGACCGGTTCCGGCTGGAGCAGACCGTGATCACCGGTATCCTGACCGGCGATACCGGCGGCTTCTTCGAACTGCCGGGCGGCGCGGTGAAATTCTCGGTAGGGGCCGAATACCGCAAGGAAAAGTCGGCCTCGCGCTTCAACGATCTGCTGCTCGGCCTGCTGCCGGAAGGCTCGCCTGCGGGTCCGGCGGGCACCTTCATCGGTGACATTTCGGACAACCAGTCGCTGCTGTTCGATGCGTCATCGCGCACGTTCAACGCCGGCGGTTCGTTCGATGTTGCCGAAGTCTTCGGCGAAGTGCTGATCCCGCTGCTGGCCGACACGCCGTTCTTCGAAGAGCTGAGCTTCGGCGCGGCGGGCCGCTATGCCGATTATTCGACGGTCGGCGGCGCCTTCACCTGGAACGTCAACGGCATCTGGGCCCCGGTCGAGGATATCCGCTTCCGCGGCACCTATGCCCGGGCGATCCGTGCGCCCAACATCGCCGAACTGTTCAGCCCGCAGCAGGGCACGACCTTCCGTCCGTCTGATCCGTGCGATGCCGGTCTGATCGATCTGGAACCCAACCGCCGCGCCAACTGCATCGCTGCAGCCACGGCGCTGGGCTTCGGCGCGAACTTCATCACCGGCAACCCCGGTGCCGGGATCGCACCCTATGAAGACCCGCTGACCGCGCGGTTCTCGGGCACCAGCGGGGGCAACCCCAACCTCAAGGAAGAAACCGCCACCACCTGGTCGGTCGGCACGGTGATCCAGCCGCGTTTCATCCCGGGGCTGTCGCTGTCGGCGGATTACTACTCGATCACGATCGATAACGCGATCCAGGCGGTGACCGCGCAGGACATCGTCAATTCCTGCTATGACCTGCCGACCTTCCCGAACGATTTCTGCAACCTGTTCCGGCGCAACGGACCGGGCAGCAGCACGCCGTTCGGGTTCAACTTCCTCCAGCAGACGCAGATCAACTTCGCCGCACTCGAAACCCGCGGGATCGATTTCCAGGCCAATTACGGCTTCGAGCTCGGGCAGAACATGTTCAACCTCAACGTCGGCGGCAACTGGACCGAGCGGCTCAACCGCTTCTTCGATCCGGTCGATCCGACCTTCGTGAACCCCGGCCTGCGCGAACTGGGTGCGCCCGAATGGGCGGGCTTCGGCTCGGTCACCTGGAAGCGCGGCGATTTCATGCTGAATTACGGGGTGCAGTACATCGATTCGACCGCAGCCGCCTCGGCCATCCAGATCGAGCGGATCGAGGAAGAATTCGGCCCGGCCGGCTTTGCGCCTGCCTACTGGCTGCACAATGTCGCCTTCAACCTCGATGCCACCGACCAGATCACCTTCTACGGCGGCATCAACAACCTGACCGACGAGGAGCCTTACCTGTCGAGCTCGGCCTATCCGGTTTCGGGCATCGGCCGCACGCTGTTCCTCGGAATCACGGCGCGGTTCTGATCAGGCGCGCATAACGCACAAAAAAGGGGCGGGATGGTTCAAGGCCATCCCGCCCTTTTTTGCTGCCCGGACCTGGCTTTACTCGTAGGTGCCGAGCAGATTGCGGGCGACCACCCAGTTGTGGATCTCGCTCGGCCCGTCATAGATGCGCATGGTGCGCAGCTTGTTGCTCATCAGGTAAAGCGGCAGTTCGCGGGTCATCCCCATGCCGCCGTAAAGCTGCATCGCGTGATCGACGATGGTGTAGGCTTCCTCGATGCAGAAGCTCTTGATCATCGAGATTTCGCTGCGGGTGTCGCGGCCCTGATCGATCTTCCAGGCGCAGTCATAAGTCATCAGCCGCATCGCGTGGATCTTGGTCGCGGCGTCGGAAATCCAGTTCTGCACCGTCTGGCGCGCCGACAGCGGCTTGCCGAAGGTGTTGCGCTGGGGCGCGTAATCGATCATCATTTCCATGGCGCGCTGGGCCATGCCGATCGCCCATGATGCCATTTCGATCCGCCGGGTGCCGAGCCGCACCTGCATCGGCGCAAAGCCCTGCCCCCGCTGGCCCAGCAGCTTCCACCCCGGCACGCGGCAATCGTCCAATGCGATTTCATAGGTCGCGGTGCCATCGATCATCGGGATCTTGCGCAGCACGTTGAAACCGGGCGTGTCGCGATCGACCAGAAACGCCGACATGCCGTTGCGGCCATTGGGGTTCTTGTCGGTCACCGCCATGAGGATGGTGAAATGCGCCTGATCGCCCTTGGTGATCCAGATCTTGCGGCCGTTGATGATCCAGTCATCGCCGTCCTGCACCGCGGTGGTCACCATGCGCTGCGGATCGGCGCCCGCGCCGGGTTCGGAGATGCCGATGGCGCTGATCGTCTCGCCGCGCACATAGGGTTCGAGATAGGCTTTACGCTGGCGTTCGTCGGCGGCGACCATCAGCATCCTGAGGTTCGGGGAATCGGGCGGCAGGAAATAGGGCACGATGGTCTTGCCCAGTTCCTCGCCCACGCCGACCATCGCCACCATCGGCAGGTTCATGCCGCCGACTTCCTCGGGCGCATCCAGCCCCCACAGGCCCAGTTCGCGGCTGACCGCATCGACCTCGGCGGTTTCCTCGGGCGTGAGGTAGGTGCCCTGCCCGATATTCTCGCGCGCGATCACGGCGGCCTCGCGCGGCAACAGCTGGTCACGGACGAAATTGGCGACCAGATCCTTGAGCATCACATGTTCGTGATCGAGCTCGAAATTCATTCCTGAGGTATCCCCGTTTGTGGTTGGGTGCATGTGTGTGCGCCCCTGACAACACAAGATACGGCCAATGTCACCCGCGCAGATTGATGGTGGGCGGGAATTTTTCGGCGCGCCGGCCTAACCCGCGGTGCGGGCGGAGCGGCTGATGGCGAAACCCGGCCGCTGCGATCCGGCGGGGGGATGCCAGCTGACCCCGTCGGTGGCAGGGTCCTGCCACTGGTGCGGGGCAAGCGGCGCGCCATCCGGTCCCAGCCATTGCCCGCCTTCGGGAAACTGCGCGAAAGCGGCGAGGTTGGCGGCGCGCGCAGCGGCAAGGCTGGCAGTAAAATCCTCCAGCGCCGCATCGCGCCCCGCCCAGTCCACCGGCATGGTCTGGCAATAGGCGTTGTTGTTGCCGTGCTGGCTGCGGCCGAATTCATCGCCTGCGGTGAGCATGATCGTGCCGGTCGAAGCGAACAAAGTGGCCAGCATGGCGCGGATATCGGCAGCCCGGCGGGCGCGGATGTCAGGGTCATCCGTTGCTCCCTCGGTGCCGCAGTTCCACGAATGGTTTGCGCCGTGCCCGTCGCGGTTATCCTCGCCATTGGCGTGATTGTGGCGGTGTTCGTAGCTGGCCGTGTCGGCGAGCGTGAAGCCGTCATGCGCGGCAAGGAAATTGACGCTGCGGCAGTCGCTCCCGAACAGATCGGATGATCCGGCGATGCGGGTGGCGAGATCGCCGATGGTGCCGGTGCCCTTCCAGAACCGGCGCACATCGTCGCGGAACCGGTCGTTCCATTCGAGCCAATGCGGCGGGAATTGCCCGAGCTGATAGCCGCCGGGGCCGATATCCCACGGCTCGGCAATCATGATGCGGTCAGACAGCAGCGGCTCGGCGGCGAGTTCGGCGAAGATCGGGGCTTCAGGGTCAAAGCCGGGGCCGCGCGCGATGACGGGGGCGAGGTCGAAGCGGAAGCCGTCGATCCCGCAATGCGTCACGAAATGGGTGAGCGTGTCGATCATCAGCCTGCGGACATGCGGATTGGCGAAATCGAGCGTGTTGCCGCAGCCGGTATCGTTGATCAGCGCGCCATCGGGGGCGCGGGCATAGGCGGCAGGGTCGATCCCGCGCAAGCTGAGCGTGCCGCCGTGCACATCGCTCTCGCCCGAATGGTTGAACACGAGGTCGAGGATCACGCCGATCCCCGCTTCGTGCAGCGCCGCCACCGCCCCGCGCAGTTCTGCAACGCCGCCCGGACACAGGCCGGGATCGAGCGCCATCATCGCCACGGGGTTGTAGCCCCAGTGGTTTGCGAGGCCGAGCGGCGGCAGGTGGCGTTCGTCGATCCATGCAACGACGGGCATCAGTTCCACCGCGCTGACATGGAGTTTTGTGAGGTGCGCGATCACGGCGGGGTGCGCGAGCGCGGCGATGGTTCCGCGCTGCTCTGCCGGAACATCGGGATGGAGCGCGGTGAGACCCGCCACATTGACCTCGTAGATCAGCCCTCCGCGCCGGAAACGCGGCGGCTGGTGCGGCACCTGCGGCAGCGGCGCCTGCACCACAGCGCGGGGGACAATGTCGGCGGTATCCTCGCCAAACACGGCCAGCCGCGGATGCTGGACGAAGCGGCGGTCGAGTTCGAGCGCATAGGGATCCACCAGCAGCTTGGCCGGATCGAACCACAGGTCCTGCTCCGGCGCATAGGGGCCGTGGGCGCGGTAGCCGTAGCGGGTGCCGGTGCGGTCCCCCGGCAGGTCGAGCGTCCACACCTCGCCATGGCGGGTCATGGCATGGCGGGTTTCCGCCCCGCCCGCGAACAGGCACAGGTCCAGCCCCTCGGCCAGCGGAGCGCGCACGGCGAAGCGGGTCACACCGTCCGCGACATGCGCACCAGGCCGCTGCGTCACGTCACCACATCGGGTGCAGTGCGGCCCGTGTGGGCGGCGATTCCGGCCATCGCCTCGGCCGCAGCAATCAGATCGGCGAGCATCGCGGGTGTCTCCTCCGCCAGAAGCCCTTCAGGGGCTTCGTAGCGTTCGAGATAGACCCGCAAGGTCGCGCCCTCGGTCCCCGTGCCCGACAGGCGGAACACGATCCGCGATCCGCAGGCGAACATCACCCGCACGCCCTGATTGCGGCTGACCGAGCCATCGACCGGATCGGTATAGGCAAACTGGTCGGCGGCGGAGACTGTCAGCGGGCCGAAAGCCTTGCCCGGCAGATGTTCAAGCGAAGCCTCCAGCGCCGCCATCAATGCGTTCGCCTTGTCGGTCGCTATCGCCTCGTAATCGTGGCGGGCGTAGTAGTTGCGCCCGAACCGCGCCCAGTGCTCCTGCGCCAGCTCGGCCACCGGCTTGCCTGTCACAGCGAGGATGTTGAGCCACAGCAGCACCGCCCACAGCCCGTCCTTCTCGCGCACGTGATCGCTGCCGGTGCCGGCGCTTTCCTCGCCGCAGATCGTGGCCTTTCCGGCATCGAGCAGCGTGCCGAAGAACTTCCACCCCGTCGGCGTTTCCCATGCCGGAATGCCCAGCGCTGCGGCCACCTTGTCCACTGCCGTGCTGGTCGGCATCGAGCGTGCGATGCCCTTCAGCCCTTGCGAGTAGGCAGGCGCGAGGTGCACGTTCGCCGCCAGCATCGCCAGCGAATCCGACGGGGTGATGAATACGCCGTTGCCGATGATGAGGTTGCGGTCCCCATCCCCGTCCGACGCCGCGCCGATGGCGGGCGCGTCTGCCGACATCATCAGTGCATGAAGCTCTGCCGCGTGGACGAGGTTGGGATCGGGGTGATGCCCGCCGAAGTCCTCCAGCGGCGTGCCATTGCGCACCGTGCCTGCCGGAAAGCCCAGGCGGCCTTCCAAAATCTCGGTCGCATAAGGCCCCGTCACCGCGTGCATCGCGTCGAACGCCATGGTCAGCGCGCCGCTTGCCGCCGCGCTGCGGATCGCGGGGAAATCGAACAGTTCCTCCATCAGATCGGCATAGTCGGCGACGGGATCGATCACCTCGACCACCATATCGCCCACCTTGCTCGTGCCGATCCGGTCGAGATCGACCGTGCCTTCGACCATCAGCCAGCGGTCGATGGTCTGCGTGCGGGCATAGATCGCCTCGGTCACGGCTTCGGGCGCAGGGCCGCCATTGGCGATGTTGTACTTGATGCCGAAATCCTCGTCCGGCCCGCCGGGATTGTGGCTGGCCGAGAGGATCAAACCGCCGCTTGCGCCATATTTGCGGATCACGTGGCTGGCGGCAGGCGTCGAGAGAATACCGCCCTGCCCCACCAGCACGCGCGCATAGCCGTTGGCCGCCGCCATCTCTATGGCGCGGGCGATCACCGTGCGGTTGTGGAACCGCCCGTCCCCGCCGATCACCAGCGTCGATCCCGCAGGCCGTTCGGCCACATCGAACACGCTCTGGATGAAATTCTCGGCATAATTGGGCTGCGCAAACACCCGCACCTTCTTGCGCAGGCCCGATGTGCCGGGCTTCTGCCCTTCGAAGGGCGTGGTGGCGACTGTCGTGATCATCCCTGTTCCCCGATCAACTGGCGGTAGAGCGCGGCATAGGCAGCGCCGCTGGCCCCCCACGAAAAATCTGCGGTCATCCCGTTCTTCTGCATCCGCTTCCATGCGGGCCCTTGCGCGAACAGCTCCACCGTGCGGCTCACCGCCATCGCCAGTGCATTGTGGCTGACAGCGTTCATCTGGATGCCGGTGGCCACCCCTGCGGAAAGAGCGGCGGGGTTGGCGTCGATCACCGTATCGGCGAGGCCTCCCGTGCGCGCCACCACCGGCACGCAGCCATAGGCGAGGCCGTAAAGCTGGGTCAGCCCGCAAGGCTCGAACCGGCTGGGGATCAGGATCGCATCGCCCCCGCCCTGCAAGCGGTGCGAGAGTGCCTCGTCATAGCCGATCCGCACGCCCACACGCCCCGGATGGCGGGCGGCGGCGGCGTGGAAGGCCTGCTCGATCTCGGCATCGCCCGATCCCAGCAGCGCGAGCCGCCCGCCGATGCCGACAAGGTGATCGAGAACGCCTGCGAGCACATCCATGCCCTTTTGCCAGGTCAACCGGCTGACCACGATGAACAGCGGACCGTCATCGCGGGTCAGAGCGAACTCCTTCTCGATCGCCCGCTTGTTCTTCGTCCGCCCGGCCAGCTTCGCGGCGCTGAAATTCGCCGCGAGGTGCGGGTCGGTGGCGGGGTTCCATTCGGCCGTGTCGATGCCGTTCAGGATGCCGTGCACGCAATTCGAGCGGGCGAGGATAAGCCCCTCCAGCCCCATCCCGAATTCGACGCTGCGGATCTCGCCCGCATAAGTCGGGCTGACAGTGGTGATCGCATCGGCCAGCTGCATCCCCGCCTTGAGGAAACCGACCCCGCCATAGCTTTCGACCGCATCGACATGCCAGGCTTCGGGCGGCAGGCCCAGGTGCGGGAAGATGTCGGCGGGGTAGTATCCCTGAAACGCCATATTGTGGATGGTGATGATGCTTGGCACCGCCTGCCCGCCGGGCAAAGGGGCGAGCTTCAGATAGGCAGGCACCAGCCCTGCCTGCCAGTCATGTGCGTGGACCAGATCGAAGGCGCGCCCCTTCACCGCCCCGCCGGCAATATCGGCAGCCGCGCGGGCGAAGGCGGCAAAGCGCCGCCAGTTATCGTCCCAGTCGCGCCCCGATGCATCGGCGTAAGGCCCGCCCTCGCGATTGAAGAGCGCTGGCGCATCGAGCACCAGCAGCGGCTGCGCGCCCAGCTTGCCCGCCAGCAAGCGCGCAGGCGTGCCGAGCAGCGCATCCCACTTGTGCACCGCCTTGGCCTTACCCAGCTTTGCCAGCACCGCCGGATAGCCGGGGACAAAGGTGGTCACCTCCACCCCCTGCGCCGCCAGCGCGGCGGGCAGCGCGCCTGCCACATCGGCGAGACCGCCGGTCTTGACCAGCCCCGCCGCCTCCGATGCAACCGACAGGACTTTCATGCTCATAGTTTCAGCTTCGCCATCATGTCGCGGGTGACCAGCACCACGCCCTTTTCCGACACGCGGAAGCGCTGTGCGTCCAGCACCGGGTCTTCGCCGATCACCATGCCTTCAGGGATACGGACCCCGGAATCGATGATCACCTTGCCCAGCCGCGCCCCGCGCCCGATATTGCAATAGGGCAGGATCACCGCCTCGTTGACGGTCGAATAGGAGCCGATCTTGACGCCCGTGAACAGCAGGCTGCGACGCACTTCCGAGCCGGAGATGATGCAGTCTCCGGACACCAGCGATGATACCGCAAACCCGCGCCGCCCGTCTTCATCGTGGACGAACTTGGCCGGCGCGGCGACCACGGCATCGGTCCAGATCGGCCAGTCCCGGTCATAGAGGTTGAGCTTGGGCACGGTGTCGGTGAGGTCGAGGTTCGCCTCGAAATAGGCGTCCAGCGTGCCGACATCGCGCCAATACTCCTCGATCTCCTCGGCAGCGCGGATGCAGGAATTGGTGAAGCGGTGCGCGACCGCTTTGCCGTGCTTGACGATGTAGGGGATGATATCGCCGCCGAAATCGCGCTTCGATTGCGGATCGTCGGCATCGCGGCGCAATTGTTCGAAGAGGAAATCCGTGTTGAAAACGTAGATCCCCATCGAGGCCAGCGCCATGCTTTCGTTGCCCGGAATGCCCGGCGGGTCTTTGGGCTTTTCGACGAAGGCGGTGATGGTATCGGCAGCGTCGACCTGCATCACCCCGAAGCCGGTTGCCTCCATGCGCGGCACCACCAGGCAGCCCACGGTCACATCCGCGCCCGAATTGACGTGCTGTTGCAGCATCAACTCGTAATCCATCTTGTAGATGTGGTCGCCCGCCAGGATCACCATGTATTTGGGCGCGAGGCTGGCGATGATGTCCATGTTCTGGAACACCGCGTCGGCTGTGCCTTCGTACCACTGGTTTTCCGACACGCGCTGGCTGGCGGGCAGGATGTCGAAGCTTTCGTTACGTTCCGGGCGCAGAAAGGTCCATGCGCGCTGCATGTGGCGGATCAGGCTGTGCGCCTTGTATTGCGTCGCCACCCCGATGCGGCGGATGCCGGAATTGATCGCGTTCGACAGCGCGAAGTCGATGATGCGGGACTTGCCGCCGAAATAGACCGCCGGTTTGGCGCGCCGGTCGGTCAGTTCCATCAAGCGGCTGCCGCGCCCGCCGGCCAGCACATAGGCCATGGCGTCACGCGCCAGCGGGCGTCCAGACGTTCTCTCAATCATCCCAACTTCTCCCCTTGGTGCTTTTGTTTTGTTTCTTATCCGGCAAATTGCAGCATTATCGTGGCAAGCGGTGGCAGCACGATGTGGGCTGCGCCGTCTGTCGCGGTGACGCTGCCCATGTTGCCCTTGCCGCTGCCGCCGTAGATTGCGGCGTCGGAATTGAGCACCTCGGCCCACACCCCGTCATGCGGCAGGGGCAGGCGGTAAGCATCGTGGAGCGCGGGCGTCATGTTGGAAATCACCGCCACCGGCGCCTCGCCCGGAGCCTTGCGCAGCCATGCGAATACGGAGTTGTCGGCATCGTCGGCGATCAGCCATTCGAACCCCTCGCCCTCGCAATCGCGGGCGTGGAGCGCGGGCGTGCCGCGATAGAGGCGATTGAGGTCACGGATCAGATCGGCGACGCCGCGGTGCGCGGGCGCATCCATCAGCTCCCAGTCAAGCGCCCGCTCCTCGCTCCATTCGCGGCGCTGGGCGAATTCCTGCCCCATGAACAGCAGCTTCTTGCCCGGATAGCCCCACATCATCGCGTAATAGGCGCGCAGGTTGGCGAATTGCTGCCAGTCATCCCCGCTCATCTTGCCGAGGATCGTGCCCTTGCCGTGCACCACCTCGTCATGGCTCAGCGGCAGGACGAAATTCTCCGAGAAGGCATAGACGAGGCCGAAGGTGATCTCGTTATGGTGGTATTTCCGGTGCACCGGATCACGCCCCATGTATTGCAGCGTGTCGTGCATGAAGCCCATGTTCCACTTGAACCCGAAGCCCAGCGCCGTGCGCGGGCTTTCGTCGAAAGCGGGATGGGAGACGCCGGGCCACGAGGTCGATTCCTCGGCAATCGTCATCACGCCATTATGGGTGCCATAGAGCGCCTTGTTGGTGGCGCGCATGAATTCCACCGCCTCCCAGTTTTCGCGCCCGCCTTCGGCATTGGGGATCCACTCGCCGTCCTTGCGCGAGTAGTCGCGGTAGAGCATCGAGGCGACCGCATCGACGCGCAGGCCATCGACATGGTACTGCTCGGCCCAGAACAGCGCGTTGTTGACGAGGAAGCTGCGCACTTCCTTGCGCCCGAAATTGTAGATCGCGGTGTTCCAGTCGGGGTGGAAACCGAGGCGCGGGTCTTCGTGTTCATACAGCGCCGTGCCGTCGAAGCGGGCAAGGCCATGCTCGTCCACCGGGAAGTGGGCTGGCACCCAGTCGATCAGCACGCCGATCCCGGCGCGGTGCGCCCCGTCGACGAAGCGGGCGAAGCCCTCCACGTCGCCGAACCGGGCGGACGGCGCATAGAGCCCGGTGGTCTGGTAGCCCCAGCTGGGATCATAGGGATGCTCCGAGACCGGCAGGAATTCGATATGGGTAAAGCCCATCTCGGCGGCATAGGGGATCAGGCGCGCGGCCATTTCGTCCCAGGTCAGGAACCAGCCATTGTCGTCCCGCTGCCACGATCCGGGGTGGACTTCGTAGATCGATATCGCCTCGCGCCGGGGATCGACGCTGGCCCAGTGCTGGCGGTGGGCATCATCGCCCCATTCGCGCTTGCCGGGGCGGGCGACGATGCTGGCGGTCTTGGGCCTGAGTTCGCTGGCGAAGGCGAAGGGATCGGCCTTCAGCGGCTGCACCGTGCCATCGGGGCCGGTGATGCGGTATTTGTAGGCCGCGCCTTCGCCGATGTCGGGGATGAAGATTTCCCACACGCCGATATCGACGCGGCGGCGCATCATGTGGGCGGACGCGTTCCAGCCGTTGAAATCGCCCACCAGCGTGACGCTGCGCGCATTGGGCGCCCACACCGCAAAGTGCACGCCCGAAGCACCCTCGTGATGGATCACATGCGCGCCGAGCTTGTCGAACAGGCGGAAATGGGTGCCTTCCGCGATCAGGAAATCGTCCATCGGCCCCAGCACCGGGCCGAAGCTGTAGGGATCGGTCACCCACCATTCGTGGCCGTTCCCGCGGCAGCGGTAGCGCACCGGCTTGGGCTTGCCTCTCAGCCTGCCTTCGAACAGCGGGCCATCGACCCGCGTCATTTTCCCGAGCCTGCCGCCCTTCAGCGAGAACGCCTCGGCCTCCTCGGCCCCGTGCAGGATGGCGCGGGCGAAGGTGCCTTCCGGCCCTGCGTGCGGCCCGAGCAGCGAGAACGGATCGGCGTGCGATCCATCGAGCAGTGCAGCGATGGCGCTCGCCGGGGGTTTCACATCACGCCCCAGATATCGCGGGCATATTCGGAAATCGTCCGGTCTGACGAGAACCAGCCGACGTTGGCGATATTCATGATCGCCGATTCCCGCCACTTGGGCCGGTCGCACCAGCGCCGGTCCACCTCGCGCTGGGCAGCGGCGTAACTGTCGAAATCGGCCGCGACCATGAACCAGTCGGAATGCATCAGCGCATCCATCAGCCCGGCATAACGCGCCGGATCATCGGGGCTGAAAACCCCGCTGGCGATGGAATGCACCGCCTGCGCCAGCTCGCGGCTGCCTTCGATCACTTCGCGCGGATTGTAGCCTCCGGCCCGCTTGGCCGCGACTTCCTCTGCCGTCAGCCCGAAGATCACGATGTGATCGCGCCCGACGTGCTCCATGATCTCGATATTGGCACCATCCAGCGTGCCGATGGTGAGCGCGCCGTTGAAGGCGAACTTCATGTTGCCGGTGCCCGATGCTTCCATCCCGGCCGTCGAAATCTGTTCCGAAAGGTCCGCCGCCGGAATGATCCGCTCGGCCAGACTGACGTTGTAATTGGGGACGAACAGCACCTTCAGCACCTCGCCCACGGATGGATCGGAATTGATCCGGCGGGCGATGTCGTTGGCGAGTTTGATGATCAGCTTGGCGTTGTGATAGGTCGGCGCCGCCTTTCCGCCGAAGATCTTCACCCGCGGCACCCAATCGCGTTCGGGATGGCTGCGGATCTGGTCATACAGCGCGACGGTCTCGATCAGATTGAGCAGCTGGCGCTTGTATTCGTGGATGCGCTTGATCTGCACATCGAACAGGGCATCGGGATCGAGCCGGATGCCGGTGAGTTCGCGCAGATGGTTCGACAGATCGACCTTGTTGGCGCGCTTCACCTCGTCCACCCGCTCGGCAAAGGCGGCGTCGGTGGCGAATTTGGCGAGGTCGGAGAGCTTCTCCGTCTCGGCCAGAAAGCCGTCGCCGATCGCCTCGCGCACCAGCCCTGTCAGGCGCGGGTTCGACTGGTGCAGCCAGCGTCGCGGGGTCACCCCGTTGGTCTTGTTGTTGATCCGCTCGGGATAGAGCCTGTGCAGATCGGCAAACACGGTCTGCTTCATCAGATCGGTGTGCAGCGCCGCCACGCCGTTGACCGAATGCGCGCCGACAAAGGCAAGGTTGGCCATCCGCACGCGGCGTTCGCCATGTTCGTCGATCAGCGAGATCGCCGCGATCGCCGCATCGTCCATCCCCGCCTTGCGCGCCTCGCGCAGCACCTTGGCGTTGATCGCGTAGATGATCTGCATGTGACGCGGCAGCATCCGTTCGAACAGCGGCAGCGGCCAGCTTTCCAGCGCTTCGGGCAGCAGGGTGTGGTTGGTGTAGGCGATGGTGCGGCGGGTGATGTCCCACGCCTCGTCAAAGGCGAGCCCGTGTTCGTCCTTCAGCAGCCGCATCAGCTCTGCCACCGCGACCGAGGGGTGGGTGTCATTGAGCTGGATCGCCGCCTTGTCGGGCAGCGTGCGCACGTCGCCGTGATACTGCACATGGCGGCGCACGATGTCCTGAATGCTGGCCGAGGAGAAGAAGAACTCCTGCCGCAGCCGCAATTCCTGCCCCGCGGGCGTGGAGTCCGCCGGATAGAGCACCCGCACAAGGCTGTCGGCGCGCACCTGCGCCGCCAGCGCCCCGGCGTGATCGCCGGCGTTGAAGGCTTCGAGCTGGATCGGGTCCATCGCGTTGGCCGTCCACAGCCGCAGCGTGTTGACGCGCTTGCCCTGCCAGCCGACCACGGGGGTATCGACCGCGGTCGCCTCGATCTTTTCCGCCGGGATCCAGCGCACGCTCGCCCCGTCGCTCACCACCTCGCCGCCGAAGCCGACGCAATAGGCGCTTTCGCGGCGTTCGAATTCCCACGGATTGCCATGCGCAAGCCAGGTTTCGGGCAATTCCACCTGCCAGCCTTCGTCGATGCGCTGGCGGAACATCCCGTTGATGTAGCGGATGCCGTAGCCGAAGGCCGGGATGTCGAGACTGGCGAGGCTTTCCATGAAGCACGCCGCCAGCCGCCCCAGCCCGCCATTGCCGAGCGCCGCGTCAGGCTCAAGCTCCTCCAGCCGCGCCAGATCGAGGCCGTGTTCGTGCAACGCCTGCTCCATCGCGCGCGTCATGCCCAGGTTCGACAAAGCATCGCGCAGCAGCCGCCCGATCAGGAATTCGAGGCTGAGATAATAGACCCGCTTGCCCGCCGCATCATGGGTGCGCGCGGTGGAGGCAAACCAGTTGTCGATAATGTCGTCGCGCAGCGCCAGCACCGCGGCATTGTACCAGTCGTGCGGTTTGGCGGCGCGTTCGTTCTTGCCGACGCGGTGGTGCAGGGCATCGAGAATGCGCGCATCGAGTTCGGCGGCCTTTGCGGTCTTGTTGCCATTGGCGCTGCTTGTCATGCGGCGTGCATTCCCCTGTTGAATGTGAGCGAGTGGAGGGCTCGCCCATGATGCCCCTTGCCCGCACACTAGCCACCTGCGGCGCAGTGCAGCAACGCCCGAATTGCCGTGACAGTCGTATTCATGGGGCAGAAGTGCCGCCGCTCGCTTGCCAGACGGCCTGCGCGGACCGATGCGGGGGCAAAGGAGGCCGCGATGGAGCATCTCACCGCATTGGCACAGGCCTGCGGGCTGGCGCGCGAATGGACCGATGTCGAAGGCCGCCGGCAGGTGGTGGGCGACGAGGCGCTGACCGCCGTGCTCTCGGCGCTGGGCCATGATGCGTCGAGCGAGCGCGGGATTGCCCGCAGTCTGGCGCTGGCAGAGGAACGCCGCAGCGCCCTGCCCGCGCTGCTGGTGGGCGATGAAGGCCGGGTCATCACCCTGCCCTTTGCCGCCAGCCGCGCCGAGATTACCGGAGAGGACGGCGTCACCCGCCCCTTGCCGGTGGAAGGCAAGCGGCTGACGGTTGCTGCCGCACCGGGCTATTACGACCTCGCGCTGGATGGTCACACCACGCGCCTTGCGGTTGCGCCGCCGCATTGCCCGCTGCCTGCGCAGACCCCGCGCCGTCCGTGGGGCGTATCGGTGCAGATTCCGGCGCTCAAGGGCGCCGCTCCCTCCCCCTTCGGCACCTTCGGGGAGCTGGCCGAAGCGGCACGGGCGTTCGGCGCGGCGGGGGCCGATGCGCTGGCGATCAATCCGGTGCACGCGCTGTTCCCTGGTCATGGCGAGGGGTACAGCCCCTATTCCCCCTCCAGCCGCCTGTTCCTGAACGGCGCGCTGGCCGATCCGGCGCTGGCGGGCCTGTCGCCGTTCGCGGCTGATGCAGGCACGCCGCTGATCGACTGGGCCAGCGCGATGCCGCAGCGGCTCGCACAGTTGCGCGGGGCCTTCGCGGCGCTCGATCCCGCCCGCCGCGCTGCGATTGCGGCAGAGAGCGATGCGATGCTCCGCCGCCATGCGCTGTTCGACGCGCTCGATTGCCATTTCCGCCCGCAAGGCGCGCATGGCTGGCAGGGCTGGCCTGCGGCGTTCCACGATCCGGCAGGCGCGGCGGCCCAAGGCTTTGCAGCGGAACACGCGGACGAGGTCGCTTTCCACCTGTTCGTGCAATGGCTCGCCCGGCAAGGGCTGGCGGCGGCGCAGGCGGCGGCGAAGGAGGCGGGCATGGCGATCGGGCTGATCGGCGATCTGGCCGTCGGGGTCGATCCTTCGGGCAGCGATGCGTGGAGCCTGCGCCATGCCATGCTGGACGGGCTGACCATCGGCGCGCCGCCCGATCCGCTCGGGCCGCTGGGGCAGAACTGGTCGATCACCGGCTTTTCTCCGGACGGCCTGCGCGAGACGGGATACGCGCCGTGGATCGCGATGATCCGCTCGGGATTGGCGGCAGGCGGGGGTCTCAGGATCGATCACGCCTTCGGCCTTGCCCGCCTGTGGGTGATCCCCGCCGGCGGCGCGACGCAGGACGGGGCTTACCTTGCCTACCCCTTCGACGATCTGGTGCGCCTCGCCACGCTGGAAGCGCACCGCGCCGATGCGCTGGTGATCGCCGAGGATTTGGGCACCGCCCCCCATGGCTTCACGCAGGCTGTAACAGAGCGGCGGATGCTGGGGATGCAGGTGCTGTGGTTCGAACGCGCCGCCGATCACGGCTTCATCGGCGCTGGCGATTACGAACCGCTCGCCGCAGCGATGACCGGCACCCACGATACCGTCACCGTGGCGGGATGGTGGCGCGGGCGCGATCTCGATTGGGCCGAGGCGCTGGGCCGCCTGCCCGAAGGCATGACCCGCGCCGAAGCCGGGGCGATCCGCGAATGGGATCGCGGGCTGTTGTGGTCAACGCTCGATCATGCCTCACCCCGCCCCGCGCCCGATGATCCCGCGCCGGTGGTCGATGCGGCGATCAGCCACATCGCCCGCACGCCATCGGCGCTCGCGCTCGTCGCGCTGGAGGATTTGCTGGGAGAGGCGGAACAGCCCAACCTGCCCGGCACCGTCAGCGAACATCCCAACTGGCGGCGGCGGATGGAGCTGCCGGTAGAAGCCGCCCTTGCCGATCCCGTCATTGCCCGCCGCTGCGAGCGGATTGCCGAAGCGCGCCGGGGGTAAGCTGGTGACAAGGCCGTGCCAGCGCTCTAAGGCGCGCGGCGGATGAAGCCCCCGCGTCGCCTTGCCCGTTTGCATTACCGTGCCCTGCTGGCCTTTGTGCTGGTGGTGCTGGGCGTGCAGGCGCTGGTGCCTGCGGGGTTCATGCTATCGTCTGGCGGCCAGCGTTTCCTGACGGTGACGATCTGCGCCGATGCCAGCGATACGCCGCGGCAGATGCGGATCGCCATCCCCAACACAGATGACACAGGCGGCCCATCCTCCAAGGCGGACGAAAAGCGCCAGCCTTGCGCCTTTTCGGGGCTTGGTCATGCCGCGCTAGGCGGGGCAGACCCGGTTCTGCTGGCGGCGGCGCTGGCCTTTATCCTGCTGGTCGCCTTTGCACCGCTCGATGCGCTCCCGCTGCGCGGAATAGCGTTTCTGCGCCCGCCACTGCGCGGGCCTCCCCTTCTCGCTGATTGATCGTCGCGGGCTTCGCGCTGCCGTCTGACGGCAGCCGGCTGCCGCTGCACATTTTCATCGAGACAGGATAGATTCACCATGACCATGCAATACGCACGCCGCGCAAGCCTGCTTGCCGGATGCACACTAGCGATTGCCAGCCCCGCGCTGGCCGAACACGCAACCACGCCGCAGAACCGCGAGGACGCGCTCACCGATACCATCATCGTCACCGCACGGCGCAGCGGCACGATCGCCAGCGATGCCGTCGCCGCGCCGCGCCAGATCGCGCTGCCTGCCGATGCCGCCGCAATCGCCGCCCGCGTCGCCGGAGCCGACCTTTTCGGCAATGGCGCGCTGTCGGGACAGCTTTCCTATCGCGGGCTTGCGGGCGAGCGGGTGCTGGGCCGGGTCAACGGCCAGCGCTTTGCAACCGGCGGCCCCAACGCGATGGACCCGCCGCTGCACTATGCGCCATCCATTCTCGTCGAGCGGATCGACGTTGCCCGCGGCGTCGCGCCGGTGGCCGAGGGGCCATCGCTGGGCGGCGCGATCAATGCCGAGCTGGTGCAGGCGCAGTTTTCGGGCAGCGAAAGCCTCGCTCCGCAGGCGCGCATGGCGGCACAATATCGCAGCGTGGACGACAGCTATGCCGCAGGCGGCCTTGCCGCACTGGCGAGCGAGCTGTGGCGCTTCGGCCTGATCGCCAGCCGCGAGCAGGGCAAGGACTACCGCTTCCCCGGCGGCACCGCTGTCGGCACGTCGTTCGAACGCAACCTCTACGGCGTCCATGCGGGCTTGCGCACCGGCGCGGGCGAGCTGTTTGTCGAATATCGCCGCAGCGAGACCGACCCTTCGGGCAACCCGCCCTTCGCGCTCGACATGGTCTATTTCGATACCGATTTCGTGCAGGGCGGCTTTCGCGGGCAGATTGCCGATGATGTCGGCCTGACGCTGAGGCTGGGCCATGTCGCGGTGCGGCACCTGATGGACAACCAGACTCTGCGCCAGCCGCGTGCCGTGCCGGCGCAGGCGCGGGCAAGCTTTGCCGATGCCGATACCATGACCGCAGAGGCAGCGCTGCGTTTCGGCGGTACGCGGGCCTATCTTGAGGCGGGCGCGGATGCCGAGATCACCGACCGCTTCGTCACCATCACCAACCCGACCAATCCCGCCTTCTTCATCGATTCCCAGCCCGATATCCGCGCCGAGCGGTTCGGGGCCTATCTCCAGTGGCGCGGGGGTGCGGGCGCGGTGCAGTTCGAGCTTGGCGGGCGGATCGACCGGACGCAGCAATCCGCGGGCGTTCCGCAACTGGGCAGCGCGGTGCCGATGGGGCCGCAGGGGCTGGCGGCGGCCTTCGCCGCTTCGGGCCGCAGCGCCGCAGACACCACCTTTGACGGTGTCGCCCGGCTGTGGATCGAGGGCGGCGCGCTCACCCCGCGCCTCACCCTCGCCCGCAAGACCCGCGTGCCGAGCGTGCTCGAACGCTTTGCCTGGCTCCCGACCGAGGCGAGTTTCGGCCTTGCCGACGGGAACATCTATGTCGGCAATCAGGCGCTGGAACCGGAAGTCGCATGGATTGCCGAGGCCGGGTTCGATTGGGATAATGACTGGCTGACGCTGCGCCCGACGCTGTTCTACCGCCGCGTCGATGGCTTCATCCAGGGCACGCCCTTCAATGCCACGCCGGGCGTGATCAATACCCCGGTCGAGACGGTCGCGAGCATGAGCGGCGATCCCACGCCCTTGCAGTTCCGCAACACCGATGCCGAGCTTTACGGAGCGGATCTGGACGTCGTGATGCGCCCGCTGGCGAACATCGAGGTGGCGGGGACGGCCAGCTTCGTGCGCGGGGCACGGCGCGACATAGCCGATGATCTCTACCGCATTCCGCCTGCGAACCTCAGGCTGTCGGCGACATGGTCGGACGAGCGGCTGGCGCTGGGGGCAGAAGTCTTCGCGGCCGCTGACCAGAACCGCGTCTCGCAGACCAATGGCGAGCTTGCCGGCGATGGCTATGCCACCATCGGCCTGTTCGCCCGCTATGCCCTGACAGGGGCGCTGGCGATCGAGGCGGGGGTAGAGAACCTGCTGGACGCGGCCTATGCCCCCCACCTTGCCGGGCGCAGCCGCGTGGGCGCTTCGGATGTGCCGGTGGGCGAACGCCTGCCGGGGCCGGGCCGCGGGGTCTGGGCGCGGGTGACTGCGCAATTCTGATAAGAAGGCACGGCGCGGCGGGGTGTGTCCGCCGCGCCGTTGCCTGCACAATCAGTCGATCAGGTGATAGGGCACGATCCGGCGGCGCAGCGGATCGACCGCGATCTTCTGGCCGCTGGGCGGATAGGCGCGCTGCTCGCAATCAGGACGCGGGCAGATGCGGCACGACACGCCGATGGGCGTGACCGCCCGCGCCGCGGCCAGATCAAGCCCGTCGGCATAGATGAAATCGCCCGCGTGCTGCACCTCGCACCCCAGCGCCACGGCATAGCGGCGCGGATTGCGGTCGAACCGGCCAGACGCCTTCACCAGCCCCTTGGCAATCGAGACATAGCGCAGCCCGTCAGGCGTTTCGGCCAGCTGGACAAGGATGCGGTCGGGGATCGCGGCGGCCTCGTGCACGATCCACAGCGGGCAGGCCCCGCCGAAACGGGCGAACTGGAAACGGGTGGCGCTGTGCCGCTTGGTGATGTTGCCGGCCATGTCCACGCGGCAGAAGAAGATCGGCAGGCCGCGCTCGCCCTCGCGCTGCATGGTGGACAGGCGGTGGCAGGTCTGTTCGAAACTGGTCTGGTAGAGCAGCGCCAGCCGGTCGACATCATGACGGAATTCCCGCGCTGCGCGGCGGAAATGGCCATAGGGCATCAGCACCGCGCCCGCGGCATAATTGCCCAGCCCCACCGTCAGCAATTCGCGCGCCACGGCACTGCGCAGCCGCGCCGAGGCGACGATATCGCGGATCACATCGCCCAGCGCGGTTGCGGCGAGATGATAGGCCAGCTGGAAGCGCACGCTCGCGGCAGGCTGGCCGGAATCGATCCGCAGCACCTGCCGGTCTTCGTCAAAGCTGCGCAGGCTGTCCGCCGGACGCAGATCGACCGCAATGCCGTGGGTCTGTGTAAGGTGCCGGTGCAGCGCATCAATGGTCGGCACCCCTTCTGCGCCCGATACCTCCGCCCCCAGCCGTTCGGCCGCGCGGTCGATCGGATCGACATAGTTGTTCGAAAGGTGGAACCAGTCGCGCACTTCCTCCCACGGCAGGCGCGAGCCTTCGTCGGTTTCGACCGAGATCGCCTCGTCCACCATCTCCAGTCGCTGGTTGGCGCGGCGGAAGGCTTCGTGCAGTTCGATGAAGCGGCGGGCGAAGGCGGGCTGTTGCTGCGCCAGCCGCGCCACCGCATCGGGCGGCAGCGGCGCATCGAACACCGGATCGGCCACCGCCTCGCGCAGCAGCAGCGAAAGCTGTTCGGCATCCTCGCCCGGGAAATCCTACCATTCGAGCGGGAACAGGCTGGCGACCCGTTCGATGAGGCGCGGGGTCAGCGGGCGATCATCATGTTCGATCTGGCTGAGATAGGACGGGCTGATGCCGAGTTGCTCCGCCAGTCCGGCCTGCATCAGCCCGCGCCTTTCGCGCAGCATTCGCAGCTGCGCACCTGCAAAGATTCTTGGCCGCGTTCCCATAGGGCATCGGTAGTTTGCAAAGCGGCACTTTGCAACTTTGCAAATTAACATTGGACGCGTGGGCCGAGTTGCGCAAGTCTCAGCCCCTCAGAGGACTTTCTTGCAGGGAGACTGCCAGTGGCCACCAATGTGCTGGAACTTCGCCGGTATGACCGCACCGGTCCTGCCCCGCAGGCCTACACCGATGCGATCATCCACACCCCGCACGATGTCCTGCCCGCCGCGCACCGGCTGGCGCGCAAGGTTGCGGGCCATGGTTTGCGGATCATGGTGTGGCACGATCTGGCGACACTGGCAGAGCCGGTCAGCATTGATGGCACCCCGCTCAATCTGGCCGCCTTCGGCTGGTCTCCGGACGAACTGGCCCCGTGGCACGATATCGACCGCGCCATGCGTTCGCCCCTGCTGCGCGCCGCACGGGTCGCGAGCGAGCCGCTGTGGATCGACCGCGCGGGCATCCACAGCCGCTCTGCCAACCGGCTGCTGGAGCAGATCGACCTTGCCGAATTCGATCACGCCCCCGCGCCTGCGGCGGGCATCGTCATTCCGATCCACATGCCGCTGGGGCAGGTGGGCGCGGCGATCCTGACCGCGGCTGAGGGCAACGACGATGATCTTGCCACCTGCTTTGCCGCCAGCGCCGCAGCGCTGGCACCGGCCATCTGGCAATTCATCACCGGCTACGCCAGCATCAGCCGCGATGAACGCTACCTGCCGACCGAAGGCCTGCTTTCCACCCGCGAGATCGAGTGCCTGAGCTGGGTCGCGCACGGCAAGACCGATTACGAGATCAGCATCATCCTCGGGTGCAGCCATGCCGGCGTGCGCTATCACGTGACCCGCGCCTGTGCGAAGCTGGGGGCGGTGAACCGCGCGCAATCGGTGTTCCGCGCCGCGCAGCTCGGTTATCTCGGCGTCCCGCTGGAACCGCGCAAATCCGCCACCGCCCGCGCCAGCGCCTAGCGCCTAGCGCGCCTTGCGAAACAGCTCGCGGTTGCCCCGTGTCGGCCCCGCGATGTTTTCGGGCCGTTTCCATTGCAGCCGCGCCGCACGGTCCTGCGCGGCGGCGCGCTGACGGCGCATGAAATCGCGCAAGGCGGCCCTGTCTGCGCGATTGTCGAAGGCTTCGAGCAGATAATCGCCGGTGCGCACCATCTGCGCCCGCGTCGCCGCACGCAGTTCCGCCAGCACTGCCGCATGGGCCGGATCGGCGGCCCGGTTGACAAGGCAATCGGGATCGACCGCGAGGTGGCACAATTCCTCCACCGGCGGGGCGAGATAGTAATCGAGCCGCGCTCTGATCGCAGGGTTCGCAGGCGCCTCGCGCACCATCGCCTTGAAGGCGGCATGGTTCATGTCGTCATTCTTCAGCGCATGCTCGCCGTCGGACCAGGCATTGAAGACATAGGCCCAGTCGCGGGAAACAGTGCCGCGCATCGGCACGGGATAACCGCGCGCGTTCTCGTCGAAACTGCCGAAGGCGTATCGCCGTTCGGGCGGGCGGCCTTGCAGCAACGAATGGCCGGTATAGTCCGGCCCTTCCGGCACAGGCACACCGGCCGCATCGAGGATGGTCGGCAGCAGATCGACGCTTGATACCAGACCGCTTTCGACAGTCCCCGGCGCGATCCGCCCCTGCCACCGCATCACCAGCGGGGTTCTGAGGCTGTTGTCGTAAACCGATGATTTGGCGAAAGGAAACGGCATGCCGTGATCGGACAGGAAGATCACCAGCGTATCGTCCTCAAGCCCGCTGGCGCGCAGGCGCGCCATGATCGCGCCGAAGGTATCATCGGCTCGCCGGACCGAGTTGTAGTAATTGCGCACATCGCGGCGGATCGCAGGGATATCGGGCAGAAAGGCGGGAACAGGAACCTCGCTTTCGGCAATGATCCGGCTGGGAGCAAAGGCATCCGCGCCAGACCGGGCCGCCTCGGCATCGTTGAAGTTCGGCTTGTGCGGATCGGCGATGTTGACCACCAGATAGAATGGTCGCGCCTCCGCCTTCGCCCGGGCGAACACGCTTGCACTGGCATCGGCGATCGCGGTGGCAGAGTATTTGCGCGCCGCACCGAAATTCGCCTGCATCTCCCAGTAACGCTTCGCCGCCGGTGCCGGATCGGTGTCCGCTGGCTTGTTGACCACGCCGGTGAGATAGCCGTTGCGGCGCAGCACATCGGCGAGCGGTGGCACCGCCGCATCGTCGATGTAGAAAAACCCGGTCGCCCCGGTCTGCTGCGGGTAGAGCCCGGTCTGGAGCGCCACCCGCGAGGGCGAGCAATTCGATGCGGCGACATAGGCGCGCTCGTATCGGCGGCCGGCCCTTGCCAGCGCGTCGATATGGGGGGTGATGTCGCGGACCGGCGCACCAAAGGCACCGACCGAATTCCAGCCCATGTCATCGACCGTGACCAGCAGGATATTGGCGCGGCGCGGGGCAGGTTCGTCGGCCCGCGCAAACCCGCTCACGGCAAAGACAGCGACAAGCGCGGCGAGGCAGGCGGGCCATTTCATCGCCGCCCCCGCCTATCCCGCTGTGGCTTTGGCAAGCGCATCCATCTTTTCGAAGCCTGAAGCCTTCAGCACCTCCAGCGCCTTTGCGCGAAACGCCTCCGGACGGGGCAGAGTGCCGGTGTCGCGGCAGGATTGCGTCACAAAGCCTTTCATCTGCTCCAGATAGGTCTGGTGCAGCGTGTAAAGCGCCCGCTTGCGCCCGGCCTCGTCGATCAGCGACATTTCCTTCGACGTGCCGTTTTCGGCGTATTCGTTGTTGTACATCTGCCAGATCAGCGCGAAGGGCAGATCGAGCGCGATCGCCGATTGCATCACGAAGCGGCTTTTCATGTATTGCTGCTTCACGGTCAGCGGCTTGTTCTTGTCGGCATGGTAACCGTATTCGCCGATGAACACGCGGCGTCTGAACGGCAGGCCTTCCTTCGGGCGCATCTGCCCTTCGAGATAGGCGAGCGTCTGTTCCAGCGGCTGGCGGATCGATGGCAGATCGGGCTGCGGCGATTGCTTGATCGCCTCGTAAGCCGAATAGGACACCAGATCGACATCGACTTCCGGCAGCACGCTGTGGGCGATGCTGGCGCGGCCCTGCATCGCCTTCTTGACGAGGTTGACCTCGATGTAGTGGTACACCGCAACATCCTTGTGCGGCACCGCTGCCTTCGCATTGTCGACCGCCAGCTGACGGATTTTCATCCACGCGATCATTCCGTCCACCGCGGTGGGCGACGGATCGAGTTCGCGGTTCTGGCGGCCCAGCAGCAGCCAGTCGCCTTCCCAGTTGCCGAGCATGAACACCTTGCCGGTGCCGGAATAGCGCTCCAGCAGCCAGGCGGTCAGGGCATACATCTCGTCATAATATTGCCGCGCCTCGGCCATGCTGACGCCGTCGCGCCATTTGGCATCGGTGAAGGAATGCACCCACGCCTGATAGACGGTGAAATCCATGTCCAGCGCCTGCTGCAATTCGGGCGAGGCTTGCAGGTATTCGAGCGTCGTCTTCGCGCTGCGCGCGGCCTTTTCGGTGCCGTAGTTCGGCGCCGCGCCCTGTGCGAAGGAGATCTTGAGCAGGTTGGAACCAAGGCCCCGCACCTGTCCGGCCTGTTCCAGCAACCCGTTGCCCTTGGTCAGCTGGTATTTCCCGCCGATGGCCTGCGTGCCGAGAACATAGTTGTAACTGCGCGCCGCCGCTTCGGGATCGGCGGCGCAGCTTGCCTCTGCCTGTGCAGCCGCAGGCGTGGACAGCGCCAACGCCGGGGCTGCCACCACTCCCCACAGCAGCGCAGCCCTGCGTTGACGCTGCCCCGCCATCAGAAGCTCACCTGAACGCCGAGGTTGAAGCGGCGTCCGGCCAGCGAGATGTAGTTCACCAGCTGTTCGTACTTCAGATAGCGGAAGGTGCCGGTGTTGGTGAGGTTCGTCGCATCGGCGGTGAAGCGGATGTTGCGGTTGAGATTGAACCGCGCGGCAAGGTCCAGCTGTCCGCGCGCCGCCTCGATTTCGGGCAGGGCTTCGGGCCGGGCAAAGCCAAGCTGCACGATCTCGCGCCGGGTAAAGGCCGATCGCCAGTTATAGGCAAGGCGCAGGTTGAACTTCTTGTCGTCGTAATAGGCCCCGGCGTTCCAGGTGTATTTCGACAGGCCCCGCCGTCCGATCGGATCGCCTTCCTGATCGCGCAGCTGGCTGTTCTCGTCGATATAGGTGAAGTTGCCTGTCACCCCCAGATGCCGCAGCAGGCCCGGCAGATAGTTGAAGGCATGGGCCGCGCCCGCTTCGATGCCCTTCAGCTTGGTGCCGCCGAAATTGCCGAAGGTCGTGACAGAGAACACCTCGCCGTTGATCTCGCGCTCGGTCGGCACGGGATCGCGGAAGATGGTGGTGTCGATGTTCTTCGCGAAAGCGGCGAGTGAAAGGTAGCTGCCCTTGTCGTAATACCATTCGACCGAAGCATCGAAATTGTCCGAATGCACCGGCTTCAGGAACGGATTGCCCGCCACACCGAAGCCCGCAAAATCGGGGTCAACGTCCGAACGGGTCAGTTCCAGCCCCGGCGAAATCTGCGTCAGTGCAGGCCGGCCCAGCGTGCGCGAATAGGCGAAACGGGCGACCAGCTGCTTCGACAGGCCGAAATTGAGGTTCGCGGTCGGCAGCCAGTCGTCATAGGTGTTGCGGAAGGTGACGATGCTGTAGCTGACCGGCGTGCCGGGATTGATCAGATACCCGGACGAGGTCGTCTTGGTCTCGACATAGCGCAGGCCCACATTGCCGAACACCGGCACCGAGCCAAGATCGGTGCTGAAGTTGGCCCGCAGATAGCCCGCGAGCGTTTCTTCGGTGACGCGGAAGCGTTCGTCCTCGATCTCGTAATAGCCCGATCCCGAAACCGGATCGATGGCGCGGATGTCGAACAGGTTGAAGTATTCCTGCACGCTGGCGATGTTGCAGCCTGCAGTCGATCCGAAGGTCATCGGCAGATTGCCGCCGAAGCGCCGCAGGATATCGGGGTTGCCCGCGGTGTTGAGGCAGGAACTCAGGAAGGTCGCGGTTGCCGCTGCGCCCGGATCGGTGGTGTTGGCAGGGTTGAGCGGCACCGCCCAGATATTGATCGACTGCACCGGATCGCGCACTTCCTGCCCGGCAATCGCCGCCACCCCGCCGCCTTCGTTGGGGTTTTCATAGCGTGCCCGCTCGAAGGTGCGCTCGGCCCAGCGCAGGCCCGCCTGGAACGACTGGAAGAAGCCGTTGCCCGGCTCCCACGTGGCGTCGAAACGCAGCGAATCGTCGGTGTTCTCGGTATCGGCAGCGTTGCGCTGGTACTGGCGGTAACGGTAGCGGTTGTAGCTGAGATCGCCGGGGTTGAGCACCACCAGCTGATCTTCCGGCACCACCGAGTTCACCCCGTAAAACGCCGAGGGGAACGGGTTTTCGTAGAAGGTGACGTTGGGGATCCGGTTATCGCCAAGGTCGAAATCGACGATGTTGTAGAAATCCTGGTTGTTGAACCGCGGGTTCGTGCCGCCCTGCTGTTCGATGCTGGCGCTAAGCTGCCCGAAATTGAGCGTGTTGGCGCGCCCGCGCGACGTTGTGCCCTTGGCATAAAGGGTCAGGTTGGGCGCCACATCCCAGGTCGCTTCGGCAGCGAATTGCTGGGATTCGCGCGAAACCTCGTTGATCGAAGGCGCCGCGCCGACGCGGGTGGTGAACGAGGCGAGCCGGCCCGAGGTGAGCACATAGACCGAGCCGAATTCCGGCGTCTGGCCCAGCTCTTCGAAGGTCGCGCCGGGGCCGCCGATCAGATAGCCCGAACGCGGGACGTTCGAGACAAGGTTCATGTTCGCCCCGGTCAGGGTTTCGTCAAGATCGGTCAGCACCGCATCGAGCCGGATGTCGAGGTTGGACGCAGGCTTCCATTGCAGGGTCCCGTTGAACGATTTGCGGGTATCGTCACGCACGCGCTCGGACACGCCGAAAGCGCCGGGGATGTAATAGACATCATCCGCATTGCTCAGCCCGTCGCCGTTGGGATCGTCAAAGGCATAGCGATAGGGGTTGGGCCGCGTGCCGCCGCCGGTGGCGTTGGGAATATTGGCGAGCTGGAAGAAGTTGTAGTTGAGCGCGGTCTGGTTCGCGCCGACGCTGGCGGGCGGATCGACATCGCCGGTCCTGCGGGTCCAGATGCCCGGTGCATCGATCACTTCATTGCCGCCATAGACATAGGCAATGCTGGCGATTTCCTTGTAGCCGACATTCATGATCAGCCCGAAATCGCCCAGCGGCGTATCGAGGAACTTCTTCTGGATGAACAGGTTGCCATCCTGCCGCTCAAGATCGCCGACCTCGGCATATTTGGCGGTGCCGGACAGGTTCACGATCAGATCGCGCTTGCCCTTGAGCGGGGCGCGGGTCTGAAGGTTGATCGTCCCGCCGAGCGAGCCTTCGATCTGGTCGGCGGTCAGCGCCTTGAGGATTTCGACACCGGCAAACAGTTCTGCCGGCAGGTCCTGGAAATTGACGCTACGGTCATTGCCCTGGCTGAGATCGACATCGCCCGTGCCCGAGGCAATCGCGCCGTTGATGGTGACATTGTTTTCGGAAAGGCCGCGCACCTGCACCTGCCGCCCCTCGCCATCATTGCCGCGGTTGACCTGCACGCCGGTGATCCGCTGGAGCGCTTCGGAGATGTTGTCATTGGCAAGCTGGCCGATGTCTTCGGCGTTGATCACGTCCTTGATCTCGGTCGCGTTGCGCTTGTCGTCGATCGCGCTCTCGATCGACTGGCGCACGCCGGCCACCACGATGACGTTTTCGGCGTCGTCCTGCGCGACCGATTCGGCCTGATCGGCGGGGGCGCTGTCCTGCGCCGTTGCGCCGGTGCAGGCGAGGCCCGCGACGCAGACAGCCAGGGCCAGTCTGGAGCCCGACGCGACGAGATGCTGCTTCATGTTTTCACTCCCCCGGCCTTTACGGCCTTATCGACAATCATTGTTTTATCGAAGGTTGCCCGACTGGCCGGCTGTTGCGTTTGCGCCGGATCGCCCGATCCTGCCCGCAGCACGCCGCCATCTCATCACCCCTCGTTTCTAAAGCTACACGCAGATATCGCCTTTAGTAAAGAAAATTGTTTCATTTAAGATCGAGGGCTTGGCGCTCCGCCCGACCCTTCGCCGCGCAGGACGGTCAGGCAAGGTGGCATGGAGACTATCGTTTGAGAGGGACTCGCCGCGCCTCGCCCCCGATTGGCGCTTGACCTGCGCGAATTCCTATTAATAAAATGGTTTTCGTAATTAGGGCGAGCCGACTCGCCGAGGGGAGGAAATCGATGGTCTCGCTGCGCAAGGTGCTCGCCTCGCTGATGATGATGCTTGCGCTCGCGCTGCCCACCGGTGCCGCGCTGGCCCAGACTCCTGCGCCGGCTGCCGAGCCCCCATTTCTTGCCGGCCCTGCCAGCGCCGTCTTCCCGCCCGCAGGAAACGCGATCCGCAAGGAACTGGCCGCACCGGTGGCGCCCGGCTCCGGCTGGACGATCAAGGGGTGGGTCCGGCTCGATGCGCCGTCCGACAAGCCCCGCACGATTGTGTCTCTGGTCGATGCCGGTGGCAGCAGCATTGCCCGCATCGGCGTGCTGGGCGGGCGGCTGTTCGCGGCTGCGGGAACCACGCGGGCCAGCTCCACCGTCAAGGGGCAGGCCGGAGAATGGCAGCTGGTCACGCTCGTCTCGGACGGCGCCAGCCTTGCCCTGCAGGTCGGGACCGAGCGGCCCGTCACCGCCACCACCGGCCTGTCGGCCGCGCCGGTCGCGCTGGTGATGGCGCCGCGCGGCGACGGGCAGGAGGCGTTTCGCGGTGCTGTCGTCAATCTCGCCATGTGGCAGACCGGTTCCGCCGCTGCCGCGCGGCTGGTCTGGACCAAGCCTGACGCGCGCCTGATCCCGTTCGAAAGCGGCAGCCCGCCGTGGCCCTTGCAGGTCAAGCAGACCATGGGGCTGACCGCACCGCAGGACCCTGCGACCCTGCCGGTCAGCCGGGCGCCCGCCGCGCCTGCGCCCGAACCCGTGCGCCCCACCCTCACACCGCCGCTTTCGCCCGCCGGCGACCATCGCTGGGTGATCGGCGGTTGGCGGCTTGCGGCTGCGCCCGATGTGACCGCGGCACCTTCCGCAATCGCGCAGCCCGGCTTTGACGCGGGCAGCTGGCTTCCTGCCACTGTGCCGGGAACGATCCTTGCGACCTATGTCGCCAACGGGGTCTATCCCGATCCGGCCTATGGCCTCAACAATCTGCTGATCCCCGACAGCCTCAGCCGTCAGGATTACTGGCTGCGCACCGAGTTCGCCCGCCCCGATGGCGGCCAGCGCCCGCTGCAGGCGATCGTGTTCCACGGCATCAATTATGCTGCCGAAATCTGGGTCAATGGCGAGCGGCTCGGCACCACCGAGGGCGCGTTTGCCCGTGGCCGCTTCGTGCTGCCAGAACGGTTCCGCTCGGCTGCGCGCATCGCGCTGGCCGTGCGCGTATCACCGCCGCCGCATCCCGGCATCGCGCACGAGGAATCGCTCACTGCCGGACCGGGGCTGAACGGCGGGGAAATGACCATCGACGGGCCGACCTTCGCCGCCAGCGAGGGCTGGGACTGGATCCCCACCGTGCGCGATCGCAACACCGGCGTGTGGCAGGATGTCGTGCTGCAAGCCACCGGCGATGTCCGCCTGGGTGACCCCCATGTCCGCACGGTCCTGCCCAACCCTGACAATTCGCTGGCCGAACTGACCTTCACGGTCCCCGTCATCAACGACAGCAGCGCCGAACGCATGGTCGAGATCGAGGCGCGCTTTGGCGAGGTTGCCTTGCGCCAGAGCGCCACGGTCGCACCCGGCACGACAGCCGATATCCGCTTTGCGCCCGACCGCTTCCCTGCCCTGCGCATCCGCAATCCCGAATTGTGGTGGCCCAATGGCTATGGCGCGCCCACGCTGCACGATCTGGCGCTGACGGCGCGGATCGATGGCGCGGTGAGCGATGCCCGCGCGATCCGCTTCGGCATCCGCGAGGTCAGCTATGATCTTTCGCTGGTCGACGCGGCGGAAGAACTGCAGCGGGTCGCGGTGTCGCCGGCACGCGGCAACGGCGAACAGCTGCTCGATGTGCGGCACAAGGGCATCCGCAAGGTGCCCGGCGGCTGGGCGGTCTCGCTTGCCCGCGAAGTCGCCGGATCGCCCGCCCTCGCCCCCGTCAGCGACGCCGCGCTTGCCCCGCATCTGCTGATCCGTGTCAACGGCGTGCCGATTGCCGTGCGCGGCGGCAACTGGGGCATGGATGACTGGATGAAGCGCGTCTCGCGTAACCGGATGGAGCCGTTCTTCCGCCTGCACCGCGATGCCAACGTCAACACCATCCGCAACTGGATGGGCCAGAGCACCGAAAGCGTGTTCTATGATCTGGCCGACGAATACGGGCTGCTGGTGCTCAATGATTTCTGGATTTCGACGCAGGATCACAATGGCGAGCCCGGCGACACCGCGCTGTTTCTGGCCAATGCCGCCGACACGGTCAGCCGGTTCCGGCATCACCCCTCGATTGCCCTCTGGATCGGGCGCAACGAAGGCGTGCCGCCGCCGGTGCTGAACGCCGGTCTTGAAAAGCTGGTGCGCGAAATCGACGGCACCCGCGCCTATCTGCCCAATTCGCGCGAGGTGAACATGGCGGGCAGCGGGCCGTGGAACTATCAGCCGCCCGAGGCCTATTTCACCCGCATCGGGCGCGGGTTTTCGACCGAGGTCGGCACCCCCTCCTTCCCGACGCTCGAAACCTTCAAGGCGATGATGCCGCCCGAAGACCAGTGGCCGGTCAGCGATACCTGGGCCTATCACGACTGGCATCAGGGCAAGGCGGGCGATGTCGCCAGCTTCATGCGGGCGATGCAGAACCGGCTTGGCGCACCGCGCGATCTGGAGGACTTCGAGAACAAGGCGCAGCTGCTCAATTACGAGGCCCACCGCGCCATCTTCGAAGGGATGAACGCCGGGCTGTTCACCCGCAATTCGGGCCGCCTGCTGTGGATGACCCATCCGGCATGGCCGAGCACCACCTGGCAGATCTACAGCTACGATTACGATACCCACGCCGCCTTCTTCGGGACGAAAAAGGGGTCAGAGCCGGTGCACGTGCAGATCAATCTGCCCGGCCGCACGCTCGCCGTGGTCAACAGCCTCGGCACGCCGGTTGCGGGCGGCAGGCTGCGGGTGCGCAACTTCGCGCTCGACGGGAGGTTGCTCGATGACCGGACGGTGGCAGTCGATGCCCCCGCCTATGGCGTGATCGAAGTGGGCGATGCCGTGCCCGACAGCGTGTTTGCCGCAGCACCGGTGGTGATCACGAAGTTGGAACTGCTCGACAGCAATGGCGCCGTGCTGAGCGACAACCTCTACTGGCTGGCCAAAGAGGCGGCGGACTATCGCGCCATGACGGCGATGGAGCAGGCACCCGTCAGCGTGTCTTCGCGGCGCATCGCCGACGCCGGCGAGCACGTGATCGAAGCGACGCTGACCAATGCCGGCAGCCAGCCTGCCCTGCTGGTCAAGCTGGGGCTGCGCGATGCGGCGGGCGCGCGCGTTCTGCCGGCCTATTTCAGCGACAATTACGTATCGCTGCTGCCCGGCGAGACGCGGGTTGTCACGATCCGCTCTCCGCTGTCCGCCCCGGCGCCTGCGGAAATCGGTGTGCGCGGCTGGAATGTGAAGCCGGATGTGTCGCGGGTGACGCCTTAGGGGCAAGCGAGTGGAGAACGGGTAATGGGGAATTCCTTGCTGGCGGGCGTTGAACTGGGGGGCACCAAATGCGTCTGCGTGCTGGCCTCGCAGACGGGCGAAATTCTGGCGCAGGAACGGGTCGATACCGCCGCGCCCGAAATCAGCCTGCCGCAGATCAAGGCGGTGCTGCGCCAGTGGTTCGACGGCAGCCGTGATATCGGCGCGCTGGGGATCGCGTCGTTCGGACCGGTCGATGTCGATACCGCCTCCCCGCAATGGGGCCATATCGGGCAGACCCCCAAACCCGGCTGGACCGGTGTCGGCATCGCGCAGGAACTGCGTGAGGGATTGGGCGATGTGCCGGTGGTGCTCGATACCGATGTCAACGGCGCGGCCATGGCCGAACTGCGCTGGGGCGCGGCGGCGGGTCTCGACGATTTTGCCTATGTCACCATCGGCACCGGCGTGGGCGTGGGGTTGATCGTCGGGGGCAAGCCGATCTGCGGCTTCGGTCATGCCGAACTTGGCCATATGCGCATTCCGCGGGTGGCAGGCGACATCTGGCCGGGCTCGTGCCCCTATCACGGCGATTGCGTGGAGGGCCTTGCCGCAGGGCCGGCGATCATCGCCCGCGCTGGCATGCGCCCCGGCCTGATCGCGGCGGACGATCCGATCTGGCAGCTTGTCGGCCATGCCATCGCGCAGATGCTGCACAATATCGTGCTGACTGCGACGCCGCGCCGGATCTTCCTTGGCGGAGGCGTGATCAGCGCGCAGCCGCAGCTGTTCCCGATCATCCGCCGCGAATTGCAGGCGAGCCTTGCGGGCTATGTCAGCTCGCCCGAGCTTGACCGGATCGACGAATATGTCGTGCCGCCCGGGCTCGGCACGCTGGCCGGGCCACTGGGGCCGATTGCGCTGGCTGCTACGGCAGATGTGCCGGTCGCAAGGCAGGTCGCCCCGGCGGCCTGAGGCCAGAGCAGTTTCCGGCCATTCTGACCCGCCCTGTCACGACCCCTGCGGGGCGGGCCGATTTTGGCCCAGCGCGGCGTCTCTCCTCGCTCACTATGCTTAGGCATGGCTCGCTCGTCGCTCCTGGCACTGAGCCAAAATCGGCTCCGTCAGGGCGGGTCAGAATGGCCGGAAACTGCTCTAGGCGTCGATCTTCATCAGCGCCGTGCGGTTGGGCAGGAAGCGGTTGGAAAAGGGCAGGATCGCGGTGCCGATAGCCGCAGCATCCTCGGCCAGTTCGGCGCGGCGGATCGGAGCGCGGGCAGGCAGGGATGCGCCGCGGTGGCGCACGTTCAGCGCAAGCCGGTCGCACAGCTGATCGACCAGCCCCGCCGGCAGACGCCCGCCGATGAAGATCGCATCGGGATCGATCACGGCATTGATCACCATCAGCGGATCGGTGAGCAGATCGGCAGCCTTTTCGACCCACTCGCCCGCTGCAAGCCCTGCCGCCTCGTCCAGCCGGTCAAGCGGGCCGGGATCGGGAAAACCGGCCTCTGCCAGATGGCTGTACAGGCCGGACAAGGAGGCAACATCCTGCAACACCACCGGATTGCGCCGCGCCCGGCCAATCGGCAGGAACCCGATTTCACCGCTGCGACCCGATGCGCCGGTGACCGAATGGCCATCGATCACCAGCCCGCCCCCCAGCCCGGCATTGACCAGCAGATAGAAGAACGTCTGCGCCACCCGACCATGGCCGAACTGCAATTCGCCGATCGCGGCGGCGGTCGCATCGTTTTCGATGATGACATCAAGCCCGTGGCTGCCGAGCAGGTGGCGCGGGTCGATCGTTTCCCAGACGCCGAACTCTGCCGGGCGGTTGGGCAGATCGACGCCGCCGAAATCATCGGGGATGGCAAGGCCGATCCCGGCGATCCGGTCCATGTCGATCTCGCCCGAGGCACGCATCGCCGCGAGATTGCGGCTCACGAAATCGCTCACCTGATCGGGCATCGGGAACTGGATGTTCTCGACAATCCGCAGTCTGAGATCGCCGAGGAAATCGAGCGCTACCAACGTCATGTGATCGCGATCGACATTCACCCCGATCGAAAATGCGCCATCGGGATTGATCGCCAGCTTCAGCGCCGGCTGCCCGCGCTCGCCGCGCCTGCGCCCGGCTTCGATGATCAGGCCATCGGCAAACAGCTTGCGGGTGATGTTGGTGATCGAAGGCGGGGTCAGCCCGGTAATCTCGGCCAGTTCGACCTTGGTCACCGGCGCGTTGAGCCGGATCGCCTGCAAGGTCACACGCAGATTGTGCGAGCTGCCGCGTTCGAGATTGGTGCCCGACAGCCCGTTGCTGAGCAGGTTCACCCGGTCGCGGGCGGAGATACCGACAGCTGACGGCTTGCGTTCAGTTGTCGCCATCTGGAATTCGTCTCCGCCTGGAAGGGTTGTGGGGCCGGATGCAGCTTAATCATCCGGGCCGCCGGTTGCAATTTTTCCGCGAAAGGCCCGCTGGTCCGGCCTCAGTGCGAGGGCGCTGCCCCGCCTTCGGCCTTCTGGCCATTGCCGAGGTCGCTTTCCGTCCCGTCGCGCAGCCAGCGCGCGGGGAAATCGCCCGGCCCTGCCCCCTTGCGGTTGCGGAACACCGAACCTTCATCCATCCGCTGGGTGAAGGTCACGCTCGACCGGCCCTGTTCGGGGCTGAGGCTTGCGAACAGATCGCCGCGCATCTTGCGCACCACGGGGCGCAGTTTGGGATCGCCGATCAGGTTCTTCATTTCCTTGGGATCGTTCTGGAGATCGTACAGCTCCTCGGTGTCCCACACGCCGTGATACTGGATGTATTTGTAGCGCTCGCCGCGCAAGGCGAAGGTCGTCGGGGTTTGGGGATAGTTGTATTCCCAATAGTATTCATAGCTCAGCGAGGTGCGCCAGGGGCCGTTGAACGGGCGGCCCATCAGCAGGTCGGCATAGCTCATCCCGTCGATTTTCACGCCCTCGGGGATTTTGGCGCCCGCCAGCGCGAGGAAGGTTGGCGCGATGTCGATATTGGCGACGATCTCGTCCTCCACCCGCCCGCCGGGCATCCCGCCGCCGAAGGCGATCAGCGGCACGCGCATCGATTCCTCGTAGGCGCTGCGCTTGTCGATCATGCCGTGTTCGCCGAACATGAAGCCGTTATCGCCCATCATCACCACGATGGTGTTCTTGAGCAGGCCCTTCTTCTGCAAGGTGGCGAGGATCTTGCCGATCCCCTCGTCCACCGAAGACAGCGTCTGGTTGTAGCGCAGCTTGAAATCGACCACGTCCATCGTCGAATGATAGGGGAATTCCACCCCGTGCCACGAATTGCGCTGGTCCTTGGTCCAGCGCGGCTTGCCTTCGTAATTCTCGGGCGTGTCGGCCATGCTGGCAGGCAGCTTGATCGCATCGCGGCTGAGGGTGTCCTTGTGCCGTTCGGCGGGGATGAAATCGGCGTGAACCGCCTTGTGGCTGAGATAGAGGAAGAACGGCTGCCGGCCGCTTTGCTGCTTCAGCCAGTCGAGCGCGAAATCGTTGAGTTCATCGGTGATGTAGCCTTTGCGCTCGACCCGCTGGCCATCGATGTTGAGCGTGTGGCGCACGCCCTTGCCGTCTTCGGGAAGATATTCGCCCTGCCCCTTGAAGCTGATCCAGCGATCGAAGCCGGGCTGCGGATCGTCGCTGTGGCCACCCATGTGCCACTTGCCGATGAAGGCGGTGCGGTATCCCGCCGCTTGCAGCGCCATCGGGAAGAAGAAGGTGCCGGGGCGGAACTTGATGTTGTTGTCGGCGATGCCGTGATTGTGCATGTATTGCCCGGTCAGGATCGAGGCGCGGCTGGGGCTGCACAGGGCGGTGGTGACAAAGGCGTTGGGGAAATACACGCCCTCGCGCGCGATCCGGTCCATGTTCGGGGTGTTGAGCGCCGGATCGAGGAAGCCCATCGCATCGTAACGCTGATCGTCATTGAGGATGAAGATGATATTGGGCTGCTGACCTGTCCGCACGGCTGCCGGTGCTTCGGCCTGTGCGGCGGCGGGCTGCGATGGCGCGCCGATCGTGACGCCCGCTGCCATTACCAGCGCGGCGGCGGCTGCAGGCCCGGCCCAGAAACGCAGATTGGTCATATCATCCTCACCTTTTCGTGTCCGCCGCCGCCCCGCAGGCGACCAGCATGATTGCATCCGGATCAAGCGTGACACAGGCGGCATCGTCCGCCAGCCAGACCGTGCCGGGCGGGAGCACCTGATCGCCCGCCATGCAGCCACCCGCAACCGGCATCAGCCAGGCAGGGGTTTGCGCGCTGGCGGCCACATCATGCTGTGCCCCGTGCGTCAGCCGCTCGATCGTGAACGTGTCGCTGGCCGCCAGCACATCACGCGCAGGGCCAGCCGCGCGGATCGCGGCAGGCACAAACGGCCCGGCCCGCGCGGCCGCGATGCTCTCGTCGAGCTGCAAGGGGCGCGGGCGGCCGTAATCATACAGCCGGTAGGTCAGATCGACATTCTGCTGGATTTCGACCAGCGACAGCCCTGCACCGATCGCGTGGACCGTGCCTGCCGGGACATGGAAGAAATCCCCCGCCTTGACCGGATGCCAGGTCATCAGCGCCTCGATACTGCCATCAAGCGCGGCGGTGCGCAGGTCATCGGGGCCGAGCGGCGCGGCAAAGCCTGCACCGATCACCGCACCCGGTTCAGCCGAAAGCACATACCACGCCTCTTCCTTGCCGCAGCGATGGCCACCGGCGCGGGCCAGCGTGTCATCGGGATGGACCTGGATCGAGAGCTTTTCCGACGTGAACAGATACTTCACCAGCAGATCGGGTGCGGCATCATCGGCGAACCAGATTTCGCCCACCGGCCCGGCGCGCTCGCCCGCATCGCCGAACATCGCGGGCACATCGCGCCGCCCCCAGACCTTTTCGACCGCGTGGCCTTCAAGTTGCCGGATTGCCATTGCTGCCCCCTCTCAGTGACCACCGGCAGGGGCAGCCGCGTCGCTGCGGATCACCGCAGCACGCCGCGCCGCCAGTCCGAAGCCCAGCAGCATGACATAACACGCCGCCGGAACAACGAAGGCCACCGCATAGCTCGTCGCGCCCGATACCAGCCCGACCAGCAAGGGCACAAATGCGCCGCCGACGATGGAAAAGCACAGGAAGCCCGACGTTGCCTCGCGGCTCGCGCTCGACCGTTCCAGCGTCAGGGTGAAGATCACCGGGAACATGATCGAATTGAACAGCCCGATGCCCAGCGCCGCATAGCCCGCCGCCGATCCGCCGACGGCTGCGATGAACAGGCAGATCGCCGCTGCCGCCCCTGCAAAAACCGCCAACAGAACCGTTGCCGGAATGCGGGTCAGCAGCGCCGACCCGACCAGCCGCCCGATCATCGCCCCGCCCCAGTAAAGGCTCACCATCTTGCCCGCCTGCTCAAGCGAAATGCCCAGCACGCCGTCATCATTGAGGAACAGCGCCATCTGTGTGCCGATGGCAACCTCGGCCCCGACATAGAGAAAGATCGCCGCCCCGCCGAGCATCGCCCAGCGCGAGGACGCCGCTTCGCCGAGCATCGCGACGATCGAGGCGGGCCGTGCGTCCTGCACACCCTGCTGCGCCGCCTTGCCGATCAAGCCGCGGGCGAACCAGATGAACAGCGCCAGCAGGCCGATCAGCACCGCGATCCACAGAAATGCAGCGTCGATCCCGATAAGCGCCGCAGCGCGCACCGCCGGATCAAGCGCCTCGCCCTCCTCGATCTCGACCCCCTTCAAAAACAGCAGCGCACCGATGTAGGGGCCGATGAAGGTGCCAAGGCTGTTGAAGGCCTGGCTGAGCGTGAGGCGGAAATGGCTCCGGTCGGGGCGCCCCAGCACCGCGGCCAGCGGATTGGCGGCAACCTGCAGGATGGTGATCCCGCTCGCCAGAATGAACAGGCCGAGCAGCACCAGCGCATAGATCGCGACATTGGCCGCCAGCAGCATCAGCATGCAGCCGGCGATCATCATCACCAGCGCGATCAGCACGGTGGCCACGGATTTGCGCCGCGCCAGCAAAGCGGCTGCGGGCAGGCTCATCACGCCATAGGCAATAAAAAAGGCCGAGGCGCTAAGCTGCGCCTCGAAGTCGGAGAGACTGAAAATCCCCTTCACTGCCGCCACCAGCGGATCGATCAGCGAGGTGATAAACCCCCAGGCGAAAAACAATGTGGTGACCGAAGCAAAAGCGAACTGCGTGTTCGCCGAAGCCGCATCGCCTGCCTCAAGCAGCGGCGAGGCACCCGATGGCATGCCCTTGTCCATTCATCCCCCTCGCTGGCCTTTGCTCCCGCCCACCCCCTCCCCTTGCCGCCGCGCATGGCGGCAAGGGGATAGCGGCTGGGCCGGGGTGACCCTGTCTGGTTCGGCGATGATAGCGCGCAGGGACATGGTGTAAAGAAATTTGTTTTAGGTATTTCGAGAGAGGTATCCGGTGGCAGCCCAAGATTCGAAACTTGCGGATTGACCGACTGATTCCTAAAATGATTTGTGAAAATCACGATGTTCCGGGATGCGGCTTGTGCAGACAACGGCACAGGCCGTGGCAGGATCGAAAAAGGCCAGTCCGCCAGAAAGCCAACACACATTCCCGAAGACTTGCCAGTAGCGGAGGAGGATCTCTAGGGACGGATTGGGTAATTGATTTGCAACGCCCCTTAATGTGCGGCGTTGATTAGACCCATCGCTTCGACAGCTACCAGCCCGGATGATGCGCGCTGCCCTAAGGCAAAAGGTATCCTCCGTCTCTTCTAGACAGGAGAAAAGGCAACAAGCTCAGCGTGAAAAGTCTTCCCTGTCCTGTTCATTGATCCGGCCAGTAGAGCTTCATCGGATTCGCGATCAAAAGCTTGTGCTGCAACTCGACTGTCCGCGCGATGCGCGGGATCATGTCAACCAAGTGGCCATCATCGGGGATCTCGCCCTCCATGTTGGGATGAGGCCAATCGGTGCCCCACAGGCAGCGGTCGGGATAGTCGGCGACCAGCGGAGCGACCGCATCGGCAAAAGCATGCCAGGGCGGCCCCGCCCCACCATCCTTGATTGCGTCCAGACGATCAGGGCAGGTGGCCTTGAACCAGATATCCTCCCGGCTATCGAGCAGGCGGCGAAAGGCACGCATGTCAGCTCCGTCAGGGCCTTGTCGGACGTCGGGCCGTCCCATGTGGTCGATCACCAGCGGCACGGGGATCGCATCCATGAAGGGGCGCAGTTCCTCGAGGATGTCGGCCTCGAAATAGATCACCACGTGCCAGCCGGCCGGAAGGCGGCGAGCGACTTCAAGGAACCGGTCCTTGGGCGCATCGTCGACCAGCCGCTTGAGGAAATTGAAGCGCACCCCCCGCATGCCTCCGGCGTGAAGCGCATCGAGCTCGGCATCGGTGATCGCCGGATCGACGACCGCAACGCCGCGCGCCATGCCGCCGGACCGGGCGATCGCATCCAGGGTGGCGCGGTTGTCGGTGCCATGGCAGCTCGCCTGAACGATCACGTTGCGGGTAAAGCCAAGCCGGTCGCGCAAGGCGAACAGATCCTCCGGCCCCGCGTCCTGAGGCAGATATTTGGCCTGAGGGCTGAACGGGAATTGCGCCATCGGGCCGAACACATGGCAATGCGCATCGACCGCGCCGGGCGGCGGAATGAACCGCGGCACCGATGGTGTGAGCGTCCAGCTGCGGACCCGGCCATCGGCATCAGTCGTGCTCATGCGAAAACAACTCCATCCATCAGCTTGCGCGCGGTGCGCAGCATACCGGCTTCGACAGGTTGGCCGGCCATATCGAGGGTCACCACGCACTCGGTCACACCGGTCGGGTGCTCGACCGCGAGCGTCTTGATCCGCCCATCCGGCACCACCGCGAGCCGCGCCGCCGGCGAACCTTCGAGCAGGCATGCGGTTGCCACGCTGACCGCGCCAAGCACGCCGATCGAGGCGTGGACCCGGTGCGGAATCAGCGAACGCACACAGATTGCGCCGCCAGCGCGCGGCGCTGCGACAAGCATCATCTTGGGCACGGATTTCTCGGACACATCGCCAAGGTTCATCAGCGGCCCGGCCTTCAGGCGGATCGCTTCGACCCGCGCCTTCATCGCTGCATCGGCATCCAGCGTTTCGCGGTCTTCATATCCGGTGATGCCCATATCCGCGGCGGCGATGACGACGCAGGGCATCCCGTTGTCGATCAACGTAACCTCCACCCCGTCGATCACATCGACGTTGCGCCCGGTCGGCAGCAAGGCACCGCAGGACGATCCCGCGGTATCACGAAAGGCCAGCGGGATCGCGGCGGCAGTGCCGGGCACACCGCTGATCGCCGTGTCTCCGCAATAGCGCACCTGCCCGCCCGGCGTCTCGACGCTGGCCACTGCCACCTGTCCGGTATTCTCCATGTGGACGGCCACACGGGTAATCCCGTCGACAGCCTCCACAAGCCCGCGCTCGATGGCGAAGGGCGCGACGGCGGCGAGTATGTTGCCGCAGTTCTGCGCGTCGGTGACGATGGCCTGATCGACGAACACCTGCAGGAACAGGTAATCGACATCGACACCGGGACGCGACGAGCGGCTGACCACGGCAACCTTGCTCGTAAGGGGATCGCCGCCGCCCATCCCGTCAATCTGGCGCGGGTCGGGCGAACCCATGATGCGCAACAGCACAGCATCGCGCTGCGCGGGATCCTCGGGAAGATCGCTCTTCAGGAAGAACCCGCCCTTGGACGTCCCCCCACGCATCCACATGCAGCGGATCGGGTCAGACATATCTGAGGCCCATCTCCGCAAGCCGCGGGCGCATGTTGTAGATATCAAGCCCGAGTTCGCCCGCTGCCAGCCGCTGGCGCTTGCCTTCTTCGGCAGCTTCCCGGGCCTGCGCCTTCTCCAGCACGAGCGCTGCATCGGCGCGCTTGACGATGCACACCCCGTCATCATCGGCCACGATCACATCGCCTGGTTCAAGAGCAGCCCCGGCACAGACGATCGGCACATTGACGCTGCCCAGGGTGTTCTTGACGGTTCCCTGCGCAAACACGGCCTTTGACCAGACGGGGAACCCCATCTGCGTCAGATCACGCACATCGCGCACGCCGGCATCGATGACCAGACCCCGGCAGCCGCGCACCATGGCGCTGGTCGCGAGCAGATCGCCGAAGTAGCCATCGACGCAGGGGCTTGTCGGTGCGAGCACGAGGATGTCGCCCGGCTGGAGCTGTTCGATCGCCACATGGATCATCCAGTTGTCGCCCGGCGGCGCGCTGATCGTCACCGCGCTGCCCGCGATCCGCGCGCCGGAATAGATCGGGCGCATGTAGCTGGCGAGCAGCCCGGTGCGTCCCTGCGCTTCGTGGACCGTGGCGACACCGCAGGCGGCAAGCCCGTCGATCACATCCTGGCTGGCGCGGTCGATATTCTGGACGACGATCCCGGTCATTGCACGCTCCCGACTGTTCCGGCGTCAACGCCATGCGCCGCTGCGCCCGGAATGCGTAATGCGAAGTTGGCGCGGGGTATAAATATTTGCTAATTATTCTCCATGATCGACCGCGCACCCAACATCCGCCATTTCGCCGCGCTGGCCGCAACGGTGCGGCACGGCAGCGTCAGCCGGGCGGCGCGGGCGATCAACCTGTCGCAGCCCGCGCTCACGCAGGCGATTGCCGGGCTGGAGTCGAGCCTTGGCGTCTCGCTGTTCGATCGCGGGGCATCGGGCATGACCCCGACCGAGCCTGCCCTGCTGCTCGCCCCCCGTGCCGAGGCGGCGATCGAACATATCGGCAGCCCGCGCGTGACAGGCACCCAGCTGCGCGCCTTCCTGGCGGTGGTGCGCGGGGGGACCTATGCCGCGGCCGCCGAGGCCACCGGACTTTCTCCAGCATCGCTCCACCGTGCTGTCGCCGATCTCTCGGTCGCGCTAGGCCAACGTCTGTTCGACCGGCGCGGGCGGAGCCTGATCCTCACCCCCGCCGGAGCGCGCCGTGCCCGCGCTTTCGGTTTGGCGATGGCGGAGTTGCGGGCGGGGCTGTCCGAAGTGGCGGCATGGCGCGGGCAGGCCGGGGGGCGGATCGTCGTCGGAGCCATGCCCCTGTCGCGCGCCCGCTGGCTGCCCGAGGCCATCGTGCGTTTCCGCATGGCGCAGCCGGATATCGACATCGCCGTGCTGGAAGGCAGCTATTCCGAACTCGCGGGTCCCTTGCGCGACGGGGAGATCGACGTTCTGCTGGGCGCCCTGCGCGAAGAGCTTCCGCCCGATCTTGCGCAGGAGACGGCGTTCGAGGATCGTCCGGCGCTCGTCATGCGGGCGGGGCATCCGATCCTTGCGCGGACCGATATCGCCCGCGCGATGCTTGACTATCCATGGCTTCTCCCCGACCGATCGACCCCGCTGAGACGCTATTGGGAGGCGATGCTGGCCGCGCTCGGCCTGCCGATCCCCCATGTCGCCATCGAGTGCGGTTCGGTGATGATGATCCGGCAATTGCTGATCGCGGGTGACGGGCTGACGCTGCTTTCACCCGATCAGGTTTCGGTCGAGCTCGATGCGGGGCTTCTCGCCGCGCTGCCCCCGCCTGCGCCCGTGCGCCGCACCATCGGGATCATCACCCGCACCGGTTGGCGGCCGACGCGCGCCGAGGCGACATTGCTCGAAAAGCTGCGCGAAGCGTGTCCCGGCCAATCATGACAATTCGCAGTTTCGAATAGCCCGGCACACCATTCGATTGGCGCCGCGCCGCTGGCCACGTGCATGACACGCGGCGATGACGCATGATCTTGCCCTGATCGGTTTCGGTGAAGCCGGCGCCACTTTCGCGGCCGCCGCGAATTGGGGACAGCGCGCCTGCGCGTGGGACATCGCGCCCGCCCGGCAGGAAGCGATGGAACGCTTCTGTGTCAGGCGCGCTTGCGATCCGCATGAGGCGCTGGCGGGCGCGGCGCTGGTGCTGTCGCTGGTCACGGCGGATCAGGCGCTGGCGGCGGCGAGATCCTATGCCCCGATGCTCGCCTCGCAGGCGATCTGGTGCGACATGAACTCGGTTGCACCCGAAACCAAACGCGCCGCCGCGATGATCGTGGAGAGCGCCGGTGCGCGCTATGTCGATGTCGCGGTGCTCGCCCCGGTAGAGCCTGCGCGCATGGCGGTGCCCCTGCTGCTCTCCGGTCCGGCGGCTGCGGCGGCGGCAGATGCGCTTGCGCAAGCGGGATTTACCGATGTGCGCGTGGTCGGCGATGAGGTCGGCCGGGCCAGCGCGATCAAGATGATCCGCTCGATCATGATCAAGGGGATCGAGGCGCTGACCGACGAGATGATGGCTGCTGCCGATGCGGCAGGGGTGACCGCGGAAGTGCTCGCCTCGCTCGATGCCAGCGAAAGGCCCCGCCCGTGGAGCGAACGCGCCGCCTACAACCTTGAACGCATGGCGACCCACGGCGCACGCCGGGCTGCCGAAATGGAGCAATCCGCGCTCACTTTGCTTGCGCTTGGCGTCGCCCCGATAATGACCGAGGGCACGATCCGCCGCCAGCGCAGCGCCGCCAGAGAAAAGCTGCACGCATGACCATGATCATCGATTGCCACGGCCACTACACCGTCCTGCCCAAGGCCCATGACGCATGGCGCGAGGCGCAGAAGGCGGCCTTCAAGGCGGGGACTGAGTGCCCGCCCTATCCCGACATTTCGGATGAGGAGATCCGCGAGACGATCGAGGCCAACCAGCTGCGCCTTTTGAAAGAGCGCGGCGCGGATATGACGATTTTCTCTCCCCGCGCCTCGGCGATGGCCCCTCATGTCGGTGACCAGAGCGTGGCGGTGCCCTGGGCGCGGGCTTGCAACGATCTGATTGCGCGGGTGGTGGGCCTCTATCCCGAAACTTTCGCAGGCGTGTGCATGCTGCCGCAATCGCCCGAGGCCGACATGACCAGCTCGATTGCCGAGTTGGAGCGCTGCGTCACCGGGCTCGGCTTCATCGGCTGCAACCTGAACCCCGATCCGGGCGGCGGGCATTTCAAGCATCCGCCGCTGACCGATCGCTTCTGGTATCCGTTCTACGAGAAGATGGTCGAACTCGACGTGCCGGCGATGATCCACGTTTCGGGCAGCTGCAATCCGGCGATGCACGCGACGGGCGGCTATTACATCGCGGCCGACACCATCGCCTTTATGCAGCTTCTCGAAGGCGACCTGTTTGCCGATTTTCCCACTCTGCGCTTCATCATCCCCCACGGCGGGGGCGCGGTGCCCTATCACTGGGGGCGCTATCGCGGGCTGGCCGACATGCTCAAGAAGCCCGATCTCGGCACGCATCTGATGAACAACATCTTCTTCGACACCTGCGTCTATCACCAGCCGGGGATCGACCTCCTGGCCGACGTGATCGACACCAAGAACATCCTGTTCGGCAGCGAGATGGTGGGCGCGGTGCGCGGGATCGATCCCACCACCGGGCACTATTTCGACGACACCAAGCGCTACATCGACGCGCTCGATATCTCCGAGGGAGACCGGCACATGATCTTCGAGGGCAACGCGAGGCGCGTGTTTCCGCGGCTCGATGCGATGCTGAAGGAGCGCGGGCTGTGACCACCTGGCCGCGCAATGCCTGGTATGCCGCCGCGTGGGATCACGAAGTCGGTGCCGGCCTTCTTGCGCGCACTCTGTGCGGAACGCCGGTGGTGCTCTACCGCACCTTGTCGGGCGAACCGGTGGCACTGCGCGATGCCTGTCCGCACCGGTTGCTGCCTTTGTCGATGGGTTTCCGCGAAGGCGATTCCGTGCGCTGCCGTTATCACGGTCTGAAGCTTGGCGCGGACGGGGTGGCGGAGGAGATGCCGCTCAAGAACGATCCGGTGAACCGCAAGATCTGCACCACGAGCTATCCGGTGGTCGACCGGCACCGGCTGGTGTGGATCTGGATGGGCGATGCGGAGGCTGCCGATCCGGCGCTGATCCCCGATCTGTGGCCTTGCAGCGAACCCGGTTGGGTTTTCGATGGAGGCCATTACCGCATCGCCTGCGATTATCGCCTGCTGATCGACAATCTGATGGACCTGACGCACGAAACCTATGTCCACCAGAGCTCGATCGGGCAGAAGGAGATCGTCGAGCACCCGCTGGAGACCGTCACCGACGGCGAGAGAGTGTTCGTCAAGCGGTGGATGCCCGATATCGACGCGCCGCCCTTCTGGCGTAGCGCGCTGGGCAAGCCGGGCAAGGTCGATCGCTGGCAGATCTGCGAATTCGTGGCACCATCGAACGTCATCATCGATGTCGGCGTGGCCCTCGTGGAAGACGGCGCGACGCTGGAGGCGCACGACACCGGCGCGCGCGCCTTCGTGATCGATTGCATGACCCCGGAGACCGGGACCACCTGCCATTACTTCTGGGGCATGAGCCGCCATTTCGGGCAGGACGACCGGGGCCTCACCGGCCGGCTGCAGGCCGGACAAGCAGGGGTGTTCCTCGAAGATGTCGAGGTGCTCGAGGCCCAGCAGCGCTCGATCGACGCCAACCCCGACTTGAAGATGACCGCCTACGAGATCGACAGCGGCGGAGTGAAGGCGCGGCTCGTCATCAAGCGCATGATCGCCAGGGAACAGCAGGCATGACGAGCGACATCCACGCCTACCTCGCCGAGTTCGAGGACATCCCCGGCACCCGGGTCTTCACCGCGGCGCGGGCGCGCAAGGGCTATCACCTCAACCAGTTCGCGATGAGCCTGATGAAGCCCGAAAACCGCGATCGCTGGCGCGCCGACGAAGCGGCCTATCTGGCCGACTGGCCGCTGACCGAGGAGCAGAGATCGGCTGTCCTCGCCCGCGACTACAACCGGCTGCTGGATCTGGGCGGCAATATCTATTTCCTCGCCAAGATCTTTTCGACCGACGGCCTCAGCTTCGTGCAGGCGGTCAGCACGATGACCGGCGCGAGCGTCGAGGAATATCAGGCGATGATGAATGCCGGCGGGCGTTCGCCCGAAGGCCTGCGTTCGATCAGGGAGCAGAACTGATGGCGAGATTGACCGCCGGTATCGCCAGCAGCCACGTGCCGCTGCTGGGCGTGGCGCATGACCAGAAAAAGGACCGCGACGCCTATTTCGCGCCGATCTTTGCCGGGTATGACTGGACCCGCGAGTGGCAAGTCGCGCAGAAGCCCGACGTCGTGATCCTGGTCTATAATGATCACGCCTCGGCCTTCGACATGAAGATCATCCCGACTTTCGCGATCGGCTGCGGCGAAATCTTTCGGCCCGCCGACGAAGGCTGGGGCCCGCGTGCGGTTCCCGACGTGATCGGCCATCCCGATCTCGCCTGGCACATCGCGCAGAGCCTGATCCTCGACGAATTCGACATGACGATCATCAACGAGATGGACGTCGATCACGGGCTGACGGTGCCGCTGTCGATGATGTTCGGCGAGGTCGCCGAGTGGCCCTGCAAGGTGATCCCGCTGGCGGTCAATGTCGTCACCTATCCGCCGCCCTCGGGCAATCGCTGCTGGGCGCTGGGCGAGGCGATTGCGCGGGCGGTGGAGAGCTTTCCCGAAGATCTCAATGTGCAGATCTGGGGCACCGGCGGGATGAGCCACCAGCTGCAGGGGCCGCGTGCCGGGCTGATCAATCAGGAGTGGGACAACATGTTCCTCGACGGCCTGATCGGCGACAGCGACCATCTGCGCCGCATCCCCCACATCGAATATCTGCGCGAGACGGGGTCGGAGGGCATCGAGATGGTGATGTGGCTCATCATGCGCGGCGCCCTGGGGCGCGCCACCCGCTGCCTGCACCGCCATTACCACGTCCCGTGCAGCAACACGGCCATCGGCCACATCGTATTGGAGCCTGTCACATGAGAATCGCCCTCGCCGGCGCCGGAGCGTTTGGGGAAAAGCACCTCGACGGTTTGAAGAATATCGAAGGGGTGGAGATCACCTCGATCATCAGCCGCACAGCCGAGCAGGCCGCCGCCGTGGCCGCCCGCTATGGCGCATCCCATTCGTCGACCGAACTGGAAGATGCCCTCGCCCGCGACGATGTCGATGCGGTGATCCTGTGCACCCCGACCCAGATGCATGCAGCACAGGCCATTGCCTGCATGAAGGCGGGCAAGCACGTGCAGGTGGAGATCCCGCTGGCCGACAGCTGGGCCGACAGCCAGGAGGTGCTGCGGGTGCAGCAGGAGACCGGCAAGGTCTGCATGGTCGGCCACACACGGCGCTTCAATCCGAGCCACCAATATGTCCATAACCGCATCGTTGCGGGCGAATTCAACGTCCAGCAGATGGACGTGCAGACCTATTTCTTCCGCCGCCGGAACATCAACGCGAAAGGCGAGCCGCGCAGCTGGACCGACCACCTGCTGTGGCACCACGCTGCACACACGGTTGATCTCTTCGCCTATCAGGCCGGACGCATCGTGGCGGCCAACGCCATGCAAGGGCCGCGGCATCCCGAACTCGGCATCGCGATGGACATGTCGATCCAGCTCAAGAGCGAGACGGGGGCGATCTGCACCCTGTCCTTGAGCTTCAACAACGATGGCCCGCTCGGCACCTTCTTCCGCTACATCGGCGACAGCGCGACCTACATCGCGCGCTATGACGACCTTGTGACCGGCAAGGAAGAGCCGATCGACGTCTCGGGCGTGGCGGTCTCGATGAACGGGATCGAATTGCAGGACCGCGAATTCATCGCCGCGATCCGTGAGGGGCGCGAGCCGAACAGCTCGGTCGCCAAGGTGCTAGATTGCTACCGCGTGCTGGGCGAGCTTGAACGGCAGCTTGAGGCATGATGCGCCGGATCGGCACCCGCAGCGTCAAGCCGGTCGGCCTCGGCTGCATGAGCCTGTCGTGGGGCTATGGCGCCATGCCGGAGGAAGCCGATGCGCTGGCGCTGCTCAACGCCGCGCTCGACCTCGGCTATGACCACCTCGACACCGCCAACATCTACGGCCTCGGCCATAACGAAACGCTTATCGGCAAGGCGCTGAAGCAGCGGCGCGGGGAGTATTTCCTCGCGACCAAGACCGGCATCGTGATCGAGGGCGCGAACCGCGGCATCGACTGCTCGCCGGATGCGATCCGCCGCAACATCGACGCATCGCTTGCACGGCTCCAGACCGATCACATCGATCTCTACTACATGCACCGCTTCGACCCCAAGGTGCCGGTTGCCGAGATGGCGGGCGCGATGGGCGAGTTGATCGCGGCCGGCAAGATCGCAGGCTATGGCGTGTCGGAATGGTCGGCCGCGCATATCCGCGAGGCCCATGCGGTCAGGCCGATGCTGGCGGTGCAGACCGAGTATTCGCTGTGGAGCCGCAACCCCGAAATCGCGGTGCTCGATACCTGCCGCGAACTCGGCATCACCTTCGTCGCCTTTTCTCCGGTCGCGCGCGGGGTGCTGGCGAACGGCGTGCGCGATCCCTCAACGTTCGACCAGCGCGACCTGCGGCGCACCATGCCGCGCTTCAATGACGAGAACTGGCCGACAAACCTTGCGCTGGCCGAGGCCTTCAACGCCATCGCCGCACGCGAAGGCGTCACCCCCGCCCAGCTCAGCCTCGGCTGGGTGCTGGCACAGGCAGAGCACATCGTCGCGATCCCCGGCACCGCCAATCCGGCGCATCTGGCCGAAAACATCGCCCGCGCCGACTGGGTGATGTCTCCCGCTCTGGCTGACGAACTCGACGCCCTGATCAACCGCCACACCGTCGCCGGGCCGCGTTACGGCACCACCATGCAGGCGACCATCGATACCGAGGAATTCGCCGCATGAAGACACAGGTCGCGATCATCGGGGGTGGCCCGGCAGGGTTGCTGCTCGGCCATCTGCTCAAGGCCGAGGGGATCGACTGCATCATCCTCGAACGGCAGACCCGCGAACACGTCGAAAGCCGCATCCGAGCGGGCGTGCTGGAGACGGTCACCACCGATCTGATGCGCCGCCTCGGCCTGGATGCCCGCATGAGCCGCGAAGCCATGGTGGAGGACGGCTTCAACCTCGCCGATGGCGACATGATGGTGCGGATCGACATCAAGGCGCTGACCGGCAAGACCGTGGTGGTCTACGGCCAGACCGAGATCACCCGCGACCTGATCGCCGCTGCACCCGACCGCGGGCTCGACATCGTGTTCGAGGCCGAAGACCTCGTGCTCCACGATGTCGACAGCGCGCAGCCCTTCGTTACCTACACGGCGGGCGGCAAGCCGGTGGTGCTGGAATGCGAGTTCATCGCCGGGTGCGACGGGTTCCACGGCCCATCGCGCCGCGCGATCCCGGCGCATCTCGCCAGCGAGTACATCCACGAATATCCCTTCGGCTGGCTCGGCATCCTTGCCGATGTGCCGCCCTGCCACGACGAGCTGATCTACGCCAACGGGCCGGACGGCTTCGCGCTCGCCTCGATGCGCTCGCCCACGCGCAGCCGCTATTACATCCAGGTGCCGATGAGCGAGCGGCTGGAGGACTGGCCCGAAGACCGCCTGTGGGACGAGCTGGAGGCGCGCTTCAACCCGATCTCGAAGCATGGCGTGACCCGCGGTCCGGCACTGGAAATGTCGATCGCGCCCTTGCGCTCCTACGTCTTCGAGACGATGCGCCACGGCCGCCTGTTCCTCGCAGGGGACGCCGCGCATATCGTCCCGCCGACGGGGGCCAAGGGGCTGAACCTCGCTGCGTCGGACGTCCACTATCTGTCCGATGCGATCATCGCCCATTATCGGCGCGGGGAGGAGGACGGCCTCATCGGCTACCGCGACAAGGCGCTCTCGCGCATCTGGAAGGCCGAACGGTTCAGCTGGTCGCTCACCAAACTGATGCACTCCTTCCCGCACCAGAACGCCTTCGAACGCCGGATGCAGACCGCCGAACTCGATTACCTCGCCCGCTCAACAGCGATGCAGACGGCCATCGCCGAAAACTACGTGGGGCTGCCGGTTTAGCGCTGGCTCCAAGCCAGTATACCGGCACGCGATCGTGCTATTGTCGCGGTGACGATGGTAGCGGAGGAGGGACTTTCTTCAGCCTCCAAGGTATTGATTTATTGAATATTTTATCGATTATCAGAAAATATACCCCCATTAGTACCCCCACGCTGGGACCTTTGCGGCAGGATGTGCCAGCGATGCGGCAGGCCATTTAGCGCTTTAGAATTCGGCGTTTTCGGCATAGTCCGCTATAGATCACACGGTCGGGCCATGCACCTGCGCTAACGCAGATCAGCTTCCTGCCACGCCGGTTAGTATGCATCACTTAGAATTAGAGCAATGCTGGCTTAAAGACGTCATACTAGTGCAGCTTTGTTTTGCCGGGCCGGTTCCTCACCCTTCAGCGCGGTCAGCCCCAGCTTGGCGAACAGTGCGCCGTCGCTGTCGTCGCCCGCATTGGGCGCGGTCAGCAGCTTGTCGCCGGTGAAGATCGAATTCGCGCCCGCGAGGAAGCACAAAGCCTGCGTCGCCTCGGACATCGACTCGCGCCCGGCCGAGAGCCGCACCATCGAGCGCGGCATGGTGATGCGCGCCACCGCGACGGTGCGGATGAATTCGATATCGTCAATCTTGGCGAGCGGCGTGTCGGCCAGCATGTTGCCCAGCACCGTGCCCTTCACCGGCACCAGCGCATTCACCGGCACGCTCTCCGGGTGCTGCGGCAGGGTGGCGAGCGTGTGGATGAAGCCCACCCGGTCCTCGCGCGTCTCGCCCATGCCGACGATCCCGCCAGAGCACACGTTGATCCCCGCCTTGCGGACGTGATCCAGCGTATCCAAGCGGCACTGGAAATCGCGGGTGGAGATGACGCGCTCGTAATACTCAGGGCTGCTGTCGATATTGTGGTTGTAGTAATCGAGCCCGGCTTCCGCGAGCATCTCGGCCTGGTGCGGTTCGAGCATCCCCAGCGTCATGCAGGTCTCGAGGCCCATGGCGCGCACGCCCTTCACGATCTCGACGATCGCGGGCATGTCGCGGTCCTTGGGATTGCGCCACGCCGCGCCCATGCAGAACCGCTGCGAGCCTGCGTCCTTGGCCTGCGCCGCGCGCTGGAGCACCGCCTGCACATCCATCAGCTTGGTGGCTTCCACGCCGCTGTCGGCCTTCACCGACTGCGAGCAATAGCCGCAATCCTCGGGGCACCCGCCGGTCTTGATGCTGAGGAGGGTGCACAGCTGCACCTGCGTGGGCGGGTGATATTCGCGGTGGACGCTGGCGGCCTGGAACAGCAGCTCGGTGAAGGGCAGATCAAAGAGGCCTGCGATTTCGGTGCGGGTCCAGTCGGTGCGGGGGTGGGTGATTTCTTGTCTCATTCTCCAGTCTCCTGGCGGTTTTCAGGTTGGAGGGCTACCGTGCACAACACCGCATCGACCTGCACCTGCGCGCCGGCGCTCACCGTAAGCCCCTCGATCACCCCGTCGAAGGGCGCGGTGAGGGCGTGTTCCATCTTCATCGCCTCCAGCACCATCAGCCGCTGCCCGGCGGTGACGGCCTGGCCTTCGACGACATCGACCGCGATGACCTTGCCCGGCATCGGCGCAATGATCGCACCATCGGCGGCGGAGGCGTGGCCGGTGCCGCGCGCGGCAAAGGGCCGCAGGGCGAAGGTCTCGCCCGCCTCGTTCAGCCACACTGTCTCGCCGTCGTCGAATTGCAGGATCCCGGCGGCAGGCTGCGCCGCGTCGCCGGTCACGACCACGCTGCCGAGCATCATCGCGACTTCGCTGCGTGCAGGGGCATTAAGGCGGAAGCCCGGCGTTCTCACCGCGACATCGCCAGTCTCGCGGTGCAGCATCGCGTGTGCCGCCTGATCGCGCGCGGCTTGCGACGGCGACACGGCATCGGCCCATTCCGGGTTGCGCCCGATGAGGCCGGTGTCGAGCCGGGCCAGCAAGAACTCTTCCGACAGCAGCGCGCGCAGGAGAAAGGGTGCGTTGGTCCTGACCGGGAAGACGAGCTGTTCGCTGAGACAATCTTCCATGCGCCAGATCGCCTGTTCGCGGGTCTCGGCGTGAGTGACGATCTTGGCGATCATCGGATCGTAGAAGGGCGAGATGGCATCGCCCTGGGCGACGCCGGTCTCGATGCGGGCGTAGCCGTCGTCGATGGCGAACATCTCGAGCGTGCCCGTGCTTGGCAAGAACCCCTTGGCCGGGTCTTCCGCATAGAGCCGCGCTTCGATCGCGTGGCCGTTGATCTTGAGGTCTTCTTGCCTGAGCGGGATCGGCTCGCCGCTTGCGACCCGCAATTGCCATTCGACCAGATCGACCCCCGTGATTTCTTCGGTCACGGGGTGTTCGACCTGAAGGCGGGTGTTCATCTCCATGAAGAAGATGCGATCCGCCCTCAGCCCTTCCGAAGCGTCGGCGATGAATTCGATGGTGCCCGCGCCCTCATAATCGACCGCCTTGGCGGCGCGCACGGCGGCGGCGCAGATGGCTTCGCGGGTGGCCGCGTCCATGCCGGGGGCGGGGGCTTCCTCGATCACCTTCTGGTGGCGGCGCTGCAACGAACAGTCGCGCTCGAACAGGTGGACGACGTTGCCGTGGCTGTCGCCGAACACCTGCACCTCGATGTGGCGGGGCGAGGTGATCCACTTCTCCAGCAGCACCTCGTCATTGCCGAAGCTGGCCTTGGCCTCGCGGCGGCAGGATTCCAGCGCTGCGGCAAAGTCGGCGGGGGCATCGATCTTGCGCATGCCCTTCCCGCCGCCGCCGGCGACCGCCTTGATTAGGACGGGGTAGCCGATGGCTTCGGCCTCTGCGGTGAGCCGCTCGACCGACTGGTCCGACCCGTCATAGCCCGGCGTCACCGGCACGCCGGCCGCGCGCATCAGCTGCTTGGCCGCGTCCTTCAGCCCCATCGCGCGGATGCTCGCAGGCTTGGGGCCGACCCAGATCAGCCCCGCGTCGATCACGGCCTGCGCAAAGTCGGCGTTCTCCGAGAGGAAGCCGTAGCCCGGGTGGATCGCATCCGCCCCCGTCTGCTTAGCCGCCGCGATGATCTTCGCCCCCACCAGATAGCTCTCCGCAGCGGGCGAGGGGCCGATATGCACAGCTTCGTCGGCTTGGCGCACATGCAGCGCCTTGGCATCGGCATCGGAATAGACCGCGACCGTGGCTATCCCCATGGCGCGCGCGGTGCGCATGATCCGGCAGGCGATCTCGCCGCGATTGGCAATCAGGAGTTTCTGGATCATCGGTGTTACATCCGGAACACGCCAAAGGCGGGTCGCTCGGCAATCGGTGCTTCGAGACACGCCGCCAGCGCAAGCCCCAGCACGTCGCGGGTCTGCACCGGATCGACCACCCCGTCGTCCCACAGCCGGGCGGTGGCGTAGTAGGGGTTGCCCTCGTCCTCGTATTTCTGGCGGATGGGGGCCTTGAAGGCCTCGGCCTGCTCGGGCGTCCAGCTATCGGCCTCGCGGTGGACGGTGGCGAGCACCGACGCCGCCTGCTCGCCGCCCATCACCGAGATGCGCGCATTGGGCCATGTGAACATGAACCGCGGCGAGTATGCCCGCCCGCACATCCCGTAATTGCCCGCGCCAAAGCTGCCGCCGGTCACCACGGTCACCTTGGGCACGGTGGCGGTCGCCACGGCGGTGACGAGCTTTGCGCCATGCTTGGCGATACCTTCCGCCTCGTATTTCCCGCCGACCATGAAGCCGCTGATATTCTGGAGGAACAAGAGCGGAATGCGGCGCTGGCAGGCAAGCTCGATGAAGTGAGCGCCCTTCTGCGCGCTCTCGGAGAACAGCACGCCGTTGTTGGCGAGGATCGCGACCGGCATACCCCAGATGTGGGCAAAGCCGCAGACGAGGGTGCTGCCGTAATGCGCCTTGAACTCGTGGAACTCGCTGCCGTCGACCAGCCGCGCGATCACTTCCTTCACGTCATAGGGCGCGCGCACGTCCTCGGGGATGAGGGCGTAGAGGTCCTCGGCGTCGTACTTGGGCGGGCGGGGGTCTTTCAGGGCGACGTCCGCCGCCGCGCCAGTGTTCGCGCCCAAGTGGCTGACAATGTCGCGCACGATGGTGAGCGCGTGCTCGTCATTCTCCGCGAGGTGATCGACCACGCCCGACTTCCTGGCGTGCAGATCGCCCCCGCCGAGGTCTTCCGCTGAAATCTCCTCGCCCGTCGCCGCCTTCACCAGCGGCGGGCCGGCGAGGAAGATCGTGCCCTGATTGCGGACAATCACGCTCTCGTCCGACATGGCCGGCACATAGGCCCCGCCCGCGGTGCACGAGCCCATCACGCAGGCGATCTGCGGGATGCCGAGCGCGGACATATTGGCCTGATTGAAGAAGATCCGCCCGAAATGGTCGCGGTCCGGAAAGACCTCGGCCTGATGCGGAAGGTTTGCGCCGCCCGAATCCACCAGATAGATGCACGGCAGGCGGTTCTCCTGCGCGATCTCCTGCGCGCGCAGGTGCTTCTTGACCGTCATCGGGTAATAGGTGCCGCCCTTCACGGTCGCGTCGTTGCACACGATCATGCACTGCCGCCCCGAGACGCGCCCCACCCCGCAGATCAGCGAGGCGCCGTTGACGTCGCCCTCGTACATGCCGTTGGCCGCAAGCTGTCCGATTTCCAGAAAGGGCGAACCCGGATCGAGCAGCCGCTCGACCCGTTCGCGCGGCAGCAGCTTGCCGCGCGACACATGGCGTTCGCGCGACTTTTCCGTGCCCCCCAGCGCCGCCTCGGCCACCCGCGCGCGCAGGTCCTGCGCCAACACGTGATTATAGGCAAAGCGGGCCTTGGCCTCGGGGCTCTCGCGGTCGAGTTTGGTGGTGAGCGTAGGTGCGGTCACGAGATGCCACCATCATTGCGTGCGCCAAAGTACCTAAGTGAACCAACAATAAGCGAACATGTGGTGCCGCCTTGCTCTCGCAAGCACGGGTCGATGGCAAGCGGCGCGCTCAAACCAAAGCCATCCGCCCTCATCTTCAAACAGTCCGCCGAATTAAAGCGCGTGATTTTAATCCAGGGCGTTTCATATCAACTTAGAACTCCAGCATCCTCAAGTTCCTGAATTTGCCCAGTGTCATATCCCAGGATGTCTCGAAGTACCTCCACGTTGTCACGGCCGTAGCAAGGCGCTGAACGCATATAGTTTGCAGGCGTTCGCCGAAGTTCAAAGGGTGACGCCTCGATCACGGTTGAGCCAGAAATCGCATGCGGCATGGTGACCAGATGCTTGCGCGCCACAATCTGCGGATCGAACGCAAATTCTTCGATCGAAGTCAGGCGATGGGTAGGAACGCCGCACTCTTGCAGCGATGTCTCGAGCGTTTCCACCTTTTGTCCGGACGTCCATGCTTCGATACGCGCCTCGATTGCATCTTCATCGCGCTTGCGGCCTTCAAATGTGGCCCACGACGGTTCGTCAATCTCAGCCAGCGCGGCAAACCGAGCCCATTGTTCGTCTGTCTGCACAGCTATCGCAATCCAGCGATCATCACCCGCCGTCGGAAAGACACCGTGCGGCGCCATCGCGAGATCGCGGTTGCCCATGGCGCCCTGCACTCTGCCGGTAGCCGAAGTCTCGGCCATCTGCGCCGCCAGGAATTGAACTCCTGCTTCTGTCTGCGATACGTCAAGCCAGCAGCCTTTTCCGGTGCGTCTGCGATGGTCGAGCGCTGCAAGGGTGGCAGGAATCCCAAACCGCGGCGCGACAAAGTCCGTGTAGGGGCCATAGGGACCAACGGGAGTCGCGTCTCTGTTACCGACAATATGCTGGAAGCCGGCAATCGCAGCGCCGTGGTTTCCGTACCCGGAGTACTTCGAATAAGGGCCTGACTGGCCGGTGAGCGATGTGCTGACCATGATCAGGCCAGTGTTGAGCTTTGCAAGCTCCTCATAAGACAGGCCCCAACGCGCCATCTGTCCCGGGGTGAAAGATTCCACCAGCACGTCGGCCCACTGCGCCAGACTTCGAACGATGTCGCGCGCCTCGGGCCGCGACATATCAAGCGAGAGCCCGAGCTTGCCCGCGTTACAGGTCTCGTAAAGGCCGGAGCGTTGGACATCATATTGCCCATCCGGGAATGGTCCCATCAGGCGCGCAGTTTCGACCCGCTTGGATGACTCGACCCGGATGACAGTCGCGCCGTAGTCGGCGAGATTGCGGCCGATGAGCGGGCCCGCCACAACCCAGGCCAGATCAAGCACCTTCACCCCCTCCAGCGGTTGCCTGGACGGCTCCGCCGGCAGGGCCTCCGGTGCTTCAATTGCCGCCCAATCCGCCAGAATCTGTTCGCGATGCGCATCCAGTTCGGGCGCGGCAGAGGGACTGGCAAAGGCCCCCGGCCAATTGCCGGCAAATCCCCACGGCAGAGTATATGTGCCGTCCGCCCCTTCGACGTTGGCAAGGTAATTGCGGGCAGCGAATTGTCGGCTCGACAGCATGTCCGCGATCGTGTCGATCGGGGCTATGCGAATGCCGCGATCAAGCGCAATTTGCATCAGATCGGCCTTTTTGAACCGGAGCAAAAAGGCTGACACATGATTGCGCGCTTCTTCAATCATGCTCCAGGTGATGTCGCCGCTCTCCAGGCGTTCGTGCAGGGTGGTCCAGTCCCAATCATGGAACGCTTCTGGCATTGCACCTTCATCAATCATCCAGGCGAACAGCTTGTTGGTCGAAGGGCCGGTCGCAGGCCCCATCGCCAGATGCATTTCGGCAAGCCCATCGGCGACTGGCCACTTTGACCGGCGGGTCAAGGACCCGCTGCCACTGAGATCCATTGGCCCAGCTTTCCCGCCTGAACTGACCGGGCCGGGCTTGGGCACGAAAATCTCATGCCCCACCGACTGTGCAAGCACAGCACCGAGCGTGCATTGCGGCAAGGTCTGAAGGATCGAGAGGTCGATATGCTGCCCTCTCCCGCTTCGAAGCCGCTCGGCATGGGCGATCAAAGCGGCTCCGGCAGCAGTGGCCGCTCCATGCAGATAGGCCTGCGGCACGCTTATCCGCAATGGCCGGCCATCGTGATCACGAGTGAGAAGCAACGGCCCACCTGCGGCCCATAGCGTCAGCTCACTGTCATGCCAGTCGCGCTTGGGTCCGGTCAGCCCAAAGGGAGTGATCGAGACATGAATCAGGCGCGGGTTGATGGCGGCGAGTGCATCGGGGTCGAGCCAAGCGGGCCTCCCCTCGCTCGGCGCGGCGGATTCAAGCAAGATATCCGCCGAGCTGACCAAGGAGTTCCAAGTTGCCGGGTCAGTCACCGGATCGCAGACGATCGACCGCTTTCCCGACGCATAGGCGGCCCAATAACAGGAACTTTCTGAGTCGCGCCAATCTGCGTTGAACGGCGGCTGCCTGCGGCCCGTGTTGCCGCCCGGAGGCTCCATTTGAACCACATCAGCCCCGAGCTGCGCTAGAATGTGTCCGGCTAGCAAGCCGCGATGGTCGGTAACGTCGAGCACTCGGTACGACGCGAGCAACCCCACCGACGCCGCACTGTCCGTAACCATTTTTCCACCTCTCCCCGCGCGCTTTTTTCCAGTGCGCTTCAGCCACGGCAATACGCACTCAGCCCCCAGTCGGTCAATACTTGCTTGCCACAAGCTAATCGATTAACGTGGCACACGGAGAGAGTGAGGGGCAGAGTGTGCGTGAAACGCCCACTGCGACATCCACGCGGGCACCCGACCTTCAAGAACAATAGCAACCTCGGAGGAAAAAATGTCCAGCGATCAATTGCAACAGGTCATCGAAATGATCCAATCGGGCCCTGATCTTGGATCCTTGCCTCCACCGGAATTGCGGGTGGCCTTCGATGCCATGGGCGAAATCACTTTGCCCGACCCGTCAATCGCGTTTGAGGCAGTCAATGCAAATGGCGTCCCTTGCGAGATTGGCGTCGCGCCCGGCTCCCGCACAGACGCAACCATTTTTTACCTGCACGGCGGGGGCTATGTCATTGGATCGCTCGCGTCGCACCGCGGCCTGCTTTCCCGATTGGGTCAGGCTGCTGCGATGCGCACGCTAGCGGTTGATTATCGTCTCGCCCCCGAACATCCCTTCCCCGCCGCTGTCGATGATGCGGCTACCGCCTATCAGTGGTTGATTGACAGCGGCACACCGCCTGAAAAAATTGTCTTTGCCGGAGACTCGGCTGGTGGCGGGCTTGCCGTTGCCACCATGCTCAGGTGCAAGTCTGCCGGGCTGCCCTTGCCGCGTGCAGCAGTGCTTTTCTCGCCCTTTGCTGACATGGGCACAAGCGGCCAATCGATCATCGAGAACCGCCCGCGCGATGTCCTTGTGACCGAAGGTGTCGCGCCGTCGATGGCCGAAACCTATCTCGCCGGTGCAGACCCCCGCTCCCCCGAGGCCTCGCCCATCTATGGCGACCTTACAGATCTTCCGCCGATCCTCATCCAGGTCAGCAGCCATGAGGTGCTCCTTGACGATTCCTTGCGGCTGCTGCGCGCGGCAATCATGGCGGACGTGAAGGTCCATCTGCGCGTCTATCAGGGTCTGCCCCATGTCTGGCAGCTGTTCACGGGAATGCTGGACGAGGGCCAGGCTGCGCTTGATGAAGCCGGTGCCTTCTTCAAGGAGCAGCTATAGCGACTGTGGAATGACTCAACAGTTCGTAGCCCACGCGCCACCTGGCGCAGTCGGAACGAATGCGCAGTCCGGATCGATAACGTTCGTCAGCATGCGGATCCAGGATCCGGGGAGTAAGTTTGGCGTGATCAAGATGCTGTGTCAGGTGCCGCGCAAGCAAGGCATGAGTGAAGCAGAGTTTTATCCGCGCTACCTCCGGGGACATGGCGGCCTCGTGAGACAACATGCGCAGGCCATGGCCTTCTTGCGCTATGTGCAAGCACACCGGATCGACGTGCCCGAAATGGCAGGATTTTCTGCAGGGTGCTCGTGGCGTGAACCTTTGGATGGTCAGTCGGAACTTTGGTGGGAAAGTTGGGACAGTATGGAAGCGGCGCTCGGCTCGCCCGAAGGGATGCGTGCCAGCGCCATTCTTGAGGATGACGAACAGGCCTTCACGGATACTGGCAATGTCAGCGGTTTCATCGCGCAGGAAGAGGTCGTACTGGATCAGTCCGATGGGACCGCGCCCGGATCAGGTACAGCGGTCAAGATCGTGATCGAGCTCTGGAAACGCCCTGATCTGACAGGAGCAGAATTCCGCACCCACTGGAGCACCCGGCACGCAGTCCTAGTACGACATCACGCAGAGGTACTGGGCGTCTGCAAATACGTGCAGAACCACAACGATCCCGAAACAAGGTTCGATTTTGCCGCATTGCGCGGGTGGCGCCCTGCCCCAGACGGCGTTGCGGAAATATCGTGGCCCAGTCTCGACGCGATGCAGAAGGCTCTGTCCTCACCCGCCGCGATCGCGGCTATTGCTGCGATGCGACAAGATGAGAATGCCTTTACCGATCCTTCCATGACCCGCGCTTTTGCGGCCCAAGAACATTCGATTTTTGACTTGATCTGAGGGTCGCTTGCACAGCGCAGGGGCCGCGTTGGGCCTATCGAGCGAGCAAACCCCCGTCGATGACCAGCTCCGCTCCGGTAACGAAGCGCGCTTCGTCCGACGCCAGATAGACGCATCCCCAGGCAATATCCTCAGGCACCCCGCCGCGACCACCGGGTTGGAGCGCGTTGAACATCGACTGCGCCGCACTCGCATCGGCTGCATTATTGATGATATTCTGGACAATCGGTGTGTCGATATAGCCAGGATGGATCGAATTGGACCGTATTCCGTCTCCGATATAGTCGAGTGCGGTCGACTTCGAGAAATTGCGTACCGCGCCCTTTGATGCCGCATAGGCGGCGAAATGGGGACCAGCGACGATCCCGAATGCCGACGAGATGTTGATGATCGATCCGCCGCCTGCATCGATCATGTGGGGAATAGCGTATTTGGTGAAGAGGAAAACGCCGCGTGCATTGACTGAAAAAGTACGGTCCCAATGGTCTGCCGAGATATCGGCCGCGGCGCCCATGCCGGCAACGCCCGCACACGCCACAACGGTGTCAAGCTTGCCAAAGCTCTCGACCGCCGCATCGATCGCCGCGATCACCTGATCCTCGATAGCGACATCGCAAGCGACAAAGCGGACCTTGTCCGTTTTGGACTGGATCAATTCGGCCAGTTTCGGATCAACCGGCGGCTGAAGGTCGGCGACAACGACGCTGGCTCCTTCAGCCACAAATAGGCGCGCAGTCGCCGCTCCAATGCCGGATGCGCCGCCAGAGATGACCGCTACTTTACCGTTCAGGCGATTTGTCATGGTGATTCCCTCAGAAGATATAAAAATGTAGGAAGACAGCAGTTAGAATTAACGGTCAGGATGAGAACTCTCGTAATCTGGAAACACGAGGTGTCTGCCTATTCAGGCCCAGCGATGACGGACTTCTCGCGGACACGTATGTCGATCCGCTATCCAGCGAAGTCCAATCTGCGCTCATCCCTTCGGTTCGGTGAACTGGAAGGCGTAAAGGGCCCTTCTCGCCTCGTCGTCGATAACGGATTTTGCCTCTGATCCCTGCATCACCATACCGACCCGCCGGATCGCCGGCCTCGCATCGACCGACTTGAACCAACGATTGAGATTAGGTCTTTGCGCAAATGCATCCTCACCTTCGGCGATGATGAAGGGCACTTTTTCGATCCATCCGTACGCCGCCATGTCCACGATCGTGTAATCGTCTCCGACGATGTAAGTTGATTCCTGAAAGCGCTTTTCGAGAACATCGAGATGACGGTTCATCTCGAATTCGTAGCGATGAAGCGCGTAGGGCACTGGCTCGGATGCATAATAGCGAAAGTGCGCGACTTGACCGCAGAACGGGCCAAGACCGGTGCCGATGAACATCAGCCACGACAGCAAGGCACCCCGCTCCGACGACCTTCCCATGAACTTGCCGGTCTTTTCGCCAAGGTAAAGCAGAATGGCTTGCGAATCGAAAACCACGGTTTCGTCGCCTGTTCCATCGTCGCGATCGACAACGATAGGCAGTTTGCCATTAGGATTTAGACGCCGCAGTTCCGGGCTGTGCTGTTGCCCCTTGTAGAGATCGACCCGCACGATCTCGTAGGCCAACCCTGTCTCTTCGAGCATAAGTGCCACTTTGACCGGATTGGGACCCTGGGAAAAATACAGTTGGATCATCTCGGCTCTCCTCAGGAAAGATCCAGAAGCAAGACCACTTCGGATGCGGGAGCGCCGCAGCCGGTGGTGCGGATCAAACCAACCCGACCCGGCTCGCCCAATCCGCACCTCGGGGGATGGGGCTACGCCCCGGCGCATTCAATAATTGAAGCTGACGCTCACACCGTAAGTTGCAGGCCTCCCGGCATACCGGCCGATGGTATCAAAGGCTGCGACGACGTTGTTCCAGTAATATTCGTTGAGCACGTTCTTGCCCCAGACCGATACGCGCCAGCTGTCATCGGCCGAGGCGATGCCGGCTCGCAAATCGACAAGCGCGTAATCGTCGATCTCGAACACAGTCGTGACGGGCGAAGTTATGCCTGCCGGGTTAATTTCACCACCTATCGTTGCAACGGTGTTCGACCTGAAATTGAGGCTCGCCCCAACAAAACCGTTGAGGGAATCCGACATCGGGAAATCGTAATCGATGTTGGTCCCAAACTGATATTTCGGAGTATAGGGTACATTCGCGCCCGCAAAATTGGCTTCGACCCCGCCAGCGTTGATCCCGGTGAACTCGGTGATGGTGGCATCAAGGAAAGTGAAGGTATTGTTGATCACCAGTCCCTGCGTCGGCCTGATGTTCATCTCGAGTTCGAAGCCTTTGACCTCCGATTTCGGGATATTCTGCAAGGTGTCCAGAATACCGAAATTGGGATCGACCAGCTTTGATCGCAGCTGCTTATCGGAATAGTCGTAATAAAAGACAGCACCATTCAATTGGAGTGCCCGATCCAGCAAGGTCGCCTTGAAGCCTGCTTCGTATGAAAGCACTGACTCCTGTGTGACGGGAAGGTATTGGCTAAATAGCGAAGCCGACAGCGTCGGGTAGCTACCCGCCTTGTAGCCCTTAGCAAGATTCGCGTAGAGCAGGATGTCGTCAGACGGCTTGTAGTCAAGCCCGACGCGCCAGGAGAAATTGTCTTCATTGAGGGAATCGATGAAGTTGCCAGATGCTCCTGGCACGACGCCGTTGTAGGTGTCAGGCGTGTTGTTGATTTGGTAGCACTGGCCGTCATAAGGACCCAATGCGCCGCCAAAAAGCACGTCATAGAACAGGGGACCGGTGTTGCGCGGGCTCCCGCTGTCGTCGAAGCCGCACAGGTCGGCATCGATCTGGGACTTGGTGTAGCGCCCCCCTACCTTGAGCGTAAGCTGGCCAACGTCATATTCGATGTTGGCAAAACCTGCATAGTTTTCAAACTTCTGATCGCTCGAGTAGGAAAGCGAGAAGAACGGGTAACCAAACAGTACATCGTACAGCCCCCGGATCGACGTATCGTCGAAGCGCAGATCAATGATCTGATTTACGGTACTTTTTTCGTAATTTGCACCGATCACCCAACGGAAATCGGAAAGGCTATTGTTTGCGATTCGCAGTTCCTGGCTGAAGCTTTCAATCTGACCGTTGTTGTTCACAAGATCGAGGGTGGTGATCGGGAGACCGTCACCTTCATCGCCTTGCCGCTGCTTGAATTCGACGTAGGACGTGAGAGAGGTGACGGTAATATCATCGCTCACGTCAAATTCCGTGCGCAACGATGCCTGCCACAGGCTGTTGTCGCGACGCGGTACACCCGGAGTCCAGTCCGCAGCCCGTGGCGACTCTGGCGAAAATTGCGCGGCAGCCAACTGCGGCGGAACGAACGGGGGTGCCTGCGGGAAAAGCGCGATAAATTGTGGAGCCTGCGTTTCGCTCTTGTCCTTCCAGCCATTCAGATTCAGCTTGAAGCGCAGCCGTTCGGTCGGTTCGAAATCCACCAGCAACCGGCCCATATAGTTTTCGATCTTGCCGTTGCGGTCACCGGGGCGCGAGTTGCTGACTTGCCAGCCGTCGGCCCGTTCGATTCGGCCTGCGATGCGGGCGTTAAGGTTCGGCGCCAACGGCCCGCTGATGTAGGCCTCGCCAATTACTTCGTTGAAGCGGCCATAAGAAACACTTCCGCCGGCGCTCAAAGAATCCGTGGGCTTGGCAGCAATGTAATTGATCGCACCGCCAGTCGCGTTCTGGCCGAACAGCGTGCCTTGCGGACCCTTGAGAATCTCAACCCGCTCCAGATCAAACGCCGAATGGGAGGACAGTGCCGGAAATGCCAGAGGCGCTTCATCGACGTAGGTGCTAACCGTCGGATAAGCACCAAGCGATGCTTCGTAAAAACCTACGCCCCGCAGCGTGTAAACAGGCGTGCCGTTCGCACTGTTCGTAAAGGAAAGGCTGGGGGTGGCCAACGCCAAATCCTCAAGCGAGTTGATCTGTCGGTTCTGCAGCGCATCGCCGGAAAGCACGGAAACAGTGATCCCGACATCGTTTAAACGCTGCTCACGCTTGTTAGCGGTCACCACAATTTCACCGGGAGCAGGCGCTTGGGCATCGGACGCTTCCGCATCACCGGTCTGCGCTTCAGCCGTCTGAGCATGCGCCTGCCCGGCGAATACGATTGCTGTAATGCTGGCGCCTAGCAAAGTGCGACTGAAACGGTTCATTTTACCTCTCCCGAAAATTGTTTTTGTGATTCTGCTGGATCAGCCGCGAGGAGCCCCTCGGCCTGTTTGCTGCTGAGTTTCTCGGCCAAGGCCGAACAGTGGTGTGTGGAATCGATGCGCGGATTGGGTCGAGATCTCCAACAATGGGCTGCGCAATCCGGCTTTGGCTGCAGCTGCAGGCGAAAGCCTGCCGGCGACAAGCGCACAGCCAGCCCAGCCCAATCGAGCTAACCAAGACACTGCTGCAGCACGATGCAACGTGCCGCCGGGCTGCCCCCGGCCATGACGATGAAACGGCACCCACGTGCTCAATACTTCTCTCCCACCTCAGTCTATCGCTGAGGTGATCGAAAGCTATCTCATTTGCTAACTAGGCGCAAGCAAGTTTCTACAGAGCGGAAATTCCACCGTCGATCTTGAGTTCGGACGCGGTCATGAAGCGACTCTCGTCCGACGCCAGATACAAGACGGCATAGGCGACATCATCAGGTTCCCCGAGTCGGCCGACGGGGACCTGCTTTAGGAGGCGCGCCAACATGGCCGCCTCGTCGCGATCACCACGAAGGTCGTCGAGCATTGGTGTTCTGATGAAGGTCGGGTGGATCGAATTGCAGCGGACATCCCAGCCCTTCTTGGCGGTGAGCAGCGCAATCGATTTGGTCAGCAACCAGACCGCCGCTTTCGCGGCGTTGTAGGCCGCCAGATTGGGCGATGCGATCAATCCTGCGGTAGAGGACAAATTGATAATCGATGCAGGCTGGCTTTCGCAGAGCAGCGGCAAAGCCAGCTTGCACCCAAGGAAGACGCTGTCCGTGTTCACGCACATGACGCGATGCCATTGTTCGAGAGAGAGATCTTCGATCGAACCGGTCTGCACAATCCCGGCATTATTCACCAGTATTGACAGGCCACCCATGCGATGACGGGCTTCGTCGAGTACACTTTCCCAATCGCTGGCGCATGTCACATCATGGCTGCTAGCAGAGGCAACCTGGCGACCGATTTCTTTGTTGATCGCATCTGCGACCTCCCCTGCCCCGGTCGCATTGATATCCGTCAACAGAACCTGCGCACCATGCAGCGCAAGCATCCGCGCAGCAGCTGCTCCCAGCCCTTGTGCGCCGCCGGTCACGAGTGCTTTCTTGCCGCGAACCCGTCCCGGAAAATTCATCTGCCTGCCCAATCTTCTTGTCATGCTTGCCGCAGGATACTAGTGTGTGACAAGCAAGTGGAGAGGTCAATGCAGAATCAGCTAGCCATGGGCTCGTCGGCGAAGACATCGCCGGCTGGCAGCGCCCCATATCGTCCGCGCACCGCGATCATCGGCGCAGGTGCTGCGGGGATGATGCAAGCGATCAAGCTCCGTGCAGCTGGTCTCGACAATATTGTAATCTATGAGAAGGCTCATGAGGTCGGGGGTACATGGCGGGAAAACCGCTATCCGGGCATCGCCTGCGACGTGCCGGCCCACCACTATAACTACTCGTTCGAGCACAATCCTGGTTGGAGCCACCGTCTCGCACTTGGCCCGGAAATCCAGGAGTACATGGTCAAGGTCGCCGATAAATACGACCTTAGGCGGGACATCGTCTTTGGCACCAAAGTGACCAAAGCCGAATTCGACGGTCGGCAATGGCATCTCGAAACGTCAACAGGGACACGCGATACGGTCGACTTCCTGATCGCTGCTACGGGCCCGCTGCACGTACCCGCTTACCCTGAGATCGACGGGATCGAAGAGTTCAAAGGCACGAAGTTCCATTCTGCTGAATGGCTCGACGGAATCGATCTGTCAGACAAGCGCGTGGGCGTGATCGGGAGCGGATCGACCGGAACGCAGCTCATCTCGGCACTGGCCAATCAGGGCGTCAACCTGAAAGCGTTTATCCGAACACCGCAATGGGTATTTCCCTTGCCCAACCGTCAATATGGCAAGACCGAGAAAGCTATCGTCAAGACCTTCCCGTTCATCGGGCGGATCGCGGGAAGCTTTTATGGCTGGTTCTTCGAACGCGTCTTCGCCGAAGCGGTGATCAAGGATGGCTGGCAACGCAAATTCCTGTCGGGCATGTGCAAATGGCATCTCGGCCGCATCAAGGATCCTGTCCTGCGGCAGAAGCTGACCCCCACCGATGCTCCGCTATGCAAGCGCATGGTCATGTCGACACTATTCTATCCAGCTGTCGCGCGGCCAAACGTCGAGATCATCCGTGACGGGATTGTGAAAGCAACCGAAACTGGCCTTGTTGATCAATCAGGTCGCCTGCACGAGCTCGATGTGATCATCTTTGCGACCGGGTTTCACGCTCGCGCCTACCACCGACCGATGGAACTGGTGAATGCCAAGGGAGAATCCCTGACAGAGGCCTGGAAGCAGCAAGTCGGCGCTCATCTGTCCGTGCATGTGCCAGGCTTTCCCAACTTCATGCTCATCGGCGGACCGCACTCCCCGCGGGGGAACTTCAGCGCGATTGCCTATTCGGAGGCGATCGTCGATCACATCGTGAAAATCATCCACCATTGTGCCGAAAATGGCATTCACGCGATCGAGGCCAAGCCCGAGGCGCTTGAGCAATTCCGCGAACAGGTGATTTCCGCTGTCCCCAAGACGATCTGGACGACGGGCTGCAGGAGCTGGTATCTCGATGAAAACGGCGTGCCCGAAAACTGGACCGGCTCGCCCGACGAATATCGTGAGGTTCTGCGCGAGCCGAATTACGCCGAATTCAGCCTTTCGGCATAGCGCGGCTGCGCGGCGCCCGGCACTCCGATCACAAGGATTAGCGCATCGCGGAAGTCGTGCAGGGCGCTTTCGAAGTCGATGACATCTGGATTAGACAACCATTGATAAACGAGGCCGAAGAAAAACGAGGTATATTGGAGCGCGACCCGTCCAGGCTCGACGGTGTGCTTGAATGATTTCTCTTCGATGCCCTGGCTGATGTATCTACCAATGGCACGGCGATAGGCACTATGCTGGGCGGCAAGCCTCTCCCGCATGACCGTGCTGCTGCCGACCGTTTCATAGTAGAGGATGAACATGGCCCGGATGTAGTCCGAGTTGGTGTTCATGAAATGGATGATGCTTTCGTTTGCGGCATCAAAAGCTTCCAGGCCGGTCTTGCTCCCGACAAATGCAGTGCTTTCCTTTTTCCAGCGCTCGTTGAAGACATCGATCAGTTCTGCAAACAGGTCCTCCTTGGAGCCGAACCGGTTGCTAGCCAAGCCCCGGCTATATCCCGCCAGCTCGCCAATTTCCCGTAGTGTGGTGTTGTGCGTTCCGCGTTCGAGGACGAGAGTCATGGCTGCATCGAGCATACGCCCGTCCGAAATTGCCGTGCGCTCCGCTTGGGTCAGACGTGGCGCCTTGCCTGCTGTTTTTTTTGCCGCCTGGGGCCTGCGCATTGTCACCAATTTTCCATTCCTCGCGAGAAAATCCCGGCCGTCATAGTTATTCCGGTTGCTTCGAGCAAGTGAGCCTATTGGCAGAAACGAAGAGCCTAACCCCCTAGGCCAATAACCTAGAACGCCCATTCACGCGCAATCTCGAGGACAAAGATTTCTTGCTTGCTTGCGTCTAACAAGCTAGCTGGCTTTTAGACGGCCAGATGGTCGCAACGGAGAGGGTTTTCGGGTGGCCGAGCATGCCAGCGCGCCAACCTCTGCGGGTGTCACGCCCGTTCGGGACGGCCATGAGTTCGACATAAGCAAGCTTGAGCACTGGATGCGCGCCAATGTTGAAGGCCACGCTGGCCCAGTGACCGTGAAACAATTCCGTGGCGGGCAATCCAACCCGACGTATCTGATCGCAACTCCGGACAGGAATTACGTCCTGCGCCGCCAGCCGAGCGGACCACTTTTGAAGGGCGCACATGCGGTCGACCGTGAAGCTGTGGTGCAAAGCGCACTCCTCGAAACTGGCGTACCGGTCGCGCGCATCTTTGGAACATGTCTCGATCCTGATGTCATCGGAACCAAATTCTATCTCATGGAACTGGTCGAGGGTCGCATCTTCTGGGATGCCACCTTCCCTGGCGTTCGGCTGACCGATCGCCCGCAATATTTTCTAGCTATGAATACGGCGCTTGCCGACCTGCACAGGCTCGATGCAGCAGCGGTTGGCCTCTCCGAATTCGGACGATCAAGTGGCTATGTGGAGCGTCAGATCAAACGACTGAGCGAACAGTACATGGCCGACAGCGAAGCCGGTCGGGATCCGAACATGGACCGCCTGATTGCGTGGCTTGTCCAGAATTTGCCGCAACACGAAGCGCCCCCCGCGATCGTGCACGGCGACTTTCGCTGCGACAATCTCATCTTTCATCCGACCGAGCCCAGGATCGTAGCCGTGCTTGACTGGGAGCTCGCAACGCTTGGTCATCCGCTCGCCGATTTCGCCTATCATGCCATGATGTACCGCATGCCGGGCCACATCGTCGCCGGACTGGCAGGCGTTGACCTCGCGGGCCTGAACATCCCTTCGGAGAAAGAATATCTCGCTCTTTATGCCGAACGCTCCGGGCTTTCGAGCACGGCCGATTACGACTTTTTCGTCGCATTTTCGTTCTTCCGGCTTGCTGCCATCATACACGGGATCAAAGGGCGTCTTGCCCGGGGAACCGCCGCTTCTGCCGATGCGGCCGAACGCGTGAAGGCTCTTCCAGAATTAACAGAACTCGCATGGGAACAAGCGTGCCGTGCCGGTGCAAAGACGTAATTGAGGTAGGCTGACATGGACATCACTCAAAGCGCCAGAAGCCTTGCGTTAGAAGAACAACTGCGCGCCTTCATGGCCAAGCACATTTACCCCATTGAACGGGATCTATACCTCGCTGCGGAGCGCTTGGGGCCGTGGGCCCTCTATCCGCACATTGAAGACCTTAAGGCTCGCGCACGCTCGGAAGGGTTGTGGAACCTTTTCCTGCCTGCATCGCACGCGGCTGGCGGCCTCACCAACGTCGAATATGCTCCGCTCTGCGCGGTTATGGGTCGGTCGCTGTTCGCGCCGGAAATCTTCAATTGCTCTGCGCCTGACACGGGAAACATGGAAACCTTGGTGCTCTTCGGCACTGATGAGCAGAAAGTGCGCTACCTTGATCCGCTCCTGGCCGGAACGACACGGTCTTCTTTCGCGATGACCGAGCCGGATGTCGCTTCATCCGACGCAACGAATATCGCCTCGCAAATTGCGCGCGATGGTGACGAATACATCATCAACGGCCGCAAATGGTACACGACGGGTGCAACCGATCCGCGGTGCGACTTTTTCATCTTCATGGGCCGAACCGGCAGTGCGGCCACGGATCGGCATAGAGCCCAATCCATGATTCTGGTCCCGCGCCATGCAGACGGCGTACGGGTGGTCCGGGCCTTGCCTGTCCTTGGTTTTTACGGCGTGCCGGACCGATCAGCGGAGGTTGTGTTTGAGAATGTTCGCGTCCCGGCGTCAAACATCCTGCTCGGCGAAGGCCGGGGCTTTGACATTGCCCAAGGGCGTCTCGGTCCGGGGCGAATCCACCATTGCATGCGCCTGATCGGCCTTAGCGAACGCATCCTCGAACGAATGTGTCGACGCGCGAGTGAGAGGGTGGCCTTCGGCGTTCGGCTGTCAGAACAGAGCGTCACGCTTGAGCGGATTGCGCAATCGCGGATCCTCATTGAACAGGCGCGGCTCCTTACGATGCGCGCCGCGTGGATGATGGATACAGTTGGGAACAAAGCCGCGAGACAGGAGATCGCGATGATCAAAGTTGCCGCGCCGGCGATGGCACAGCAGGTCATCGACTGGGCGATTCAGCTGTTTGGGGGGGGCGGGACCAACAACGACCACTTCCTTGCCGCAGCCTTTGCCAACGCCCGGCTCCTGCGGCTGGCGGACGGGCCTGACGAGGTGCATCGCAACCAGATCGCCAAGCTTGAAATGCGCCGCCATGCAGAGAGCGGTGGCGGGGCAGATGGCGCCGTAGGAGTCGGTTATACGCTCGCGGAAGCCGACGCTGCTGCAGCCGCCAGCCTGTGGCCGCCGCCAGCCACGACCGGTCAATCCCAAGTCGCACACGCGGACTTCCCCTAAATGCGGCCATTCCGTCGAAGAGAACCAATAGGCTTTTAAGATTCAAATGCAGTTGGAGCACATTATGCAGATGTTCGATTTCGATCTCGGCGAATCCGCCGACATGATCCGCGAAACAACCCGGCGTTTCGCCGCGGAAAAGATCGCGCCGCTCGCCAAGAAAGTTGACGCAGAAGACTGGTTTCCCCGTGACGAGCTGTGGACGAGCATGGGAGAGCTCGGCCTGCACGGCATCACTGTTGCGGAAGAGGACGGCGGACTGGGCCTCGGATATCTGGAACACGTCGTCGCTTGCGAGGAAATTGCACGAGCTTCCGGTGCTATCGGCCTCAGCTACGGCGCGCATACCAACCTGTGTATCAACCAGATTGCACGTTGGGGTTCGCCCGAGCAGAAATCCAAGTATCTGCCGAAGCTCATTTCGGGTGAACATCTGGGAAGCCTGGCAATGTCCGAGGCCAATGCCGGCTCCGATGTCGTATCGATGAAGCTGAAGGCCACGCCGAGCGATGGCGGTTATGTTCTCAATGGCACTAAGTTCTGGATCACCAATGCCACTTATGCCGATACGCTCGTGGTGTACGCCAAGACCGGCGAAGGCAGCGGGGGCATCACCGCTTTCATCATTGAAAAGGGCATGCCGGGTTTCTCGATCGGACAAAAGATCGACAAGATGGGTATGCGCGGATCGCCGACAGCTGAGCTGGTGTTCTCAGATTGCGAAGTACCCGAAGCGAATATTCTCGGGCCCGTGAACGGCGGCGTGGGGGTACTGATGAGCGGGCTCGATTTCGAACGCGCCGTGCTGGCCGGCATACCGCTCGGCATCATGCAGGCCTGCCTTGATGTTGCCTTGCCATACGTCCGGGAGCGCAAGCAGTTCGGCAAGCCTATCGGTCAGTTCCAGCTAATGCAGGCAAAGATCGCCGATATGTATGTCGCACTTAACTCCTCCAGAGCCTATATTTATGCTGTTGCAAAAAGTTGCGATGCTGGCCGAACGACACGGTTCGATGCAGCTGCGGCGATCCTGTTGGCGAGCGAGAACACTGTTCGTGTCGCGAGTGAGGCAGTTCAGGCACTTGGCGGTGCGGGCTATACCAAAGACTGGCCGGTTGAGCGGTTTTATCGAGATGCCAAGCTGCTCGACATCGGAGCCGGCACTAACGAAATCCGGCGGATGCTGATCGGGCGCGAGCTCATCGGCGGGGCGGGATAAGTCTATATCATGGACGGCATATCGGGGCGGTACAACGGCTGCGGCCATTACGCGGCCGCCCCGATGACGCGGCCATGCTCGACAAGATGCAGTAGTCACAATTTACTAGCTTGCCGCAAGCAAGTCTTGACGGTGTTGTGGGTGAAGCATACCATCGCGCCAGAAGAGTCGCACCCGCTGCAGGTGAGCGGAAGCGAACGACAAGAGGGTGTCATGTTAGCAATGTTTTTCGATCATTTGCGGCCCATCGCGGTCCGCTTGACCTGTATGGTTCAAGTATCACAACAGGTGACGGTCGGGCGCGCGACACTGGCAGGGATTGCATGATCTCGCCTGTCAGTCTGGGTCTTGCGCCATCTGAGATGGTTACCGGGGGAATTGGTCGGATCGCGCTTGGCGATCTGCTGCGCCGATCGGCCCGCCGTTTCGGGAACAAGACTGCGATTGCGACACCATCCACGTCTATCACTTTTAACCAGCTCGATGAGAAGGCGAACCGCTGCGCTAACCTGCTGCTCGATCTCGGGGCAAATCCCGGCGACAGGATCGCAACAATCTGCGCCAACAGCATCGACTTCGTGGTAACCATTTTCGGGATCCACAAGGCAGGGCTTGTCTGGGTGCCGGTCAATCCCCTCCTCCCGCCCGAGGATCGCGATTACATTCTCGCCCATACCGAGGCTTCGCTCATCATCGCCGATGAAGGCGTTGGCGTTATGTTTGCCAGCTCGGGTAATAATGCGTTGCAGGTGCTGAACCTTGGCCCTGATTTCGACGCCCGGCTTCAGACCGCATCGTCATCGGAGCCAGATCTTGCGATCCGCGAACGTGATCTGGTCATGATCATGTACACCAGCGGCACGACGTCGCGTCCCAAGGGCGTGATGCACTGCAATCTTGCGGTCTACGCGACCGTAATGTGCAACATCGGCGAATGGATGGTTACCCGCTCCGATCGTATCCTGATCGTCATGCCACTCTTCCACGTTTCCGCCCATTGTCTATTGACGACATTTCTCGCTGCGGGCGCGACGGTGGAACTGCACAGCGGGTTCGAACCGGCCCAGGTTCTGACCACAATTGCCGAGCGAGGCGTCACCTTTTTCGTCGGTCTGCCGATGATGTACGCGGCGATGATGGAGCACCCGCTGCGCAAGGGTCTGGATCTTTCGTCACTTCGCTACTGCATTTACGCGATGGCTCCGATGCCGGGGCCGCTGCTGCGACAATTGCTTGCCGAATTCTGCTCCACCTTCGTTCTATCTTCTGGCCAGACCGAAATGTACCCCAGCACGATGATGCTACGGCCCGAGCAGCAACTGCTGAAGGAAGGAAATTACTGGGGCGAACCGTCGATCGTGAATGATGTCGCGATCATGGCGGACGACGGTAGCCTGCTGCCGCGCGGCGAGATCGGCGAGATCGTTCATCGCGGCCCCAATGTCATGCTTGGATACTACAAAGACGACGAGGCGACCGCTCATTCGCGGCGCTTTGGATGGCACCATACTGGCGACCTCGGAGTGATCGACGGGGATGGTCAGCTGCTGTTCGTCGACAGGCTCAAGGACATCATCAAGAGCGGCGGTGAAAACGTCGCCTCGGTCAAGGTCGAGCAGGTCCTGCTCCAGCATCCGCAAGTCGCGAATGCTGCCGTCATCGGCGTGCCCCACCCCCGCTGGAGCGAAGCGGTGGTCGCGGTGGTGATGCTGAAGCCCGGAGCGAGCAAAAACGCCGACCAGATCCTCGATCATTGCCGGAGCGATCTTGCCCCTCACGAGGTGCCAAAGGCGGTTCAATTCGTGGACGAGATGCCGCTCACGGCAACCTCGAAGCTACGCAAGGTCGAATTGCGCGATCGTTTCATCAATTTGTTCGGAGATTGATCATGGCGATCATCGAGAGTTTGGCGATCCCCGAAAGCGAGGCTTTCAGAAAAAACAGAGCAACCCATTTGGAGTTGATCGATCAATTCCGCGCTCTGGAAACCAAGGTGCTTGCCGCTTCGGCTCGCGCAGGCCCGAAATTCGCCAAGCGCGGCCAGCTCCTGCCACGTGACCGCGTCGCCTTATTGCTCGACCGTGATGCACCCTTCCTCGAACTGTCGACGCTCGCCGGTATCGGCATGCATGACGACGACGGGGTCGAGAACGTCTACGGCGGCGGTGCGATTGCCGGTATCGGTTTTGTCTCCGGCGTCCGGGTGATGGTGTTCGCGAGCGATGCGGGCATCAAGGGCGGCGCTGCTCATCCGATGGGCATCAAGAAGCAGTTGCGGGCGCAGGACATCGCCATCGAAAACAAGCTGCCTTACGTCCAGCTGGTCGAGAGCGCCGGGGCAAATCTCAACCTCCAAGCCGAGATGTTTGTCGAGGGCGGGCGCACGTTCGCCAACCTTTCCCGCATGTCGGCACTTGGTCTGCCGACCGTCACAGTGGTCCACGGCTCATCGACAGCAGGCGGCGCCTATCAGGTCGGCCTGTCCGACTATGTCATCATGATCCGCGGCCGGTCCAAGGTGTTCTTGGCCGGTCCGCCCCTGCTCAGGGCGGCCACCGGTGAAATCGCCAAGGATGAAGATCTTGGTGGCGCCGAGTTGCACACCAGCGTCACGGGTGTCGGTGATTACCTTGCCGAAAGTGACGCTGATGGCCTGCGTCAGGCGCGTGAAGTTATCGCCAAACTGCGGTGGGACCGGAGCACTCCGACCGCTCCTCACTGCCCACCCCGCTATGATCGCGAAGAGCTTCTTGGCATCGTTTCGCCCGACTATCGCAAGCCGTACGATGTCCGGGAAGTCATCGCACGATTGGCGGACGATAGCGATTTTACCGAATTCAAAGCTGAATATGGCATCCACACGATTTGCGGTCACGCCCGGATCGAGGGGCGCGAAATCGGCATTATCGGCAACAATGGGCCGATCGACTCACTCGGGGCGACCAAGGCCGCGCAATTCATCCAACTGTGCTGCCAATCGCAGACACCGCTCTTGTTTCTGCAAAACACCACCGGCTTCATGGTGGGCGTGGAGGCGGAGACTTCAGGCATCGTCAAGCACGGCTCCAAGCTGATCCAGGCCGTCACCAATGCATCTGTGCCGAAGGTCACGATCCAGATCGGCGCGAGCTTCGGTGCGGGTGCCTATGCGATGTGCGGCAGGGCGTTCGGCCCGCGATTCATCTTTTCGTGGCCCAACAACCGGCTGTCTGTGATGGGCGGCGAACAAGCAGCAAAGGTCCTCACTATCGTCGCAGAAGATGGTGCCGCTGCCCGCGGGGTAGAACCCGATCACGCAGCGCTCGCAGCTATGTCCGAGCGGCTGATAAGTCAGTACGAGCGGGAAGGCGAAGCTCTGTTTGCTACGGCACGCCTGTGGGACGATGGGATCATCGATCCACGCGACACCCGCCGGGTTGTGGCCTTCTGTCTCGACACCTGCGCCGAAGGCGACGCCCGCGAACCGGCGCGCAACAATTTCGGGATTGCACGGCTGTGACGCAAGCGGCGCCCCTTCCTGCGAGCACAACCGTCATTCGTCTGGAAATGCGCGGCTGCGCGATCGTCGCCACGATCGATGATCCTGCCCGCCGTAATGCCATGTCTGATGCGCTGCTGGCTGATTTCGAGATTCTGTTCGCTCATTACAGCGACAGCCCTGATATTCGCGCGCTCGTCATCCAGGGTAACGACCGCGTATTCTGCGCCGGTGCCGATCTGGGGGGCAATACCCTGGGCGGCGCCTCAGCAGACCCACGTGCAGCGACAGTCGAACTGTCGCTCCGCGGTGCGCATCTCTACAGTGCTCTTAACGCCTTCCCCAAGCCGGTGATTGCTGTCGTAGAAGGTGCCGCCATGGGCGGCGGTCTGGGGTTGGCGTCGTGCGCCGATATGGTTCTGGCCGGGCCAGGCGCGGTTTTTGCGCTGTCCGAGGTACGGCTTGGGCTGGTTGCCGCGCAGATCGCGCCCTTTGTAGTTGCGCGCCTCGGCATGGCCCATACTCGCCGACTGGCGCTGACCGGCAGCAAATTCACCGCGGCGCAAGCGGCGAGCTTCGGTCTGGTCGACGAACTTTTGGCAGATCGCACCGCGCTCGACACCCGCCTCGACGCAATTCTCGCCGAAATCCAGGCCTGTGCCCCAGGTGCCTTGACGGCGACAAAAGCCTTACTGCGCGGCTTGCAGGAATTCGAAACAGCGGCCTTCTCGCATGTGGCCGCCGAGATCTTCGCAGACGCCGTCTTGGGTGAAGGCGCAGAAGGTATCGCAGCTTTCAAGGAAAAGAGACCGCCGGCATGGGCCACAAAATGAACCCGTTTTCGAAAATCCTGATCGCCAATCGCGGTGAAATCGCTTGCCGGGTCATTCGTAGCGCAAAGGCGAAAGGCTATGCTACGGTGGCCGTTTACAGCGACGCGGACGCCGGAGCTCGTCATGTCTTGGAGGCGGATGAAGCCTTTCGGCTTGGCGGCGGACCGCTGAGCGAATCCTACCTGTCGGCAGAACGGATTATGGCTGCGGCAGATGCAACAGGCGCCGATGCGCTTCATCCCGGGTATGGCTTCTTTTCCGAGAATGCCGAATTCGCAGAGCGTTGCGCAGCCGCCGGCATCACCTTTATTGGGCCGCAGCCGGATTCTGTGCGTGTCATGGGAGACAAAGCGCGATCGAAGCGCCGGATGATCGAAGCGGGTGTACCTTGCGTCCCTGGCTACGAAGGCGATGATCAGGATGACGCGATCTTCATTCGGGAGGCTGACAGGATCGGCTATCCGGTGATGGTCAAGGCATCAGCTGGCGGCGGCGGGCGTGGGATGCGTCTGGTCCATGATCGCGGCGATCTGCCCGGAGCGCTCGCTTCGGCCCGGTCGGAAGCCAAGAATGCTTTTGGCGACGACCGGCTGTTGCTTGAACGCGCCGTCATCAACGCCCGCCATGTCGAAATCCAGGTCTTCGGCGACACCTTCGGCTCAGTCGTGCATCTTGGCGAGCGGGATTGCTCGGTACAGCGCCGCCACCAGAAGGTGATAGAGGAAGCACCCTCTCCCGCGGTCAACGAGGATCTGCGGCGACGGATGGGCGATGCGGCTGTGCGTGCTGCTGCGGCGATCAACTACGTTGGTGCCGGAACGGTCGAATTCCTGCTTGGGGCCGATGGCGAATTCTATTTTCTTGAAATGAACACCCGCCTTCAGGTCGAGCATCCGGTCACCGAGTGCGTGACCGGTGTCGACCTGGTCGATCTTCAGATCGATGTGGCAGCCGGGCTGCCGCTGCCCTTCACCCAAGACGATATCACCATCTCGGGGCACGCTATCGAAGTGCGTCTTTATGCCGAAGACCCCCAGCAGGAATTCCTGCCACAGACGGGTGTGGCATCCGTCTGGGAGCCTGCCACGGGCGAAGGTGTACGCATCGACCATGGCCTCGTCACAGGACAGATCATCAGTCCCTATTATGATCCGATGATCGCCAAGATCATCGCCAGCGGCGCAAACCGTGAAGAGGCGCTTCGCCGACTGGTGCGGGCAGTTCGGGGCACTCATCTTCTGGGCGTTGCAACCAACCGCGAATTCCTGCTCGATGCCCTGTCGATTGATGAATTCCGTGACGGGTTGGCGACGACTGCCTTCATCGGCAAGCACTATGCCGATGGCTTCAAATCCGTTGATGCTGATCCCATCGCAGCCCTGCTCGCCGCAATCCTTGCAGCGGATGACGCCGGACAGGGTTGGTCATCCAATGGCGTTCAGACTCATTCGATCCACCTCAGCGGACAAGCAGGCGAGACCCCTGTCCGCCTTGCCCGGTCAGGCACGCGCTGGCTGGCGGAATGTGACGACGTTTCAGCGTCGATCGCAATCGTTGAACGTAGCCCGACCGCTATCCGGTTTGAGGTAGACGGGCTGGTCCGCCGAGCGGCATATTGGTGCGAACACAAAACGATCACCCTTGATCTCGACGGCAGGGTCTACAACTTCGAGGACACGACCTATCGCGCCCCATCCAAATCGGGGGCAGGCGGAGATGGTATGCTGCGCGCTCCGATGAGCGGCACGATCACCTCTGTATCGATCGATCAGGGCCAGACCGTCGCTCGCGGCGATGTGATGGCGGTGCTCGAAGCAATGAAGATGGAGCAGCAGATCATCGCGCCGATGGCAGGCACCGTCGCCACCGTCGCCGTTGCAAAAGGCCAGCAGGTTGCTGCGCGCGATATTCTGTTCGTGGTCGAGGCTGACCCGGCATGAGCCGCAGAACAATCAGCATCGGCGGTGCGTCGGGGTTCTGGGGCGACAGTTCCATTGCCTTGCCCCAGCTGCTTACGCACAATGGGTTGGATTACATCTCCTTCGACTATTTGGCCGAAGTGACGATGTCGATCCTCGCCCGTGCGCGGGCCAAGGATCAGGCGCTGGGATATGCCACCGATTTTGTCAGTCTGGTGGCCCGTTACCTGCCGGACATCGCCCAGCGCGGGATCAAGCTGGTGGCAAATGCTGGCGGCGTGAACCCTGCCGCATGCGCAGATGCGTTGCGGGCCCAAATCGCAAAAGCCGGATTGAGCCTGCGCGTCGGCGTCGTCACGGGCGATGATCTGATGGCGATGCAGGCTAGCTTGCAAGACAGCACCGAAATGTTTTCCGGCGCTGCAATGCCTGAGCGGCTCATGAGCCTCAATGCCTATCTCGGAGCAGCACCGATTGCCGCTGCATTGGATGCCGGAGCAGACATCGTCGTGACGGGGCGCTGCGTCGACAGCGCGACGGTGCTGGGCATCTGCATGCACGAGTTTGGCTGGTCGCTGTCGGATTACGACCGGTTGTCCGGCGCTTCGCTCGCTGGCCATATCATCGAGTGCGGCGCGCAGGCCACCGGCGGTCTGTTCACCGACTGGGAACAAGTCTCCGACTGGGCGAACATCGGCTACCCCATCGTGGAAATTGATGAAGACGGCGCGTTTGAGGTCATCAAGCCGCAGGGCACCGGCGGCCTTGTCTCGCGCGGCACCGTGAGCGAGCAGCTGGTTTATGAGATCGGCGATCCAGCTGCCTATCTCCTGCCTGACGTCACCTGCGACTGGAGCATGGTGACTGTAGCAGAGGTTGATGAAGGCAGGGTGCGCGTTTCCGGCGCGCGCGGCACACTGCCGCCCCCGACCTACAAGGCCAGTGCAACCTGGCAAGACGGCTTCCGCGTCGGTGCCACCTGGACGATCATCGGGGAAGCGGCGACCGGGAAAGCAAAGAAGGTGGGCGAAGCGATCGTGGGGCGGGTTGCCAACCTCCTGCAAGCAGCGGGCGCGCCTCCCTTTAGCGAGACTTCGATCGAAGTGATCGGCTCCGAATCCAGCTACGGTGCGAGCAGCCGTGCGCAAGCTGTGCGCGAAGTCGTGCTCAAGATCGCGGCGAAACATTCCGATCCCAAGGCGCTCGATTTGCTGGTTCGGGAGTTCACCTCTGCCGGGACGTCGATGGCACCGGGTTTCACCGGCATGGGCGGGAACCGCCCCAAGGTCATGCCGCTGGTACGCCTGTTTTCGATGATGGTCGACAAGGCCATCGTTGATGCCCAGATTCAGGTGGAGGTTGACGGAGAGACGGTGGCCCTCCCCGCTAAGTCTGATGCGCTTCAACAGGAGCAGCCAGACAATCAGTCGGTAACTGCCGAGCCTCCAACGCCAACGCCATCATTGGTCGAAGCCCCGATGATTGCGGTTCCGTTGCTCGCACTCGCGTGGGGCCGCAGCGGTGACAAGGGCAATCATGCGAACATCGGCATCATCGCGCGGCGCCCGGAATACTGGCCTTACATCCGGCAGGCCCTTCAGCCCGAAACGGTGGCCGGACTGTTCGCTCACTACCAACCCCGTGAAGTCCGCAGGTTCGATCTGCCCGGGGTCTGCGGTCTGAACTTCATGCTTTACGATGTGCTGGGCGGCGGTGGCATCGCTTCGCTGCGCAATGATCCGCAGGGCAAAGGCTATGCGCAAATCCTGCTCGGCACCAGCATTTCCGTGCCAGCTGATCTGGTCCGCGCCTGACCATCGCAGCCACTACCGACAATTCCACCGGAGTCTGAAATGTCCATCGAATCAAACAAAGAGGTTGTCCGTCAGTTCTTAGCCAAGTTCGGCACGGGTGATGCGGACGGACTCATCAACAGTCTGACCGACGACGCCGTCTGGTGGATCGGGGGCAAACCCGGTGATCTGCCGCAGGCAGGAGCGAAATCCAAGGAAGCGATCAGCGCCGTTCTGCGCGGCGTGGGGGCGAAGATTCCAGGCGGAATCGCAATGCACATCCGGGGCATGATCGGCGAAGACGACAAGGTCGCTGCCGAGGTCGAAGCCCATGGAGAAATCACCAACGGCCGCATCTACAACAACGAATACCACTTCCTGTTCACGATCCGCGAGGGTCGCATCGCAGGGGTCAGGGAATACCATGACACCCTTCATTTGAAGTCAGTCTTTGCGGCGTGATGCGCGGCATGCGCCGCCAAAATGCCTTTGCCATCCCGTCGACCAGGAGCCGCCAGTCCGATGACGAGCGCCGATACCAAGCCCCATGAAGGCGCCTATGCGCGCTGGCAGCAGACTGTTGCTGCACGCTATAAAGATCGCTCTTTTGTTGCCCGCAACCGGTCTGGCGTCGAGGTCGATCCTGTCTATGGCGGGCTCGACCGCTTCGGCAACGAAGCGGAGATGCCCGGACAATATCCCTATTCGCGCGGCATCTATCCGATCCATTACCAGTATCAGCCGTGGATGGACCTGCAGATCATCGGCTACGGCCTGCCCTCGCAAACGCGCGAGCGCATGGACCTGCTGCTCGAGCAGGGCGGATCAAAAGGGTATTTCGACCGCGAGGCGTATAACTTCATTTTCGATATGCCCACCTCGATGGGCTACGACCCCGATCATCCCGGTGTCCGCGGGAGCATTGGCGATTGCGGCATTTCCGTCTGCAAAGCGAGCGATTACGAGGTGCTGCTGGCGGGCAAGGATTTGTCGAAGACAACAGTCTCGCTGGTTCTGAATGCCGGATCGCCCGCGATGCTGGGCCTTTACCTTGCGGCTGCCAAGCGTCGCGGCTTTTCTTTCGATAGCCTGGGCGGCAATCTCACAAATTACATCTGGGACTTTTTCGGCCACAGCGGAGGCACCAATTTCTCACCGCGCGGCAGCTACCGTCTGATCGCGGACATCGCCGCTTATTGCTCGGAACATGTGCCGCTGTGGAACCCGCTGACGATAAGCGAACACAATATCTGCGAAGCGGGCGCCACGAATGTACAGGCCGTCGCCTATTCGATTGCGGCGATCATTGCGGTCAACGAAGAATGCGTGAAGCTGGGCATCGAGCCTGACAGTGTCGTCCCTCGTTTTGGCTTTCATGTCCGCTACGGCGAGAACTTCTTCGAGGAAGTTGCCAAGACCCGCGCACTGCGGCGTGTCTATGCCAAGGTAAACCGCGAACGGTTCGGATGCCAGAAAAGCGGATCGCTGCAGGCTCGGATTCACGCGCAGACCGCCGGTTCGCTGCTGACGGTGCAACAGCCGCTGAATAACCTTGTTCGCAATGCCTACGGCGCATTGGCCGCTGTGCTTTCGGGCGTGAACGGCATGACGATCAACGCCTACGATGAAGCTCTGGGTCTGCCGACCGAGGAAGCTGTCACCCTTTCTCTGAGAACCAGCCAGATCATCGCTGAAGAGACCGGCGCCGTCCATGTGTCCGATCCGTTTGGCGGTTCGTTCTATGTGGAATCGTTGACTGACGAGATTGAACGGCGGGTCTTTGAAATCATTGACGACATCGACAATCGCGGCGGTCTGATCCCATGCATCGAGTCCGGGTGGGTCAAACAGCAGGTTTCGGCCGCCGCCTATGAATGGCGTCAGGAGATCGAGAGCGGCGCGCGCACGATGGTGGGGGTCAACAAATACACCACCGACGAACCCGAGCAGTACGCCGTCTTCCAGCCCGATCCCGAAGCCGCTCGGCTGGCGATCGAAGATCTGGAACGCCATCGCCGCGAGCGCAATGAGCCTCGCTTCCAGCAGGCCATGGACGCCCTACGTCACGCAGCAATCGAGGTGAACGAAGGAAGGGCCATCGGGTCCGTCATGGCAAGCCTTGTGGCCGCAGCAGAAGCGGACGCAACCCTCGGAGAGATGCAGGCCGTCCTCCATGATGTCTTCGGACGCAACAAGTAGAAAGTCGGCAAAGATGCAAAACGAGCTGCCAACCCCGCGCATCCTCCTCACCAAAAGCTTCATCGACAGCCACGATCGCGCGATTGCAACCATTGCTCTGGCGCTGCGTGATGCGGCGATGGAGGTCGTGCTGATCGACTATCAGCAACCTGAAGACGTGGTGTCTGTCGCATTGCAGGAAGATGTCGACGTCATCGGCCTGAGCTTCATGTCGGGAGGCCAGGTAGAGACCACCCAGAAGATCGTGACCGAACTGGCGCGCCGCGACCTAACCGATCTTCCGTTGGTGGTCGGCGGAGTCATTCGTCCGTTCGACGTAGAGCCACTGGAGGCGGTCGGGGTAAGAGAGATTTTCCGGGGCGGCGCGCCGCTTTCCGACGTCGTTGCTACATTCAAGAGACTGGCTCACGAATACCGGGGAACGGCTTGACCTCGCATCGCACCAACATTGACGCCGCACCACTTCTTGAACGGGTCAGAAGCGGCGATCCGCTTGCGATTGCGAGGTCGATCACGGCGATCGAAAACCGCAGCGCCCTCGGCACGCAACTTGCCGTCGCCTGCCGCGGACGTGTCAGCGATTGCCGTACCATTGGCGTCACTGGCCCTCCCGGCGCCGGCAAATCGTCCCTGATCAATGCGCTCCTGCCGGAGATATCGGGACGGTATCAGCGCATCGCGGTCATCACTGTCGATCCATCAAGCCCGGTCAGTGGCGGCGCCGTTCTCGGTGACCGGGTGCGCATGGCGGCCTTCAGCGCCAACCCGAACATCTTCATTCGCTCGCTTGCTGCCCGCGGCCATCTTGGCGGGGTGACCCGCACCACTCGGTCGGTGATGGATCTTCTGGCGGCGGGCGGGATGGATCTGGTGATTGTCGAAACAGTCGGCACTGGACAATCCGAAGTCGAAATCGCCGACCTAGCCGACGCGAAGATTGTGGTCTGCGCACCCGGTCTCGGCGACGAGATGCAGGCGATCAAGGCGGGTGTGCTGGAAATCGCCGATCTGCTGGTGGTGAACAAATCCGATCTGCCCGATGCCGGGCGCACAGCGTCACATTTGAAGGCGATGCTTCACCATAGCGGCCATGATGAGCGCAGGATCGTGCTTCAGGTATCCTCGACCGAGAACAGCGGGCTCAAGGCTCTCGCGGAAGCGATCAGCGGCCTACTAGATCGTCAATCGGATGGTACTGGAGCATCACGCCCAAAGCGCGGCTTTTCACGTGCATTGCTTGCCAGCGATGTCGCCAATGCAGCCGCCGCTCTCGTGCAGCAGAACCAGGACCCGAGGGTGGACGCGATCGTGATCGGCGTGGCCCAAGGCAAGCTTTCCCGCGCCGAAGGCACAAAGCAAGCGCTTGATCTGCTGCTGAACTCCGATGCCGACCAGAATGAGGAAACTTTAATATGACCCGCGACCTGTTTTCGCTGAACGGGCGTGTTGCGCTTGTCACCGGCGCATCGAGCGGCATTGGCCGCGTCCTCGCCAAGGGTTTGGCTGACGCGGGTGCCAAGGTCGTAGCTGTGGCTCGCAGAGCGGATCGTCTCAAGGATCTCGTGAGCGATATCACGGATTCCGGCGGCAGCGCCCTTGCCGCTCAAGCCGATGTGACCGACGAAGCCAGCATCGAACGGGCCTTTGATGATGCCGAGGCAGCGTTCGGGACTGTCGATGTGATTGTCAGCAACGCGGGCGTGACCGATACCCGCAACTTCCTGAAGATTGACGCAGCCGCAAGAGACGCCGTCTTCGACACCAACTTGCGCGGCGTATGGAATGTCGGTCAGATCGGCGCGCGGAGGCTCGTTGCGGCAGGTCTCGGTGGCTCCATCATCAATGTCGCATCGGTTCTGGGCCTGGGAGCCCAGCCAGGGCTTGCCAGCTATTGCGCGTCCAAGGGCGCCGTCATTCAGCTCACCCGATCAATGGCAATCGACCTCACGCGGCACAAGATCCGTGTGAATGCGCTGGCGCCAGGCTGGTTCAAGACGGAGCTGAACAGCGATTTCTTTGAAAGTCCCACCGGGCTTGAACGCATCTCCCAAATGCCTGCACGCAGGCTCGGTGAGATTGAAGAACTCATTGGACCGGTCATCATGCTCGCAAGCGATGCTGGTTCTTTTATGAACGGTTCGGTTGTGGTCGTTGACGGGGCACTTAATGCTCTGGTTGCTTGACTGATCGTGGGACATGACAATACAAGTGAGCGATAAGTTCCTGTTCAACAGAGTATAAATTGGTCAACATTTGCGAGATTGCCAGCGCTAGAGGTGTTATTGAACCGATCGGAAGTCAATATCTCAGATCTAACGTTTCAAGCACCACTGCGGTCAGGAAGATGATCGAGCGATGCCTTCAATCCAGTCGTTGATCTCGGCCTCAACCCAGACTGAGCACTTGGGCCCGAGTGTGCGACATTTCGGAAAACGCCCTTCGCTCATACGCTGATAGATGGCCGAGCGGCGAAGTCCGACCCGGTCCATGACTTCGGGCAGACGCAGCAGACGCGGAGGTGGCGCGCTGGTAGGCGTGATCTCGGCGGTTTTGGGATTTGCAGTCATTGAAGGTCCTGTCGGGTTGTCGCATCGGTCCCCTCCGCGTTGCCTTGGTTCAGCGTGTCAGCGACATGGCGATGTCGCGATTGGCCAGATCATCGATATGCCTGGAGAGCAGCTTCGCCACGAGCTGCGAGGTGCCGCTAGCCCAGCGCGGCCTCAGGTCATCGACCCTTCGCCCAAGGGTGCGATCAAGTTGCCCCGGCAAACTTGTGATGAATTCATCAAGGAACGCTCCCATCTCGCGGTGCATCCATTCGCAAGCCAGCGCTTCCTCGCCTGCCAATGTCAGCACGATTACGGCATGGGGCGAAACACCGCAGACCTCGAGAAGACGCACAGCGCGGTCAATGCTGATAGCGCGCTCACCGCGCATGACCTTCAGCATGGTTTCACGGTGGATCCCCGCTTCACTGGCAATCTGGTGCTTCGGCTTGTCGGCGGTTTCAATGGCGTGCGTGATGACGCGCGCAAGGCTGGCATTCGTATCTGGGGCAGACTGATGCATGGCGACGACTCCTGTCTCTGAGCATGTGAGTCGAAGGCATATCGCGCATTATCGATATAAGAAAGAAATTAGAACATATATCGAACATCTCGTTTCTAGGATGACCTATCTTAGGACACGAATCGCCGGAGAATGTCGACAGCGCAAGTGGTGCAGATCGACTTTGATCACCGTTAAAGCCACTGATCATGAGGAAGAATCTGGCTAAGCCCATTTCGATGCGTCCATATACGTCCGCTGCGCGGCACGCAGAAAGCTCCAGACTTCCTACACGCATTTCCTAGATGCATAGAGAACACACAGCGAACGCAAGAACGCTGCTCAACCCTCCCAGACGGAGTTCTCTTATGCAGTCCCTGACCCTCCCCCAGCGCGCCGCCACATCCTTGCAGCGCGCCTCCAAATTTGACCGGGCAATGACCTTGGCCATCCCGGCGCTGATCGCCAGCCTCGCGGCAGGCGCGGCCTATGCCGGCGCCGATACGACCTTTGATCCGGCGCTCACACAATTCACGAACTTCCTCGAAGGCTCGGGCGGCAAGATCATCACCGTTCTCAGCCTCGCGGGCGGCCTGATCGGCCTTGCCTCGGGCCGCTTCTCGCTCGGGCAGGTCGCTGTCCCGGTGGGTGTAGGCATCGGTGTGGGCACGGGCGTTCCGATCGTCACCTCGGTCGTGACCGCGGTCATCTGACGCATCGGGCACGGGAAGGCAGCATAGCCATGAAGGACCCCTATATCATCCCGCGCAGGCTCGACGATCCGGAGCTCATCGGCTTCTGGACCATCGACGAGTTTGCCGGGATGATCATCCCCTTCACCTGGGGCATTCTCAGCCAGCATATCTTTATCGGCATTATCGTTGCTTTCGGCGCCTGGTTCGCGCTGCGAAAGGCAAAAGCAGGACGCGCCAGCTCCTGGGTAGCCCATGCCGCATATTGGTATCTGCCGGCCGGAATTCTCGGGCTCAAAGCGACGCCGCCTTCCCACTGCCGCCTGCTTGCCGGTTGAGGGGAGACATCCATGTTTGCCGACATTTCTCATGAGCGACAGCAGACGCTGCTGCGCCAGCGCAACCTGTTCGCGCTGACCAGCGCCGGCCTCGGGATCGCGCTGGTGATCACCGCTGGCCTCGCGGCCACCCGGGACCGCGAGGTCGTTCTGCTCCCGACCCTGCCCAGTGCGCTGACCGTCAGCAGCGCAGGGGTCGAGGCCGATTATCTCGAGCTCGTCACCCGCGACACCGCGCTCGTTCTCCTCAATCGCAGCCCCGAGGGCCTCGATTACTGGATGGCCGAGATTTTGAAGCTCGCGGACCCTGCAAGCCACGGTCAGCTCAAGGCCGATCTTGTCCGGATCGTTGCCGAACAGCGCGGCTCGGACGTCACCCAGGCTTTCGTGATCCGCTCGATGACGGTCGATCCCAAGGCGCTCACCTCGGAGGTGACCGGCACGCTCAAGACCTTCGTCGGCGCGCAAGTCATCGCCAGCGATGATCGCCGGTTCCGCTTCCACTGGACCTATCGCGGCCTGCGCCTCGCGCTCGCCGGGTTTGCCCAGGTTCCCACTGACAAACAGATGAAGGAGGCCAAGTGATGGCTTGCCAATCCCCACCTCGCAGTCACCGCGCAGCGATCTGCTCGGCCACGCTACTTGCCGTCTGTGCCACCAGCGCAAACGCAGCAGACCAGTTCCGTCAGGCCGCCGACGGCTCGAGCATCGAATGCGCGGTTTCGGCGCGCGAGCTCACCCGCTTTGCGCTGATCGACGATCAGTTTGCCAGCGTTTCGAAGATCTCGAGCGGAACGCCTTACAATGATTTCGCGGTGACCAACGAGCCGCTGCGCGGCGACATCTACGTCTCGGTCCCGGAGACCTTTGCGGCGCGTGCGATCAGCTTCTTTGCCACGACCCGCAAAGGCTATGTCTACAAGCTTGCCTGCAAGATCGAGCCGATCCCGGCGGTCCAGGTCTTCATCGCCAACCCGGCCATTGCGCAGGGCAAGGCAGCGGACTGGGAGCGCGAAACCCCGCTGTCTACGAGCGCGGTGCGCCTCATTCAGGCGATGGCCAATGACCGCGCCGTCGATGGCTTCGAGGTGCGCCAATCTGCCAATCCGCCGGCACGCGTGGGCGATCTCGAGGTCCAGCTGATGGCCGACTACCGGGGCGCAGCGCTAGCAGGAAAGGTGATCCGCATCGCCAATCGCGGCGCCACGCAGGTGACGCTGGCCGAGCGCGACATTGCCCCTACCGACACGCTGGCGGTGACCATCGTCAATCCTGTGCTGGGTCCAGGCGGCAGCACGACCGCCTTCATCGTCGGGACGAACGGAGGATCTGAACAATGAGCGATACGTCACCCGCACCTGCCTCGCATGACGTGCACTCGGAACACCCTGCCCCTTCGCCGGTCGCCGAGCTTAACGCCCGGACCGCGCGTCGCCAGAAGCTGCTCATGGGCGCCATCGGTGCCCTTGTCCTGGTGGGCGGCAGCTGGTTCATTCTTGGCGGCGACGACAAACCCGCCGGCAGTGATCCGGATGCTGCGCAGACCATCGATACGGCCGGCATCGTCAACCGCGACCTCGCCAACCGCGAGTTCGTTGCGACCTACAGCAACAGGATCGATGCGGTAACCCGCGAGCAGAAGGCGCTGCGCGATGCCAGCGTACCTCGCAGCGAGATCGAGGAACAGCTGGCGGCGCTCAAGGCCGAGAACCAGGCGATGCGCACCGACGGGCAGGCGGCAATCGATGCGATCTCGGCGGAGAATGTCGAGCTCAGAACCCGGCTCGCCAGCCAGCCGCCTGCCCCGCCCCCTGCTGCCCCGCCTCCGGCCTATGGCCCGCAAGCGGGAGGCTACGACGCGCGCGGCAGCGCGGCTGCGCCCGCCCGGTCAACCGGTACAACGACCGAGAACGCCGGCCCTGCCTTTGCGCCCGGCGAGGTCAAGCTGTTGAGCTTCGCCTCGGAGAAGGCGGGCCCTGCAGGACGGCGCACGGCACGCCCTGAAACGCCGCCCGTGGTGGTCGAGGACTCGCCCGATTATCTGCCGCCCAATTCCTATGCGCCGGCGCGGGTCATCGTGGGCGTCGATGCCTCGGCAGGGGTCTCGAGCCAGACCGATCCGCTTCCAGTGGTGCTGCGGATCACAGGCCCGGCGCGCTCGGTGATGCAGGACGGCAAGGTCCTGACGACGCGGATCGAAGGGTGCATCGTCAATGGCGCAGCGCGCGGCGATCTCTCATCCGAGAAAGTCTATGTGAAGCTTGCCCGCATGACCTGCGACCAGCCCGGGGGGCGGGTTGCGGTGAGCGAGGTCAAGGGGTTCATCAGCTTTGCGGGCAAGTCCGGCGTGCGTGGACGCGTCGTCAGCCGCGAAGGCAATCTGGTCAGCCAGGCGCTGCTTGCAGGGATCGTCGGCGGGTTCGGACGCGGGTTCTCAGCCAACGCCAATGGCATTTTCGCAGGCCAGCTCGGTGCAGGCCAGCAGCGGGAGCAGCTCTCTGCCACCGACATTCTGGCGGGCGGTCTCGGACAGGGTGCGGGCGAAGCTGCCGATACGGTCAGCCGCTACCTCATCGAGCGCGCAGAACAATACCAACCCGTCGTCGAGATGCCGACCGGCATCGCGGTCGAGATCGTGTTTCTCGACGGCGTCTTCGTGAGGAATTCCCAATGATCAGCGATACGAATCCCCTCCCCCACAAGCGGCGCATGCGCTGGATCAAGCCTGCGGCTGGAATCGCCGGGGTGATCGCCCTTTCGGCCGCGACAGGCTGGGCCGTCGCGAGCCTCGCCTCACCCATGAAGGCACCCGATACAGACACCGTGCGGGCCGCCCTTAAGCTGCGCCTGCCCAAGACCCCGATCGACCGGATCGCCTGCGAGGGTCTCGGCGGCCTGTGCGAAGTCGCTTCCAAGTCGACGCTGTTCTACGTCGACCGGGCGGCGCGCTATCTCGTGATCGGTCGGGTCTATGACATGGAAGCGCGTCAGGATCTGACGGCGGCCCGGCTGCTCGAGCTCAACCCTGACCTTCTGACGGCGGGCGCGCCCCGGGCTGCTGACGGCGAGAAAGCCCCTCAGGCCGCGGCGCGCATGGCCCCCAGAAGGGTCTCTCTAGAGGGCCTTCCGGCCAATGGCGCGGTCACCTGGGGCCCCGTGAACGGGCCGAAGGTGGTGGTCTTTTCCGATTTCCAGTGCGGCTACTGCAAGAGGCTCGAAGAGGAGCTGAAAGCGATTGGCGCGCGCGTCGAGGAACGGCCGATCTCGATCTTCGGACCCGAAAGCCGCCGCGACGCCGAACGCGTGCTTTGCGCGCCGCGCCCCGAACTCTCGCTCCGGCTTGCCTATTCGGGCGGCGCGCTCGTCAATCCCAAGCCCTGCGACACGAGCGGTCTCGATGCCAACGAGGCCTTCGCCAAGGCCAATGGCTTTACCGGCACGCCCGTTCTCGTGCGCCCTTCCGATGGCGCAGTGCTCGAGGGCTACCGCCCGGCGGCCGTGCTCCGCGAGTTCCTGCGCCCCGCCGCTCCGGCGCTGACCCCATCCAAGAAAGGATAGACCCATGCGGCTCCCCTTCCGTTTCCTCGTCTGCGCCGGTCTGGCCGTGATGACGAGCGCCTGCGCGACCTTCGGCACCAATGTCGAAGGCTCGTTCCAGTGCCGCGCGCCCAAAGGCGACTGCGCACCCTCCCACGTCCTCGATGCCCGCGCGACCAGCGACATGACGACGGACAAAAACCCGCAGCACGCCATGCGTCCAGCCATTGCTGTCGCGGCAGGAGATCAGGCGCGCACATCCGAGCGCACGCTGAAGATCGTGTTCCCGGCGCGGGTCGATGAGGCGGGAACGCTGCACGACGAGGCCGTCGCCTGGGCCGTCATCGAGAACCCGCGCTGGGCGGCGGAGCTGCGCCGCAATCCCGGAGAAAAGTCCGCTCCGCCGCTGATGCGACAGTTGAAGCGGCAGCTGAAGGCGGTGCAGGCCACGGCGCAAACCAGTGCGCAGGCAGACAACATGCTCGCGGCTGACAGCATGGACGAAGCCACCACCGCCCAGTCAGACCAGAACACCCCCGACGCCGAAATCCTCATTCAGCCCGACAACCACTCCGATCTCTTCCCGTTGGTCTCGCCGCCGGTATCCCCCTCCCCGGCGAACGAGACTGCAACCGGTGCTGATGCACCGGTGGCCGGGGGGCTCCATGCGACCGCGTCCCCGCATGATCCAGCTCCCCGGCTTTCCAATACCCGCGCGCCGCTGACCTTCCCCAGCATCGAGGCGATCGAGACGGCCAAGCGCGATGCAGCCGCCAGCAAGGCACAGCCCGAGAAGGAGCAAAACTGATGGCCCAGCGCCTCAACATGATCGTCGACCGGGTCCTTGCAGGGCTTCTGGGCGATGCCGAGCATTCCGAACCGGCGCGCCCTGCCCTTATGATCGATCAGCTCTCGGACTGGCTGCCCTACCGGGTCTATGATCCGTCAAACCGGCTCTACCTCAACGCACGCTCCAAGGGGTTTGTGCTGTCGGTAACGCCGCTCATCGGCGCCGACGAGCGCACCGGCGAGATCCTGGGACAGTTCTTCTCCGAAGGTCTTCCACCCGGCGCGTGCCTGCAGGTGCTGCACCTAGCCTCGCCGCGCATCAGCCGGATCATCGCGCCGTGGTTCGCCCCGCGCTATCTGCAGGGCGGGGTCTATGAGGCGATTGCGCGCCACCGCGCCAAGCGCCTGTATGGCCTGGTGTGGCAATCGGGCTCGGCCGATGCGCCGTTCCATGCCCGCCACCACCAGGTGATCGTATCGGTTGGCGTTCCCGCTTCGAAGGCGGTCAGCAATGAGGAGCTGCGGCAAACCCGCGACGGCCTGATCGCAATGCTCAAATCTCTGAACCTCGGCGTGGTCGAGGTGGGGCCGGAGGATCTCATCGCCATTATCGATGACCTCACGTCCCCCACCACCGCGCCGCAGGAGGATGCCCTTGCCTATAATCCGCACGACGCGATCGCTACGCAGGCGATCCGGCATGATATCGAACTGATCGTACAGGAAGACCGGATGCGGCTGGCAACCGAGCGCTTCCGGCCGACCGGCAAGCTTCGCGACGGCGTGCCGGAGATCGGGACGATCTACCCTGACGCCTTCGATGTTCGCCATTTTTCGGTCCGCAACACCCCGGCGCGCTGGGCACCCTGGGAATGCGCGCGGCTGATCGGCGATCTGTTCACCGACAAGCTGCGTTTTCCTTGTCCCGCAGCGACCATGCTGTGTCTCGTTTATCCCGATCAGGAAGCGGCCGCCGCCAAGGCCGGGTTCAAATTCATGCGCACCACCAGCCTTGCCGAAACGCGCAGCGCGCGCTTCCTGCCACGGATCGGCGAACAGGCCGCAGAATGGCAGCATGTCCAGGCCGAACTGCAGGAAGGACGCCGGCTCGTACGGGTGTTCTATGGCCTCACGACCTTCTCGCCGCTGGGGCGCGGGGACAGCGACGAGCGCGCGATCAAGTCGATCTACAAGGCGGCAGGCTGGGATCTTGCCGACGAGCGCTTCCTGCAGATTCAGGGGCTGCTGGCTGCCATGCCGATGACACTCGCCGATGGGCTGGGTGCCGACATGGAGCGACTGAAGCGCTTCAAGACCGTCTTGTCGACCACCGCCGCCAACATGGCGCCGATGCAGGGCGAATATCTCGGCAGCGCGCATCCCCATCTGCTGTTCATTGGCAGGCGCGGTCAGCCCTTCTTCTGGTCCCCCTTCGAGAATGAGGCGGGCAATCACAACGTCGCGATCTGCGGCAAGTCGGGATCGGGCAAATCGGTGCTGCTCCAGGAAATGTGCGCTGCGCTGCGCGGCGCGGGCGCTCAGGTGGTGGTGATCGATGATGGCCGCAGCTTCGAGCACTCGGTCAAACTCCAGGGCGGCCGCTTTGTCGAATTCACGATGAAGGCGGGCTTCTGCCTCAACCCCTTCTCGATGATCGATGCCGCGCGCGCGGCCGAGGACGAGGATTACCGGCTCGACTGCTTCGGGATGGTCAAGGCGATCATCGGCCAGATGGCACGGCACTCGGCCAAGCTCACCGACATCGAGCGCGGTCTTATCGACCGCGCAGTCAACGTGGTGTGGAACGAGGCGGGAAGCGCCGCGACCGTTACCAGCGTCGGCGAAGCGCTTGCCGGCGTCGGACACGAGATCGCAAGCGATCTTGCGACCTCGCTTGCCCCATACATGGCCGGCGGGACCTATGGCGCCTTCTTCGAGGGCGAGGCGAGCCTTGCGCTCGACAGCGATTTCACGGTCTTCGAAATGTCGGACCTGTCGGCGCGCGAGGAACTGCGTGCCGTGGTGCTCTCGGCGATCATGTTCATGACCAGCCAGGCGATGACCCGCACCCCGCGCCAGGTGCGCAAGCTGCTGCTCATCGATGAGGCCTGGTCGATGCTGAAGGGCGGGTCGATGGGCGAGTTCGTCGAGACCTATGCGCGCACCTGCCGCAAATATGGCGGCGCGCTGGCGACCGCGACGCAGTCATTGAACGACTATTACAAGTCCGACGGGGCCACGGCCGCGCTCGAGAACAGCGACTGGATGCTGATCCTCCAGCAAAAGCCCGAGACCATCGCCGATTTCAAGGCAAGCAAGCGCCTCGACATGGATGACCGGACCGAGACGCTGATCCGCAGCCTCAAGCGCTTGGGCAACGACTATTCCGAGGTGTTCATCAAGGGCCCGGAGGTCGAAGCCATCGGCCGGCTTGTGCTCGACGAGTACTCGGCGACCCTGTTCTCGAGCTCGCCTGAGACGTTCGCTGCGATCGATGCCGAAGTCGCGCGCGGGCATCAGCTGGCCGACGCGATCGAGCAGATCGCCTTTGGTCGGTCCTGAACAATAGCCCTCACAACATCACAAGGGACCCCAGAAAGCCATGGAACTTCATCTCGTCGACCCGGCGCACCAAGCGTCAGTGCTCCCTCAGTCAGACATGCCACCGGGGACATCCTCGCCCAAACGCGCCTGGCAGCGGCGCGCCAGCGACCTCTGCTTCATCGCGCTGAAGGCAAGCGGGTTCATCGCCTCGAGCTATCTCATGGCCTTGGGTGCGCCGCTGCTGTTCTTCCTTGCCCTGTCGGGCGGGGACGCAGGGCTGCTGTTTGGGCAGCTCGCCAACATCGCCGAGCGCTTCCTTGCGGCTGACCATGCCCGGCAGGTCGCATTCCTTGGCGAGATCAAGGTCGTGCTGATCGGGCTGGCCACCCTGCTGATTGCCTGGCGCCTGCCGCGCTTCCTGCGTGATCTGGGCCGCGAACTCTCGGGAGAAAAGTTGTGAAGAACATATTGGCAACAAAAAGCCTGCGCAGCAAGCTTCCCGCGATCAACACCGCGGCCATCGTGCTGGGTGTGAGCATGATCGGCTCGACCCTCTGGGGCGTCTGGGCGACTGACGCGCTGCTTACCCTCCAAAAGCGCGAAGTTGTGACGGTCCAGCTGAGCCGCATCATGGGCGACTTCATCGAGGCCGAGGCGCGCGCCGGCCGGCCGCCCGAAGAGACGAAGCAAAAAGTCGAGCTCTACCTGAAGGCGGTCGAAGCCTCGGTCGAGGCTCTGGGCCGCGACGGGCGCACCGTGCTGGTGGCCGAAGCTGTGGTGTCGGGCAGCGCGCCCGACCTTACCGAAAGTGTCCGCGCCGATGTGGCGCGGCGGGTGGCAGGCGTTCGCCATGCGCAGCCCTGAGATCCTCACCCGTTCGGCCACCGCGCGCCGCCTTGTGCTGCTCGCGGGCCTTGGCGCAGGCGCGCTCGCGCTCACCGCGCTCGGTGCCTTTGCCAGGGGCCATGCGCTAATGATCAATGTGAGCCCGAGCCTGCCTTTTTGGGCGCTCTGGACCACAAAGGGCGCCGTCCCGCAGCGCGGCGACATCATCCTGTTCGTGCCGCCGCCCTCCCCGCTGCTCGAGGCGCATTTCGGCAAGGAGCCGAAGCCCTTCGGCAAGGTGGTGAGCGGCGTGCCCGGCGATGTCGTAACCCGCAAGGACCGCGCCTTCTTCGTCAACGGACGCCTGGTCGCGACGGCCAAACCGGCGAGCCGCCGCGGCGAGCCTCTCGCACTTGGCCGAGCCGGAGCAGTGCCGAAGGGCTGCTATTTTGTCACAACCCCGCACAAGGACAGTTTCGACAGCCGCTATGCGGCTATCGGATGGGTCTGCAAATCACGCATCCTCGGGGTCGGGAGGCCGATCCTGTGAAGGCGCTCCTCTTTACCGCAGCATTGTGCCTCGCCTGCAGCGCGCCAGCTGCCGCGCGCGACTATGGCCAGCATGGAACGCTCTGGCCTGTCATCGAGCCCGATCTTCTTAAGCAGATCGAAGCGCGGCTGACCCACCTTGAAAAAACCGGCGAGACCGCGCGGCTCAATAAGCAACTGAAGCAGCGCACGATCGCGCGGGTCAATCGTCCCGAGCCGGTTGCGGGTATCACGAACGCTGTAACCGCCCGGAGCTGGGACTTCGATCCGACGATCAGCGCGGACCGCGACATTGCTGACGACAAGGGTCGGATCATCATTGCGGCCGGCACGCGGGTCAATCCGCTCGACACTGTGCGCCTGCGCGCTCCCCTTGTGTTTCTCAACGGCGACGACCCGGCGCAAATCGCATGGGCGAGCCAGCGCTATGGGACCACGTCGGCGAAGTTCATTCTGGTGCGCGGCGCGCCGCTCGCACTGATGAAAGCCCGCCAGCGCCGCTTCTATTTCGACCAGGGCGGGACCCTCGTGAAGCACTTCGGCATCCGCGCCGTTCCGGCCGTGGTCGAGCAGCAAGGCCGTGTGCTGCGCGTCAGCGAGGTTCCGCTCAAACCTCGGGAGCGCAAGCCATCATGACCCGGAGAAAGCGTTTCCTGACATGGATTTGCAGCGCGCTCCTGATGCTGAGCCTCAGCGCGCCGGCCAGCGCGGATGCGGGCCCGGGCAAATGCACGGGCAAGTTCGTCAACCCGATCACCGACATCTGCTGGTCGTGCCTGTTCCCGATCTCGGTCGGGAGCCTCAAGATCTGGCCCTCGAACCGTCCGGACCCCGACAACCCGGACCTGCCGGTCTGCCTGTGCGGCATCCGGCCCGGGATTGCGATGGGCTTCTGGGAGCCGGTACGCCTCGCCGATGTCAGCATGAAGCCGTGGTGCTTCGTCAATTTGGGCGGGATGAAGATCGATCCCGGCTTTGACATCGGGTTCAAGACCATGGCCGGGCCTTCGGCGGTGGGCGGCGCGACCCAATACCATTCGCAGTGGCATGTCCACTGGTACGCCTATCCGCTGATTTACTGGATGGAGCTGGTCGCCGACTTCCTGTGCCTTGAGGCAGGTTCGGTCGACATTCTCTATGTGAGCGAGATCGATCCGCTGTGGCAGGACAGCGAACTCACCGCGATCATCAATCCCGAGAGCGTGCTCTTCGCCAACCCGCTGGCACTGGCGGCCTGCGCGGCGGACTGTGTCGCAGCGACATCGAAACTGCCGAGCGACGATCTGTTCTGGTGCGCCGGGTGCCAGGGCACGATGTACCCGCTCAATGGCAATGTCTCGGCGACGATCGGCCATGTGCAGGCCTCGCGCCTGGCTCTGTCGCGCTTCTCGTACAAGCTGCATCGGCAGCTCGTCGCCTGGGGAACGATGGGCAGCAAGGGATTGTGCGGCAAGTATCTCATGCCGGTGATGCGCAAGCAGCAATACCGCTTCCAGGCCACCAACCCCAATCCGCAGACCAAGGGCCGCTATGCCTGCGCGCCGATTGGCGCCTCCACCACCTTCATGTCAGCAGGACAGGTCTACCCCGCCATCGGCGAGGACATGGGCTACCTGGTCTGGCGCAAACGGAATTGCTGCGCGCTATGAAGAGCCCTTTTCATCTTGCTGTATTCGCGAGCCTCATCAGCCTCGCGGCCATTGCCGGCGCTGCGGCACAGTCGATTGAGCCCGAGCTTGATCTCGCTGCCATCCGCGCGAAGGCTGAGATCAATGCGGGCGAGGCCGAGGCGCTCGCTGCCACCGCACATGCGCGGGCCAAGGCCCTTATGGAAGAGGCCGATGCCAATGCGCGCGGCGCGCAGACGCATGGCCAGAACTATACGCAGGCGGCAAGAGCGGCGGCGAAGCCGCCCTCGCAGGACACCTTCGATTTCGACCGCATGGTGGTCGATGCCGGGACCATGGCGACCAGCGAGCTCGGCGAAGCGCCGCGCTTCATCGCCTTTGCATCGCTGTCGATGCCGCCGGCTGCTCTCAAACAGATGATCCGCGACGTGAATGCTGCAGGCGGTGTGGTCGCGCTGCGCGGCTTTCCGCAGGGCAGCGCCAAGGCGTTCACCGAAGCGCTCGGCAAGCTCGCGCTCGACCAGGACACGCTGGGACAGGTGGGGATCGACCCCCGCCTGTTCCGCGCGTTCAATGTAACTGCCGTCCCGACTTATGTGGTCGCGAGCAGCGACTTCGACCTGTGCGACGGGTTTGATTGCCAGACTACAGTGCCGCCGCATGACCGCATCAGCGGCAATGTGAAACCTGCCTTCGCGCTCGAAACCATCGCGCGCGGACAAGGCCCGGCTGCGCGAATCGCTTCCCAATATCTTGGCCGCCTTGAAAGGACCGGACCATGATACGCAGGCTCCTCATCATTCCCGCTGTCCTCATCGCGTGCCTTGCACCCGCCGCACAGGCCCAGACTACGCGTCAGGGCCCCAGCACCACCGAGGCGGCCAAGGCCGAAGGCAAGGCATTCGGCCGCGAACAGGCTGGCGCTGCTCAAAGCGCGGCGACCACGCGCCCCGACGCAGACAGGATCCCGAACTTCAGCAGCGCGCCGGCCGAATCCCGCTATTTCGATGATCCTGCGCGCATGGAGCGCGACGCGGCAAGCCAGGCAAATGCCAACACCGGCTATCGCACCATGCGCGATTCCATGGAGCGGCGCGCGCGCTTCACGCCCGAGGACCTCGATGCGGTTGTTGCCCGCAGCGGGCAGATCAGTGCCGACCCGCTTGCCTTTACCAGCGGCATGAGCGTCAGCGGCTCGCAGGGCCGCTGCGTCCCGCTGCCCCCTGGCAGCGGAACGGGCGCACGGTACATGGCAACCTGCAATGTCGGATACACGGCGAGCGAGGAGACGCGCAGTTGTACGATCCCGCTCAACGTCGCGGTCGAGACAGAGACCCGCTACATCTATTGGTGCAGCGAATTTGGTTCGGGCTTTGAGGAAGATTGCACACGGTTCCATGCGGCGAGCTGTGAGCGCACGGGATTTATCGAAGGCCCTTGCCTGCAATGGGGCGACTTCGGCGGACCGCGCTTTTGTGCCGAGCCCGGGAACCCCATCAGTGTCATGTCCTGCCCCGCCCCGGTTACAGGCGGCGAACTCCAGAACATCGTAGCGACGCGGAACGTCACCACCAGTCGCGATGAAAGCCGCTGCCCCTTCGCAGCGGATGCCAGCTGCCGCGAGGCTACCGAGGCCTGCTCTGACAGCGATCCGGTCACCCGGATCATCGACGGCGTCGCCGTGACGCAGCCCTGCTGGGCGTGGGAGCGGCAGTTCACCTGCGCTCAATTCGTCGAAGCACAGGACTGCCAGACCCTCGAGACGACGCCGGGCTGCGCGCTGGTCGGCGAGGAATGCCTCTCGGGCGAGCCCTGTCGTACTTGGGAGCGGGTCTATGATTGCCCGGTTCCCGATCAGCCCGGCAGCCCCAACCAGTTCATCTGTGATGGCGACGTCTATTGCATCGATGGCTCATGCGAGACGATCGAGCGCGAGGCGAATGACGAGTTCAAGGATGCCGTCGTCGCCTTGAATGCCATGGATCAGGCGCGCCGCGAGTTCGATCCCGACACGCTCACCCTGTTCAAGGGTACCCGCAACACCTGTTCGTCCAAGGTGTTCGGCGTCCTTAATTGCTGCAAGGGCAAGGGCTTTCCGCTGATCCCCGGGATCCAGCTCCTTGTGAGCCTTGGCTGCAGCCGCGAGGAAATGCTGCTGCATGAGCGCGATGCCAAGGGCCTGTGCGCCTATGTCGGCACCTATTGCTCAGACAGCTTTCTTGGCGTCTGCCTGACCAAGAAGAAGGCCTATTGCTGCTTTGAATCCAAGCTCTCGCGGATCCTGCAGGAGCAGGGGCGCAGGCAGCTGAACAAGCCGTGGGGCAATCCCAAGACCGAGCAGTGCCGCGGCTTCACGCTCGACGAGTTTTCCCGGCTCGATCTCAGCCAGATGGATTTCGGCGAGGTGTACGCCGAATTCACCGAGGCTGCTCGCCTGCCCGACGAGCTCACAGCAGCCAGCGATCTCCAGCAGAAAATCGAGGACTATTATGCCCGTGCCAGCAATTAGGGCCGCCTTGCGGCCGCTCGCCACCTGCATCGCTCTGCTCGCTGTCGCGGCGACGCCGCTGCGGGCCGAAGAACTGCCAATGGTGCAGGCGGGAGAGCAGCAGGACAGCTTCTACTGCCAGGAGCGCAAGCTTGGCTACTGGTTCTACTGCGCCAAACCCAAGGCCGAAAAGCCCCAGGCGGAAGACCCGCAGCAACCGCAAACTGCGACCGAACAGCTCGATGCTGTGACCGCCACCTTGCGCGAGCTCAAGGCCAAGGCGATCCTCGAGCCGACCCCTGCCAATGTGACCGCCTATATCCGCTTTCAGCGTGAACAGCTCGACCGGGCATCGCTGTTCAGCGATGTCTGGCAGCGGGCGATCTGGCAGGATCCCGAGCTCGATTACACGCTGCAGCGCCCGGTCTCGACACTCGGAAAGCGGCAATGGCAGGATGATCGCAACGCGGAGCGCGATGCCGCGATGGCTCAGCTCTCGCAGCGCTACGGGCTGTTCTACTTCTTCGCGCAGAGCTGCGGCGCCTGCGAGGTCATGTCGCCCATCGTCCAGGGCGTGGCATCGCGCTGGCGCATCACCGTGCGCGCGATCTCGACCGATGGCGGTCCGTCGCGCCATTTCCCCGGATACACCGTAGAGACCAACCAGCGCGCGCGGCTCGGGCTCGAGCCGAAGATCACCCCCGCGATCGTGCTGTGGGACGCCGAGAAGGGCCGCCCCATCCCGATCGGCTACGGCGTGATGAGCGCCGATGAGCTCCAGGACCGCATCTATCTCCTCACATCGAAGGAAGCTGGCCGTGACTACTGAAACCTCGCGCCCATGGAACGACCTAGAGCCGCAAAGCCATCAGCGCGGAACCCCCAGACATGGGATGAAGACCAAAGCTCTTGCGGCACTGATCGCCGTCGCCCTGCCCCTCACGAGCGCATCGGCCGATGTCGGAAGCTCGATGGACGCATTCCTCGACGATGTCGGCGGGGCGTCCAACGTCACGGGTCCGACCGCATTCGAGGGTCAGTCGGCCGGCTACTACAGCCTCGGCAATGTCTGGACGCGCTTTCCGCAGAAGACGACCAACATTGCCAATCTGCAATTGCCGCGCGCACGCGCCGGCTGCGGCGGCATCGACATCTTCGCCGGGTCCTTCAGCTTCATCAATGCCAGCGAGATCGTCGCGATGATGAAGGCGGTGGCCAACAACGCGGTCGGGTTCGCCTTCAGCCTCGCGATCGACACTGTCTGCCCCGAGTGCTCGAAGATCATGCAGGAGTTTGCACAGAAGGCGCAGCTCATGAACAATCTCAACATCAACTCCTGCGAGATGGCGCAGGGTCTGGTGGGCGGGATCTGGCCGAAGGGCGACCTTGCCGACAAGGCGATCTGCGAAGCGATCGGGAACTCGGAAGGCATCTTCACCGACTACGCGGCTGCCAAGCATGGCTGCGGCACCAGGGGCCAGCGGGCGAGCACCACGGCGCAAGGATCCGGCCAGTACGACGACGTCAATCCGGGCGTCGCCAGAAACTACACCTGGACGATCCTCAAGAAGTCGGCCTTCTTCTCGCCCGGAGGCAACTTCGACCGCGAACTCGCTGAATATGCGATGACGCTGCTCGGCACGATCATCTACATCCCGCCTACCGACGATCAGCCGGGCAAGTTCGTGCCGATCGCGGGCGATGCCTCTTCGACGCTCGTCACCTCCCTGCTCGACGGCACGAGCGGCAGCAATGTCCTCATCTATGACTGCGATGAGCCCGACAAATGCCTCGATCCCGGTTTCAAGCCATTGAGCCTTCCGGCATCCAAGGCACTTCGTCCTCGCGTTGCTGCACTTATCGCCGGGATGGTGGACGCGATCCGCGAAGACACGCCGATCACCGAGGCCCAGAAGGAGCTGCTGCAGGTCGCATCGATCCCGCTCTACAAGATCCTGACGGTGCAGGCGGCCTATGGCCGCGGCATGCCGACCGATGATCGCGAGACCCTCGCCGAGATCGCCAGCGTCGATCTGCTCTTCGCCGTGCTCGACCGCATCGTCAGCGAGTCCGGCCGCTCGATGTCGAGCTTCATCGGCGCCGACGAAGCCAAGATCGCGATGTGGCAAGGTCAGGTCAATGTCGTAAGGCAGGCGCTCGCAGACCGGCAGGCCAACACGCATCTCAAGGTCGGCGCGATCATGCAGATCATCGAGAAGACGGCCTTCATCGAGAATGTGCTCGCCGCCTCGATGTCGCCCGGAATGTCGGCCTCGCTTGACTGGTCGCGCGGCGTGCAGTCGCGCGCGCTTTCCCAGTAATCCCCAAACCCAGCCGCAAGGCCGCCTCGCGAGGAACGCAGCACAATGGTCGAGATTTTCACGGTTGGCGGCGGGGATTACCTCGTCAACGTCTTTCAGGCGGTGGCGGCTTGGACCGGCAATGGCGGCTACAAGAGCCTGCTTCAGGTCGTGATGGTCATGGGCCTTGCCCTGTCGGCGATCACGCTGGCATTCAACCAGGACTGGCGTGCCTGGATCAACTGGTTCCTTGGCGCCACGCTGATCTATTCGTGCCTGATGGTGCCGCGCCTTGATGTGCGCGTCACCGACCGGATCAACCCCGGCCTGGCACCGGCCACTGTCAGCAATGTGCCGCTCGGCCTTGCGCTGATGGCGAGCTTTACCAGCCAGATAGGCGACTATCTCACGGGCTCGGCCGAGGTCGTGTTCGCCTTGCCCGGGGATCTCAACTACTCGAAGAATGGGATGATCTACGGCGCGCGGCTCTATGACGCAACGCGCTCGCTGCGCATCTCGGATCCGGAATTTGCGGCGAACCTCGATGAGCATTTCCGGCAATGCGTCTTCTATGACGTGCTGCTCGGCCGCTACTCGATGAAGGAATTGGCGGAGAGCGGCGATATCTGGTCGACGATCGCGCCGGGCAGCCAAGCGCGCGCGCAGCGCTTTCTCACGCGTGATGCGGGTTCGGGCGCTGTGACTGCCAATATTGTCACCTGCCGCGAAGCCTATGGCGCGCTCAATGGCCAGTGGGCGAGCCTCGTCGACAGCATGGGCACCGTGTTCGGACGACAGCTCTACCCCAACCAGACGGCGACCCTCGCCAAGGCCAAGCTGTTTGCCGACCTGCCGGTCGCCTACCAGTACCTGACCGGTGTCTCGTCGAGTGCGACCGATATCTTCAAACAGACGCTCACCATCAACGCTATGAGCCAGGCAATGCATTCGATGTCGGCGGCAACTGGTGCCGGGAATGTCGATGTCTATGCCCAGACCCGCGCCGACATTCAGACCGAGCGCACCTATGGCTCGATTGCCAGCAATGCGATGAAGTGGGTGCCGCTCCTCAATATCGTGCTGACGGTGCTGTTCTACGCCCTGTTCCCCGTGCTCTTCCCGCTGTTCCTGATGCCGAAGACCGGACCTATGGCGTTGAAGGGCTACATTACAGGCTTCTTCTACCTTGCCGCGTGGGGTCCGTTGTTCGTGATCCTCCACATGATGCTCATGGTCAAAGGATCGGCCGACATGACGGCGGCGACGGGCGCCAACGGCATCAGCCTCGCAAGCTTCACCGGCATGGCCGACGTCAACAGCGATATCGGCCTTCTGGCGGGATATCTCATTGCCTCGGTTCCCTTCCTCGCCGGCGGCGTTGCCAAGGGCGCGATGGCGATCTCGCACCATGCGACAAGCTACCTCAATCCGAGCCAGAACGCGGCCGAGGAGGCCGCGCGCGAGGCGAGCACGGGCAATGTCTCGCTCGGCAACACCAGTTTCGAAAATTCGAGCGTGCTAACCCGCCAGTTCGCGCAAGGGACCGTCGCGCCGAGCTTCACCTATGGCGCACCGCAGACCCGCACGGTCAGCGACAGCGGCTCGGTGACCACGAGCTTCGGACAGGCGAGCTACGATCAACTCCCGAACTCAAGCTATCCCTTCACCCCGACGCTGGGGCAGGAATTCACCGCAAGGCTGTCGACCATGGCATCGCAAGCGCGTGCCAACAGCGAGAGCTATGCCAGCGTCGCTGCGGAATCGACCAGCAGTGCGGTAACCAAGTTCCGCGAGCTCAGAGACCAGTTCAGCAAGGGCAATTCCTTCGAGAGCGCCAGCGGCACCTCGAACTCGGACAGCATCCAGAGCGCTTTCAGCGAGGTCGATCAGGCTTCTACCAACCTGCAGCGGCAGTTCGGTCTGTCGCGCAGGGCGGCTGATGACATCTCGACCTCATGGTCCCTTGGCGGCGAGGCCGGAGCCAAGGCTGGCCTGTCGAACGGGGTGCTTTCTGGAAGCATTGGTGCAAAGGGTGGTGGGACACGGACCTGGACCGACAGTGATATCGGCATAGCGTCGGAGGATCGTTCGCGGATCTTCGGGAGCCTGTCTCAAATGTCGGACAGCCGAAATTGGTCAAACACCCGCGACGGCTTCATCCGATCCGTCAGCACCTCATCAAGCTCTGCAGTATCGAGCACTGCGAGCGGCTTGAACGCGTCGCTGACAGAGGCGCAAAGCTATACCGTGGAAGCACGCCGGGCTGAGGAGCTTGCCAATCGCCTCGAAAACCAGGCGTCATTCTTCGAAGGCGACAGCGCAGCTGGCAACCTCAACCTATCGCAAGCCTATAGAGATTGGGGCTTGGCCGAGATCGAGGGCAATCGCGACTTCTACGGCTCCGCGCGGTTCGACGACATCGCTTTCCAGCTCAGCCCGGAAGGCCAGGCACTGCAGGGTAAATTCATCGAAAGCTACGCCGAGCAACTTCGGGACGGGATCGAAGACCGCCTTGTTCTACCTGCAGGACAGCCCGTTTCTCGCCCTTCGATCTCTGGTCCAAGTTCTGTGCGCGGGCGTGCGCAGATTGGTGGAGGGGATCAAGCAACCGTGCCTCAGATGGACACAAGCGCCATCCAAGATGAGGTACAGCGCGCTCAGGCTGGTGGTCGCAAGACGATAGGCGGATCGAGATCGCGCCTCGATGCTGTCACCAAGAGCTCCAAGGGCGCGAGTGCAGAGGCAGCGGATGATGTAAAAGATTGGTGATGTTCGGATCACCACAGTCCGAATGAGGCGCCAGCCAAAAAAACGAACACTGCAACGATGAAGAAAACGCCAAATATCGTCAGCTTGCGACCCCAAGGATCAGCCCAGGACTTCTTGATCCGGTACTCCATGAGGCGATTGTCGCGGATTGCCTGATCGATCTCGGACAACCCATCCCACTTGCGGGTTTCGCGAGCCTTCTCAGCATCGATGTCGAAATTGGTCATGATGGCATTCATCCCGCTTCTCCTTGGAACATAGAGGAAACACTCAGGCGGGGCTAGAAAAATTCGACAGTTGCCTTTGGATGCCCAACAAACCGGAGCTTTCTCTCCTTTTGGCGCTGGGCAGGACGTAATGTGCCAAACCAAGAGCCTAGACCCGTGATAGTCCGTCTCAGGATCTCAGACACAGGCGCGGTCCGCACAACGGGTATAGCAGGTTGCCCGAAGGGCAGCGCTACCCACACAATTCCCCACCATAAATCGATGTCGAGACTGGCGTCCTTGGTCTCAACATGATGATATCTTGGACGCTATGGGAAGCGCCTCTCCTCTCAACGCCGAACAAGAACAACGATACATCTGTCGTCGCCTTACATGGTCCGACAAAGATGGCAGATTGCAGTCGGCAACCGAACAGGATCTTTTTCGCCGGTTCTCAGGGTCGGTCGTCATCCTCGGTGACCCGGGGATGGGCAAGACGTGGCTAATGGAGCGATATGGAGCACAGGAGGGGGCAGGCTTCATTCGTGCGACAAAACTTGTGCGTCAACCTGACCACACTGATTTCGGTTCCGGGCGCCTGGTTATCGATGGGCTCGATGAAATCGCTTCCTCAGGGGAAGCAGACGCTCTGAACAGCGTGCTCAAAAAGCTCATCGCCTGCGGGAAGCCAAACTTCGTTCTTTCCTGCCGGGCTGCTGATTGGAAAGGCAAAAGTGCAGAGATCGATATAGCTGACGAGTACGGCGAGCATCCAGCTGTTGTGGAGTTGGAGATGCTGACCACCGATGAGGCGGTAGCTGCTCTGACCCCCCGCATCGGTCGAGAAAAAGCGAATGCTGCAGTTTACGCACTCAATGCTGCCGGTCTCGAAAATTTCTTTCAAAACCCTCTGTATCTGGACTTCGTGTCAGCAATCGTTTTGTCCGACCGTGATGTCCCCAACAATCGAGCGGAATTGTATGAGCAAGCGATTGACCAGCTTTGTATCGAGGTGAACCCGCATCATTCAGATAGGGGGTTCTCAGTTCTTTCCCGTGAAGCGGCATTGGAAGCGGCGGGGGCGCTTTGCGCTGCGCTCCTGGTGACCGGGAAGTCTGCTATCCAGCGGGTCGGAAAATCAGCGCAGACGATATCCGTTTCTGAGATGAGCGGACTTGCTGACAGAGCCGACATGCATGCGGTGATCGGAAGCAATCTGTTCCGAGCTGTCCAAGGGGCTCCGGGGCAGTTCATGCCGTTGCATCGGACGGTCGCTGAGTATCTGGCAGCCAGATGGCTGTCGCTCTACCTTGATAAAGTGATCGACGCTCTGAATGGCTCAAGCGTTGTGGCTCACCGCATGCTCGCACTCATATGCAGCGAAAGTGGCGTGCCTTCGTCGCTTCGTGGGCTTCATGCCTGGTTGCCTCGGTTTAGTCCTACGCGACTTGGACCCGGCGCTATTGAGCGCGACCCATACGGCATACTTCGCTATGGTGACGGCGATGGTCTTGCTCTCGACCAAGCGCGTGCACTCCTTGGGGCACTGCGCAGACTCGCACACGATGATCCGCAGTTTCGAGATGGCTGGGGGCGCTCGGAAGCATTGAGCGGTCTGGCACAGGTGCCGCTGGCTGATGATCTAAGAGCTGCGATAACGGACACAGGAAACAGCGTGTTGTTCCGGTTCGTTGTCCTTGAGGCGATTACCGGCAGCGGGGTTGCCCCCCTCTTAAAGGATGAGCTTTCCGACATCCTCTTGGACAAGAGGAGGACTTACCGGGAGAGACGACTTGCCGGCGAAGCACTAGCAGCAATTCGACCTGATCCGCTGGATTGGCCGGAGGCGCTCGGGCAATTGATGCTTTTTGGAGATTCGGACTCCACGAGAGCCGGTGCGGAGCTTCTGGACGACATCGGATATGACCGGCTTGAGCCTGAATTGGTCGCGAAGGTTATCCTAGCCGATTGCCGCCTGACCCAAACCGGACGGCGGGCAAGAAATCGAGTGTTCGGCTCGTTTTTCAGGCTCCACAAAGAATATCCTGATGATCGCATTGCGCACTTGCTTGATGCATTCGCAGCCATCGTCTTGCCCGGTCTCAACGCCAAGAAGCGTCTCGATGACGGACTGCATGATGGATGGAGTGAGTTCTGTAATCTCGTACAGGCCTTGGCCGCGCGTCATTTGCAGATCTCGGCAGGGCCTGTTTCCCCTGAGCGGCTGTGGAGGTGGCTGCAGATGGTCCAAACGCGATGGGCGCGCAAGGATGATGACAACGCCAAGATTGAGGCTGCTATTCTGAGCAATCCCGAGCTCAGGCGAGGTGTTCAGCGGATTGTGCTTTTCGATGACGCAGCCGACTTTAGCCTGTGGGCAGTTGGATCTCGGCTTCAACAAGCATCGAGCGGCTTTCGCTTTAGTGACGAGGATGCGGAGCTGTTTCTGCGAGAGGTGGTGGAGCGAAAACGTCCGTCGGATCGGGAACGCTGGAAGAGCCTTGTAGCCTTCTTTCGCACTGATGGGGTAATTCCGGTTGCCACTCGAAAGATCGCGAGACCCTATGCCAAGGGTGATCGAGAACTTTTGGAATTCCTTGTCCAGCGGCCGAGGCGACAGAAGCTCGACGGGTGGGAACTAGAATATCGGAGGAAGGATCGTGCTCGAAAGCGGCAAGAAGAAAGAGACAATAAAACGCTTCGTGCAGAGTTCACTGAAAACATACAAAAAATTCTTGCTGGCGAGCTCGACTGGGTGAGCAAACTCTCCCGCGTGTACCTGAACATGTATTCTGACTTCGATCGAGAGGCGCGGCCACGCGATCGGATCGAAAACTGGGTGGGGCCGGAGATACGGGATGCTGCCCTGCAGGGGTTCGAGGCGGTCCTGCACCGGAAGGATCTTCCTTCCGTAGATCAGATTGCCGACAGCTATGCCCAATCCCGGGTATGGCATTTCGTATTTCCGATGCTCGCTGGAGCCGGACAAAGATTTGATAATGGTGAGAGCTTCGACGATTTACCTACGGATCTTCTCTCGGCCTTGCTGATTGCAAGCAGCCACGAACTCGGAGGGTTCCGGGAAACTTTTGATGGTCTCGAACATGCCTTGCGAAAGATCTTACGTAAGGATCGAAACGCATACGAGACACATGTTCGCCGCATGTTCGAACCAATGTTTCGGGCAAACCGGAATTACGTTCCCGATCTTAACCGGTTCATGCGGGTGGGGGCAGAGCGGCCATTATCCACCCGTCTCGCTATTGAATGGCTGGCGGAATTCCCAGATCTTCCGCTCGAAATCGAACGAACCCTGGTGGAGGGTGTCGTGCATAGTCCCGCAGACACCCTTTCGGAGGAAATTGAGCAACTGTCCACAATTGCGAACGAGCGGCTTGCGGCTTTCAATGAGGTGAGCGACCGACAGACTTTTTGGTTGGGCATAAGATTTTGCACTGATTTCGAACGTGCTTTGTCGCGTTTTCCTCCAGTTAATCGCGACAACAGATCACTTCTATGGCCTCTCACACAGCCTTTCTACGATGGCCGCCAAAATCATGCGCATTACCTCGCTCCTTCTCTTCGGCAGTTGGAGTGGTTGTTCAGGACCTTCCGGACCTTATGGCCTTTTACCGCCAGACCTGACCGCACGACTAGCGGGGACAAGAACCCGTGGGATGCCACCCAGCTTCTGGAATGGATAGTCTATCAGATCGGCAAGAACCCTGACCCTCAAGCTGGCGAAGTGCTACGCAGACTTCGCGCCATGCCGGATGATGGGTATAGTCAGACGATCCAGGCCAACATCGCGTTGCAGCGCAAAGCCCATCTCGAATCGAGTTTCTGTGCCCCTACCTTGGCTGAGTACAAGGCGGTGCTGACGAGTACAGGGCAGCCGCAAAGTCCAGCCGACGTACAGGCGATAATCCTCGCAGAGCTTGAGCGGCTGCAAGAAAGGCTGAAGGGCGACCCCCTGAATCCGGTCGACAATTTCTACAGCGAGGATGGCACTCCGAAGATCGAAAACGAGTGCCGCGATCAGATGTTGCTGTTGCTGGGTGGCAATCTGCCTTTCGGCATCCAGGCATTCTCTGAAGCCTCCATGCCACGCGGCAAGCGAAGCGATGCGATTTTCAGCTACGGCAAGTTCGTTGTTCCCCTCGAATGTAAGGGGCAATGGAATGATCAGGTTTGGACGGCCGCTTCGGGTCAGCTCGATCGCTATTACGCAATCCACCATCAAGCCGCTCAAAAGGGGATTTACGTCGTTTTCTGGTTCGGTGACGATGTTCCGAGGAGCAGGCGACTGAAGGCGCCACCGAAGGGCATCATCCGTCCAAGCGCTGCGAAGGAAATGAGGCAAATGCTGCAGACCCTACTGCCCGCGGGAGTCTCGGGTTCTGTGGCAATCGTTACCCTGGATCTGAGCAGGCGGAGGCCAGCGTAGCTTGATGGTTGGCTGTCAGCCTCATTGATGCGACGTTAGGAGCTTGCGTCGTTCAGATCTGCCAAGAGGCTGCCGACATCTGCAAACCGCACCACGTCTCGGTTGGCTGCCGCTTCAAGCGCAGCCTCAGTTTCGCGGTTCGGCGAGCGGACCTCGAAAGGTAAGCTCCGCTCAGCAACCACACGAACCAGCATCATCCGGATTGCGTCGGAGACAGACAGCCCCATGGTGCCAAGCACCTCAGTGGCTTCCTTCTTCAGATCAGGGTTGATACGCGCTCGAACAACTTCAGCGGCAGGCATGGCAATCTTCCAAACATCGGTAGCCACGTTGTAGCTACAAATTGTAAATGGCCCCTTGCTGCCACTTGGTCAAGATTCCCGCCCCCTTTCTGGACTATCCTCGGGAGCACATGGAGCACCGTCAGAACATCGAAGAACAGTGAGCACTAGAGAGTACAGAGTGAATCGGGTTAACACATTGAGAATGAATGGGTATTTTAACAGTCTTTGCAATGAACGTTGCATGGAAGTTGATAAGTTGTGATGTGCGCTGTAATCTTAGGAGTGAGAGATGCGACAAGTCCGCTTCTCATCCCATTTATTAAAACACATAAAGCATTGAAAACATTACCATTTTTCTAGAAAATTGCCGCCATGAGGTTGGCGGCGGCTCGTCATCCATTAAGGTGTAAGGAACTTCAAGATGGCGACAGTACGTGCAGCCAGCGCAATTGCGAAAAAGCAGCAAGCCCTTCGGGATCACCTCTGGCCTGGCAAGGAACCATGGCTGTGGGACCGAAAAAAGCAAAAGGGCTTCACGACAATTCCTAAGACCATGCCCATGATCCTGAAGATCATGGACGAGATCACAAAAGGGACGCCGGTCTCGGCGACGTACCTAACGCTGTGGTGCAACACGTGGGACAACAGTTTCGTTACCCTTAACAAGAATGCGGACATGGCCAATGCCTCAGGCTTTGGTGGTCAGCGCGGTGAGCACACATGGACGACGCGGATGAAGCTGCTTCAGGAGCTGGAGTTCATCGACATCAAACCAGGCAAATCGGGTCCGATGGGCCATGCGATAATCTGGAACCCGCACTTCATTTTGCGGTGGCATCGCCACATCAAGACGCCTGGCCTGACCGAGGCTAGCTACAATGCTTTGATCGAGACGGCCCTTGAACTCGGCGTAACCGACATGACAGCGGATTGGCCTGTGCCACACTCGCCGAACAATCCCCCGCCACCCCCGCCGCCGGTACCGTCACCTGCGGTTCCTGCTGCCCCCGAGGCTGATAGCAGCGGAGGTGGATAATGCGCGAGATCGAACGCACCACCAAATTTAAGCGCGATTACAAGCGTGAGAAAAAGACCGATCCGGAACTGGATGGCGTTCTGGTTCCGGTGCTTGAGCTACTTTTGACGGACGCTCCTTTGCCAGCAAAGCTTCGCGATCATGGCCTGAGTGGAACTTGGGCAGGCTATCGCGACTGCCATATCCGGCCAGACTTGGTGCTGATCTATGCGAAGCCCGACGATGAGACGCTGGTGGTTGTTCGTTTGGGTTCGCACAGCGAGCTTTTCTCATGAGTACGATCAGGCCGGTCGAGCTTGATATGATTGACCTTGTCTTCCGAGGGGGAGAGCGGGGGTACATTCTCGATTTTTCGAACCGGACCTTCGGAGAGTTCTTCGCGCTGGAACTCGAAGTCGACATTGACGCCGAGATGTACAAGCGCGAGGGCACTTCGAAGGGGAAGCGCCTCCGCACCTTCCTGACGATCGTTGATGATGGAACGGCCGCCAGAACTCTAAGGCTCTTGTGGGAGTACCGCGACGCGATGCTGAAGAGGCTTGGCCAAAATGACGCACAGCCTCTGGCGAAGAAGCAGATTTTTGCGGTCGTGGCGCGGCTCGAAGGAACTGCAACCGGGATCCCCAGCGGACTGGTGCCAGCGCTAAAGCTCTCAATTCAGGATTGGGCTGGCCTTCGTACGCGGCTGCTCAGCGTGCGTGACATGCGACCTCATGATCGCGGTTATGCGTTCGAAGCCTATCTGAAGGAGCTTTTTGACGCCTTCGGCATGGCGGCGCGCGAACCGTTTAGACTCAGGGGCGAACAGATCGATGGCAGTTTCAGCCTCGCTGGCGAGACCTATCTGATCGAAGCAAAGTGGCTGAACCGGGAAGTGGGAATTGCCGAACTTCACGCATTTCACGGAAAATTAGAGCAGAAAGCGGCATGGGCGCGCGGCGTGTTCGTCAGCTTCGGAGGTTTCTCGGAGCAGGGATTGGACGCTTTTGGAAAGGGCAAGCGGCTCGTCTGCGTGGAAGGGCGTGAGATAAAGATCGCGCTTGAGCGAGAAATCGGGATCGATGCGCTTATAGCAATGAAGGTGCGGCGCGCTGCGGAAACGGGTTCCGTGTTTACGCCGTTAGAGTCACTCTTCCCTCATTAAGCCAGGCATTGCATCCAGGGTAAGCGCCCGATTGTAGGGCGCTGATCCCCCCTTCCCCGAGCGCCAGTTGGAGAATTGCAAATTGGGAGACGGCTCTGTGCTTAGCCTGCGATTCCTAATGCACTTGCGTTCTTTCTATGTTCCAAATAGGAGGCCTTCCTAGAGCCTAGGATCATGCTTCCTAGACAGATGCAACAGGAGCCGCAGCATGGACGATGCACGACGAGCGCTGGACGAGTTGATCCAGAAGCGCGGCTGCAACTATTCCGAGATCTCACGCCTGCTCGGGCGCAATGCCGCCTACATTCAGCAGTACATCCGCCGCGGCAGCCCGAAACAGCTCGATGACCAGGATCGCTCGGTCCTCGCCCGCTTCTTCGGGGTGGACGAAAAGGTGCTCGGCGGCCCGGCACGCCGCTCAAGTCCTGACGCCGACCTCGTGCATATTCCCATCCTCGATGTGGAAGCATCGGCCGGATATGGTGCGCTCGCCGGGTCGGAAGACAACTCTGCGCAATTCGGGTTCGACGAGAAATGGCTGCGCCGGCTCACGGCCAGCAAGGCATCCAACCTTTCGATTATCGGAGTCCTCGGGGATTCGATGGAACCGACCTTGCATGACGGCGACGAGGTAATGGTCGACCTCGGTGATGGTCAGGCTCGCTTGCGCGATGGCATCTACGTGCTGCGCATGGATGACATGCTGAGCGTCAAACGGATCGCGATCGAACCGCAGGGCAAGCGGGTATCGGTCCTCAGCGACAACCCGACATATCCGAGCTGGCGCGGTCTCGAAAAACGCATGCTCAACATCGTTGGCCGGGTGCTCTGGTTCGGCCGGACGCTGCGCTGAGGATGCATCGACGTGCTTAGCCTGATGGCCGCCACCGTGATTGCCGCGGGACAAACCTTCACCTGCACGCCGACCCGTGTTTGGGACGGTGATGGGCCAGTCTGGTGTGCGGAAGGTCCTCGCCTGCGCATTGCCGGCATTGCTGCGCGCGAAATGAACGGCACCTGCCGCACCCATCATCCGTGTCCGCGCAGTTCCGGGATCCAGGCACGCGACGCGCTCGTGCAGGTATTGGGCGGTGCGCGGGGGACCTCATCGACCGGACATGTTCTGGTCCGGGGGCCTAAATTGACCTGTCGCTCTGAAGGTCGGGCCGAAGGCAATCGCACGGCAGCCTGGTGCCGGTTGCCGGGCGGCGCAGACCTGTCCTGCGCGATGATCCGCACCCGCACGGTCTTGCGCTGGAACCGCTACTGGAAGGGCCCGACCTGCCGCTAACGGCAGGCGTGAAAGGGCAACAACACCCTACAGCCCCATGTCGAATTTTTTGGAAATCGAGCGGTCGAGCTCGGGCACCCTGAGTTGCGCCTCGGATGCCCTCCCCTTCTCCATGCCAGTGGCAGCTGCATTCCGCAGAAGGTCGACCGTCTCAAGCGCCGAGCGCTTCATGCCGGGATTGTTCTCCACTGCAGCCTCGAGCTTGCCAGCATTGTCGACAAACAGGGTCAGACGGTCCCGCAGCCGGGTAATGGTCACAAGGAAGGTCTGCTGGTTGGCCAGGTTCTTCTCGCGGCTGTCCATCACTGCGATACCGCGATCCGAGGTCAGGCCCTGCGCCATGTGCGCGTTGAGCGCATAGGCGAGATCAAGCCGCTTCAGCATCGGATCTGTGGGAGCAAGGCGGTGCAGCACGCCAACCGAGGTCGCAAGGGACACGCCTTTGGCGTCGACCGCGATGATCCGCGCCTGATCGGCATTGAGCAGGCCGCGCCTGTGATCGGTCGCCGTCCAGCGGATGCGGTCGCCATCGTGAATCTCGATCTCGCGGCGTTCGTAAAGCTTCACCGGATCCTTCTCACCCTGAGGACGAAGCTGTCCGGGACGAAACTCGAATTGCCGCCCGCGCTCGTTCTGGAGGGTCACTCGCTCGCGGGAGAGATCGGTTGCCACCACCGCATAGCTTCCCTTCTGGAGCCCCTGCCCCCTTTGCCGGCGATCAACCTCAATCACCGTTCCCGGGGCATAGCTCCTCGCATAGCGCAGCTCCTCACGCGTCAAATTGATGCGTGAGAGCACCTCAAGTTTCATTGCACCGGGACCCAGTTCGCCATTGGCCTTGAGCCCCGTCTGGACCGCTTCGTTGACCTCGCCGCGCAAGGCCCGGCCCGATGCATAGATTGCGGTCACCTCTCTTTCTTTGGGTGCGAGCGAAAGCCATGCGGCTGCTGCGCCAACGGCGGCATTCTCGCCCACGGCGACGACGTTGCCTCCCAGATGGGCGAGCGCCTCGCCGATCCGGCCACCCTGGGCCGCACGCTGGGCGCTGCGCAGCGCCTCGTCGCGCGCGCGCAGATTGGTGTCCATCTGCGCAGCTTCGATGCCAGCCTGCTGCATGACATCGAAGGGCTTACCCGCATCGACCGCCCCCAATTGTTTGGTGTCGCCGATGCTGGCGAAGCGATCCAGCCTCAGGAGATTGGCCAGACGCACCAGCTTTTCCATATCGCCATTGCCGACCATCGATGCCTCGTCGAGCACCACAACGGTCCCGCTCATTGCCGTGCGCGCTGCTTCGAGGCGCGCGCCTCCCTCGCCCTTGAGGATGTCCTGATGCTGTCTGAGGAAGCGCGCCACGGTCATCGAGGGAATGCCGGTTTCGCGCTCCAGCATCTGTACCAGCGTGTTCTGCACGGCGAGGCCCAGCACGGTCTTACCTTCTGTGCGCAGGATATCGGCGACCGGCTTCAGAACCGTGCTTTTGCCTGCGCCGGCCACACCCTGGATCGCGACGATGCGATTGTTCGAGCTTAGCAGCAGGCGGCCCGCCCCCTCCTGCCCCTTGTTCAACATGATGCCATATCTCTTGTGCGAAACGGCTTGCAGCCGTGTTCCGGCATCGAAGGCAGGAACGATGGCGGGCGCTACGCCGCGCCCGGCCTCGACACCCGCCAGGATGCGCTGTTCGAGGCTGATCGCATCGCGGGTGGTGAGCATGTCGCGATCCGGGCCCTTGCCCGCCTGAATGTGCCCCTGCCGGATGAGTTGGAGGGTCCGGCGCTCAATATCGGCAAATGCTGTTGGCAGGGCGAAGCCGAGCGCGGTGCGATAGATCTCGACCTTGCTGAAGGCTGCCTCGCGCTCGGCAAGATGGCGGATAGCCGAGGCGACGCCATGGATGGCTGCGACCTCCTCGGGGCTACGATTGCCGAGCCGCGAGGGTATCAGCGGGTCGCCTTTCGCGATACCGAGGCGCTCGGCGAAGTCGTGGGCGATCTGCTTGCCCTGCTCAACCACCTTGCGGACAGATGACCCCAATCCGGGAAGTTTGCCGAGGTCCTTGGCGCTGCGTGCGTTCGCTCGCGCGATGACCATTGCCGGGTCGAACCCGAACTTATCCGCCGTGTCCTTCCATTGCTGTGTCAGGGCGGCGCGGTCCTCGATGGCTTCCTTTTGCGCCCGCGTCATCAGCGTTGCGGCATCGCGCGCCCGCGGGCCCTGTGCGTGCATCTGCGCGGCTACAGCGAGAACCTCAGCACGGCGCGAGCTGAACGCATCGCGCACATCTTTGGGCACGCCCACGGCCTCGAAATTGCCGTGTTTGCCGAACTCGCCAACCTCGTAGCCGAGCTTCTCCACGCTGAGCCGGAAGCGCGCCATGGTCATGGCGTTGAGGAGGGTATTGTGCTGCCAGAGATTGTCGTTGCGCAGCGCACGCCACTTGCCGTCCGGCCCCTGGGTGACATTGGCGATGACCACATGGAAATGCGCATTAGGCTCCTGGTTGCGGTTTGTGTCGTGCTGAAAGATCGCAGCCACAAGGTTACCGGTCCTGACGACACGCTCGCTGCCGCGCACCTCCATACGGGTTTCGGCGAGGTTCTTCTCAGCCCAGGAAAGGGTCTCGCGGACCGCCGCGCCATAGGCATCGAGGATGCGCTTGTCGCCGCCGACGAGGGCGAGCACCGACCAGCTTTTGGGCATGGAGAAGGTGAGATCGGTGCCCGCGCGATGTGCCCGGTGGTCACTACCCACGCGGCTCCCATCGGGCAGGAAGCCTTTGAGGACGGCCTCGAAGGTCTTGGCATCGACCGCGCCCGAGAGGCCCAGTTCTTCGGCGCCCTTGCCGAGCCACGCCCCGGACCGATCGGCATCGGCCCGGGTGTAGTAATTGTCGGCGGCAAAGTAGCTGGCAGCTCCGCCAGCGGTGCGGACATTGGCTACCGACAGCACAGATATGTCCCTTGCAAGGCGGCATGTAATGCCATTGTCAGATCTCCAGATCGCCCAGGTCCCGCGTGTCCTTTGGCGGCTCGCTTCGCTCAGGGACTCCGTCCTCGTTCAGCAGCTTCCGGGCATTCGAGGATCTCGGCGGGCTCGCCGGTGCACCTCCTTTCCGCAAAGGTGGATCGGTGACCTTTGCGCCGCCAGATTTGGCTGGGGGATTAGCACTTCGCTCGGCTCCGTCCTTCGCCTTTTGTCGACCAGGTGACGGGTTTTGCCTAATCGCACGATCGTTCGACTTGGCGCCCGACTTGGGGCCGGGTTTGAGGGTCGGACGATCATTGCCGTGCGGGTTGTCGAGGCCTCCGGATGGGTCAGCGGGATGGCCGTGCCTGCCCTTCCCGAGAGTTGCCTGATCGCCCTTTGCGCTTTCCGGATCAGTGGGGCTGGCGCTACCGGCAGGAAGCTTGCCCGCCGCATCCGTACCCATCTGACGCGCCGCCTCCGATGCGACTGCGCGATCGGGCTGCGCTGCTTCACCAGTCGCTTTATCGAAGGCCAGCTCGCCCTGTTTGGGGGCGGAATCGAACCGCAAGGTCGACTTACCGCCCCCGTCATCGCTGGACGAAGAATGTGCAGCCGCGACCTCCCCGGGTAGCCCTCCCGGTTTCGGTCGCGGGGGCACGGGAGCGTCGAGCTGCGCGGGCGGTGGAAGGCGATTGGTCCCCCGCACAATAAAGGCGTCGGCCACCTTCGGGCGGCTCACCGGGCGGAGCCTGACGGGCGCTGCGGGGAAGCCTTCCGGGAACTTGATATAGCCCTCAAGGCTCTTCATGTTCATCAGCTCTTCGGGCATCCGCAGCGGCCTGATCGTCGTGCGCCGTGTGAGGCTGACCGCGTCGCGGGCATTGTTCACCCCGTAGGAGTACCCCACATCGGTATCGATGACTTCCTCATGGCCAATGACGTCGCTGCACCAGGTTGCGGTCTCCTTGTCGGCAACTGAAAGGATCAGTTTCGTGCGGGCAAGTGATGCGAGGGTCGGGGCCATGTTCTCACCATAGACCTCCTTGAGCTTGGCATAGGCGTGGAGGCCCAGGACGATCGCCCCGCCGAAATTGCGGGCGGTCTGAAGCCCCTTTTCGAGCGCGGGAAGACGATGCAGCGCGCCAAGCTCGTCGATGAAGAACCAGCACGTGACCTCGTTGCTGCGCGAAGAGGTCATGAGCGTGTTCATGGCCGTATCGAGCCACAAGGTGAGGAGCTGCGAGGTCACGCTCATGTCGACATAGCGGGAAGAAACGAACAGGATCGAGCCTCGTCCCGCAGGCTTAACGGCCGACTGTTCGATCCATTCGCGCACCGAGAAACGCGGACCTTCGGTCGGGAGCAGTTCGAGCGCCTTGGCGTTGACATTGAACACCGCACGCACCGATTCCGCCATCCGCGCGGCTTCAGGTGCGGTGATCGGACCCGCCATCGTATTCTTCACCTGTTCGTGGACATCGGAGAGGTCTGCGGCCATCAATTCCTGCGCGAGTGCCGCATTCGATCCCCTGCCCTGAGCCGCAAGTTCGACGCAGAATTTCACGAACAGCGCGCGTGCACCCAGGACCCAGAACTGCGCATCGCCGCCACCATCATGCGGGACAAGCGCATCGGCGGCGGTCCAGAAATCTGCTTCGGAGCGGCATTCGTCGAAGAGGCTCCATTGCGGGCAGCGGGCATCGAGCGGGTTCAGAATGACGTCCCGCTTGGCATCGTAGAATTGCTCGATGAAGGCACCGGTCAGGTCGAAGACCACACAGTTCTGGCCCTTGGCGCGGGCCTCTTCGATCATCGCCGAAATGGCGACAGTCTTGCCGGTGCCGGTGGTACCGATCAGCATGGTGTGGCTTGGTTCAAGCCGCCACGGATAGACGACGCCGGCGATGTGGGCCGGCCGATAGGGAAAGGCTTTCGCGAGTTCCCATGGCAGGCATAGCCACCACTTCCAGCCTATCGCGGCAGTGCGTTCGAGATTGCGCTTTTCGCGGTTATGCCTGCGCAGGCGGCGGACCAATTCACGAAGGTCAACAAGCTGCGCGCCGCGTACGAATTTGCGATCTTTGGCCTTGCTGCCGAAGCGGGCGGCGAACCCGTAGAACAGCGCAAAGGCGGGGATGAGAAACAGGGCCGAACGCCAGGCAGCGCTAGCGACAAGGTCGGTCATGTGGTCCCACGCCCGGACCACCGGAGGGAAGGAACCGAGCATTCCGATCGGCAACTGCATCGTACCGCCGAAGGCTGTCTTGACGGTCACCAGCTTGTCGGGACTGAACTCCATGAATCCGTAGGCTGCGGCATAGACGCGCATCCAGATGAGATAGAGCTCATAGTCGGTGAGCGCCGATGACAGTGTCCACCATGAGGTCAATGAAATCACCACGGCGGCAATGATCAGCGGGCCTTTGAGGCCTGCAGCGAACATGAAACCGAAGTGCCCGAGGAGCTGGCTGCCGCGTGTGAAATTGTCGAGGTTACGCTTCATCGAAACCTCCCTCGTCGCCGTTCTGGGAGAGTCCGAGTTGCTCGCATCGGCGGACATAGGCCTCATGTGCGCGGCCACGCAGATCATGATCGACGTGACCGGAAAGAAGCGCATCCACCCCCACCATCGTGAAGACTGAGTGGTGGTTCAGCCGCTTCAACCAAGTGCTGAGGCCGACGTTCAGATCGTCTTCGTCGCAGGCTTGCTGAAGCAGCGAGCGGATCCATTCGCTCACGCTGATATCGCGGCGCTCGGCCGCACTTCGAACCCGCTCGGCAAGCTCGAACGAGACATGGACTTGGAGAGATTTTGGCCGTGTCATGCACGGACTCCTTGTGATGAGGAGCCCGGAACGCACTGCGAAAGGCGAGAGGAGAACTAATTCAGAAATGAGAACATGTCAAGAACATCGGCAATGGCGGAATTCCGCCATTTTGGCAGGCGGTCAATCAGAATTGATTGCCAGTTTCGGACCTGTCCAAATCTGATTGGGAAGCTGCCATTTTATGGGATGCTCGCCTGGCCATTGTTTTATAATGACTATTTGTGCCAATAGATGCTGCGACCTGTCGCGTAGGGTGTGCTCACTGTTCCCCTACTGCCAGATGAGAAACCAGGCCTTGAACCTGTAACGGATGATGCGGTTTGTCATGTCCTTCCTGCCGGATTCGCCGCGCATTGCCGACCCTGCAATTTACGTATCCAGGATGTCCCCCGAAGCGTACGTTACCGCAATCGAACGAGCGGAATGGGAGGCAGGCAATGGCGCAGATCAGCTTGAGTGCAACACCGAAAGGCAACGGCTTTCAGGGCACTATCACCTATTCCTATGGCGTCTCGATAAGCTCGGCTGAGACATACCCGACGATTGCGGAGGCCATCTCGGCAGCGGCGATCAAGATGCTTGAGATGCCCGAACGCCTCGAGGAAATCGACAGATCGTAACTCGCCTGCTGACCCTCAATCAGCGGCCGTATCGACCCGAACGCGAAGCTGCGGGATCCGAGCAAAAAACAAAGGGAGGAAGCCCTGACGGACTTCCCCCCTTGAACCTCCGGGTCAGAATTCATCGCTGAGGCGGCCGGGCACCGTATCGATGACACGGTCCAGCAACGCCTTGGGCAAGGCACCGTAATCGCCTTCATCGACCGCGATGTACCCGGTCTCGCCGTCGGTCAGGACGTATTGGGTGAAGTAGCTGTGATAGGACCGGGCATGGGCCTGATCGAGAGCGGCAACGAAGGCTGCCTGATCCGCCTGGTACCCGGTATCGGCCGTCCTGTGTGAAGCGTACATGATTTTCCTCCTGATGTTCGATGCGTCGCATCAGGAGCTGCGAGGATGTGGGTGACGGGCTGGGTCAGGGACCGCGTTAGCGGCCGCGAAGCGGCGATGGGGGCAACGATTTTTGTCGTGCTCGCACGGCAAAAATGGTGGGGCCCCGTCGTCCTTGACGCAGCCCCAAAGCCCGCATCACACTTGGCCTATCTGCGAGAGAGCCCCCCACCAACAGTCGTGGGGCAAAGCGTCGGCTGGCCCCACAAACCACTTCGCTAATTGCCCGCGCAGTGCCACTCTCGGCGACGGAGGGGACCAACGGCCAACAAGGAGGAACACCCTATGGCCAGGTCCAAAATCAGCGCGCGCGATGCGCTGAAGAAACTGCGTGAACAGCGTGCCCAGCTCGACGGCGAGGAAGTTCGTCTTCGGCAGGAGGTGGCGATCGAGCTCGGCAGAGTGCTGATCGAGTGCGGCGCAGAGACCATCGATCCGGCGCAGCTGCGCCAGATCGTCAGCGCATCGATGGCGCTCGGCATCGAGGAAACGCTGAAGCGGATCGCTCCGGCGTAAGCACTGACAGGCGGCGGAACGGGGTTCGAGGCCCCGTTCCGCCGC
>NZ_JBREHG010000007.1:0-119093 GCF_056848235.1 Erythrobacter sp. RANMB8
GATGGCCTCGTCTATTTCATGGACTTCAGCTGGGCGGGCGAGACGCGGGTGGCGGGCATCTACATCGATCCGCTGGTGCAAGCAGGCATCGTCGAGCGGTTCGGCCCGAACGACAGCCAGCGCCGCTTCCAGAACGACTTGCAGATCGAGAACATCAACCGCGTGCTGGGTGCCGACGACTACGACAATGACGGGCTGCAGGAGGTCTATTTCGCTCTGACAGACGGCACCGCCTACCTGCGCGCGATCATGGAGTTCGATGGCAACATCCGTTACGCCAATTACCAGTCGCAGCAGGAAGTGATCGACTACCTCACCGCCAACGGCTTCGGGCCCGAGACCTATGCGGGCTGGTTCACCCGGCCTTCGTCAGGCGAGGCGATGCCGGGCGTGGATCAAGCCGCGGGGAGCCTCTATGCACCCCCCAATTTCGACCTGGCCGGTGATGTCGCAATCGCACCCCGCGGCGGCCTGTTGATGGAAGGCTTCCTGCAACCCGAATTCTTCTGACCGGTTTCAGGCCGGATCGACGCCACTACGCAGGGCGCTTGCCACCCGATTTTAAGGGATTTTCCTCCATCGACAGGGCGTGAACGATAACGCCCGTCTCGATGCCATCCGCAGTCTCGGGCTGGACAACCTGCCCGACCGCGATCTGTTTTCCCGGATAACCCTGCTGGCCAGCACGATGCTGGGCTGCCCCATCGCGCTGCTTTCGATTGTCGAGCAGGATCGCCAGTGGTTTCTGGGCCGCACCGGCACCACGCTCGCCGAAACCCCGATTGCCGATTCCTTCTGTGCGCTGTGCGTCATCAACAAGGGGCCTTCGCTGATTGCCGATGCCCGTCGGGACCCCTGCTGGCAGAACAATCCGCTGGTGACCGGCGCGCCCTTCATCCGTTCCTATCTGGGCGTGCCGGTGCGCGGCGACGGGGGGCTGCTGATCGGCGCGCTGTGCGTAATCTCGCCCGAACCCGATGCCTTCAGGCCCGAACAGATCGCGCCGCTCGCCATGCTCGCCGAACTGGCCGAGCAGAGCATTGCCCTGCATGTGCGCACCCGCGAACTGGGGGCCGCCAATGCGGCGCTGCGGCAATCGACCCGCATTTTCCGCCAGGCCGAACGGGCGGTCAATGTCGGCAGCTGGCGGGTGGATCTTGCCACGAACCGGCTGCACTGGTCCGATCAGGTCTATGCCATCACCGGGCTTGAGGCAGGCAATTCCGTCAGCGTTGCCGAGGCGGTCAACCTCTACCACCCGGATGACCGGGCGTTGATCAGGACCGCGCTTCACGACACGATCGAACATGGCAAGCCGTTCGGCTTCGAAACCAGCATCCGCCGCGATGATGGCGAACGGCGCCGGATCCGCGTGGTGGGAGAGCGGATCGATGTCGAAGGCAAGCCCGACAGCGTTGCCGGGATCATCCTCGACTGCACCGAGGAGCACCTGCGCAATGTCGCCTTGAAGCGCGCTGCCGAACGCGACCGGCTGACCGGCCTGTTCAACCGTGCGAGCTTCGACCGCAGGCTGGCAGCGGCGATGGAGCGGGTCGATTGCGAACCGGTGACGGTCGCGCTGCTCGATCTCGACGGGTTCAAGGATGTCAACGACACGCTCGGCCATCTGGTCGGCGACCGGGTGCTGGAGACGATTGCCGCGCAGCTCCAGCTCAAGACCGCATCCGGAGTGTTCCTCGCCCGCTGGGGTGGCGATGAATTCGCGATGCTGTTCCCCGCCGCCATGTCATTGGACGATGTGACCGGGTTCTTGCGCGAATTGCTGGCCGATTTCGGCGAGATTGCCCCGCTCGGCTCTTCGCTGCTGCGGATCGGCGCGACCTGCGGGGTGGCGCGGATGGACACGCCTGCGGGCAGCGAGGAGATCATGCGCCGCGCCGATCTGGCGCTCTATCGCGGCAAGGAAGACGGTGGCGGACAAGTCGTGTGCTGGGACCGGCAGATCGAGGCGTGCCAGTCCGAACGCCAGCAGGCCATCGCCCGCCTGCGCGGCGCGCTGGCCACCGGACAGGCGATTGCGGCCTATCAGCCGATCGTGGAACTCGCCAGCGGGCGGGTGGTCTCGGTCGAAGCCCTGCTGCGGCTGCGCGACGAACACGGGGGGCTGCTGGCGGCAGGCGATGTCTTCACCGCCCTGCTCGATCCCGAATTGTCGCGGCAGGTATCCCGCGTGATGCTCGATTGCGTGGTGGCCGACGGGTCGGCCCTGCTGGCGCTGTTCGGCCCCGATTGCCGGATCGGGCTCAACATGTCCGAAGCCGACCTCAGGCAGGGCGATTTCGTGCGCCACCTGATCGACGTGATCGACGACAGCCCGCTCAGCCCGCGCAACATCACCATCGAAGTGACCGAGACCATGCTGATCGACGCCCGCGGCAATCTGCGCGCTTCGCTCGCCCTGCTGGACGAATGCGGCTTCACCATCTGCCTCGATGATTTCGGCACCGGCTTTTCATCGCTCACCCACCTGCGCGCCTTCCCGATCAGCAAGGTCAAGATCGACCGCGATTTCATCGCCGGGATTGCCGATGACCACCAATCGCGGCTGATCATCCAGGCGATCGTGCAGATGGCGCACAGTCTGGGTCTCAGAGTGGTCGCCGAAGGGGTGGAGACCGAGGAACAGGAACTGTTCTTGCGCGCCATCGGCTGCCGCCATGTGCAGGGCTACCGCTTCGGTCGTCCGGCGCTGCTGGCGGAGTTGCAGGCGGACGGCGCACAGGAAAAGCGCCGCCGCGCCTGATCAGCGAGACAGCACCGTGTCGCGCGGGGTGGACCCGGCAGTGAAGATGAAGGTCGTCACCTTTGTCCCGCTGCCAATGTTGACGCGGTTTTCCTGCCGCGCCCAGACATCGATCAGCACCTGCGAATTGACCCGCAGCCGCACCTCGCCCGCCGGAGCAGGCATGTCCTGATAGACCATCAGGCTGCCGCCGACGATTTCGCTGCCGACATATTCGGGCGTGGCGACCTCGCCATTGACCGACAGCGCGAAGCGGCGGGTGACATAGGCGGCAAAGGCCTCGCGGCTTTTGGCGCTGCCGACGATGTCGGGCGTTTTCGCGCCCTGTGCCCGCAGCGCGTGTTCGGCATCGTGCACCGGCACCTGATGCACCAGCTCGATGCGGTCGGTGCGCGGGTTTACCGAGACAGTGCTGATCGTGATCTTCTGCTGGTGCGCCCACAAGGGGGCCGCCACCAGCAGCGCGAACAGCAGGACAACGCGGCGCAGCATCACTTGCGGTCTTTCACCTTCTCGGCGCCGGCAGCTTCACCCATCAGATCGCGGCTGACCCGCGACTTGCCCGCCTCGTCCTTGAAGGCTTCGATCCGGCTGGGGATGATGCGGCGCGGATAGTGGTTGTTCTCGATATCGGCATCGGCGGTTTCCCAATCGGGATCGACGACAACCTGCACCAGTTCCTTGCCCTTGGGGAACACCAGCAGCTTGGCCACCTCGCGCGCATTGCGGCGCCAGATTTCCGCCGGGATCATCAGCTTCTCGGTCTTGCCGTCCTTGAAGGTAAGGCCAAGGATGATCGGCATCACCAACCCGCCCTTGTTGCTGAAATTGAGGACGTAGTAGTTCGCGTCCTCTTTCACCGCGCGGTCAAACGCGGCGCGCTCCCAGCGGTCGAGCCCCTCGATGAAGTCCTTGTAACCCTTGCGGTCCTTGGGGGTGACGGTGAATTCGTCATTCTTGTCGTAGAAGTCGGTCACGCCAGGGTTTTCCATCACCCAGATCGGCAGGCGCTGCTGTTCGTTCAGGCCCACGCCGACCAGATCCGGCTCGTCGGCGCGCTCCTTGCGGCGCAGCGGCAGATCGATGTCGGGATCCTTGCTGTCCATCTTGAGGCGGTAGATCGAATCAAGGCTGATATCGACGTGATCGGTGGTGTAGAACCAGCCGCGCCAGAACCAGTCGAGATCGGTGCCCGATGCTTCCTCGATGGTGCGGAAGAAGTCCGCCGGCGTGGGCCGCTTGAACTTCCAGCGGCGGGCATATTCCTTCAGCGCGAAATCGAACCGCTCGCGCCCGATGATCGTGTCGCGCAGCAGGTGATAGGCAGCGCTCGGCTTGCCATAGGCATTGGCGCCGAGGTTGGTGATCGAATCCGACTGGGTCATGATCGGCTGCTGGTCGGAGGAGACCATGTAGCTGATCATGTCGCGCGGCAGGCTGCGGGTCCACGGCATGTTCGGATCCCATTCGTAACCCGCCACCGAATCGAGGAAGGAGTTTAGCCCTTCATCCATCCAGGTCCACTGGCGTTCATCCGAATTGACCGTCATCGGGAAGTAGATGTGCCCGATTTCGTGGATCACCACGCCCACCAGAAACACCTTTTCGGCCAGCGAATAGGTGCGGCTGCCATCCTTGTTGAGGGTGGTGCGCGGGCCGTTGAAGGTGATCATCGGATATTCCATCCCACCGACCGGCCCGTTCACGGACTGCGCGGTGGGATAGGGATAATCGAAGCTGAAGCGCGAATAGACCTTCAGCGTGTGCACCACGGCGGCGGTCGAATACTTCTTCCACAGATCGCCGCCTTCCTTGGGCCAGAAGCTCATGGCGAGCACGGTTTCATGCTCTGCACCGGGCTGCTTCACACCCTGTGCGTCCCACATGAACTTGCGGCTCGAAGCCCATGCGAAATCGCGCACATTGGCGGCGTTGAATTTCCAGGTCTTGGTGCCCCTGGGATTGCCCGCCTCGGCAGCGGCAGCCTCCTGCGGGGTGACGATGAACACCGGCGCATCGGCGTTCTTCGCCGCTTCCAGCCGCTGGCGCTGGGCGGCGGTGAGCACCGCATCGGGGTTCTGGAGCACACCGGTGGAAGCCACGATGTGATCGTCGGGCACCGTCATCTCGACTTCGTAATCGCCGAATTCGAGTGTGAATTCCCCGCGGCCCAGAAACTCCTTGTTGTGCCAGCCTTCGTAGTCCGAATAGACCACCATGCGCGGGAACCACTGCGCCATCAGGAAGATGTCGTTGCCGCCCTTGCGCGGATCATCGGGGAAATGTTCGAAGCCCGAACGCGCCACCACCGCGTCTTCCTCGACGATGTTGAAGGCCCATTCGATCATGAATTCACTCGTCGCGCCCGGCGCCAGCGGTTCTGCGAGATCGACCCGCATCAGCGTGCCGACGATGGTGTGCGGAATATCCGCCCCTGCCAGCGTCTTCACCGCGGAAATATCATAGCCGTAGTCATTGTCGGCCATCACCTGCTGGCGGCGCAGTTCGTCCATCGAAAGCTTGGTCGGCTCGGACGATGAACCCAGCTGGACCTTCGGCCCGCGCCGTCCGGCACCGCCGAAAGCGTCGGTCAGTTCGGCCATCGAATCGCGCTTGAAGATGTTCTGGTCGAGCTGCATCCACAGCCACGGCAGGGCATCAGGCGAATTGTTGGTGTAGCGGATAGTGGCCTTGGCCGTCAGGCGGCGCTTGGCCTCGTCCAGCTGCGCGGTGATCTTGTAATCGACCTTCTGCTGCCAGTATTCGTGCCCCGGCGCACCGCCTGCGGTGCGGTAGGTGTTGGCATCGGGCAGCACCTCGTCGAGCTGGCGGAACTTGTCCTCGAACGAACCCTTGGTCTGCTGCACGCCCTGAGCCGAAAGGGGCGCGGCGGCAGGGACAGCGAACAGCAGGGCAGCGACAAACAGCACGAAACGCAAGGGCAGTCTCCGGAGGTGCGATGTGTGATCGGTCGCAGGAGAGAGCGCAAAAGCACGGGGCGCGCAAGCCGGTATCCTGCCCGCTGCGGCAATTTTATGTCGCGCATGGCATCGAAAGCACGATTGCTCTAATCCGCTTCCATGACCGAGCCTGCCTGGCACGCCCTGCACGAAGCCGCCTGCGCCCGCGGGGAGAGCACCTATCGCGATCCCGCGACCGGCTACATGGTGTTCACAAGGCTCGCGCATCTCAAGCGCGGCAAGTGCTGTGGATCGGCCTGCCGCCACTGCCCATACGGCCACGAGGCGGTGCCGGGGCGCACGTGACGCTTGCCAATCCCTGAAGCTGCGGGAATAGGCATGGCTCCAAGGAGACACGCCCCATGAAGACCCGCGCCGCCGTTGCCTTTGCCGCCAAGCAGCCGCTCGAAATCGTCGAGCTCGATCTCGAAGGCCCCAAGGCCGGCGAGGTGCTTGTGGAGATCATGGCGACCGGCATCTGCCATACCGATGCCTACACGCTCGACGGTTTCGATAGCGAGGGGATCTTCCCCAGCGTTCTGGGCCATGAAGGCGCAGGCATCGTGCGCGAAGTTGGCGCGGGGGTGACCAGCGTGAAGCCGGGCGATCACGTGATCCCGCTCTACACCCCGGAATGCCGCCAGTGTAAGTCGTGCCTTTCGGGCAAGACCAACCTGTGCACCGCGATCCGCGCGACGCAGGGCAAGGGGCTGATGCCCGATGGCACCACGCGCTTCAGCTATAAAGGCCAGCCGATCTATCACTACATGGGCTGTTCGACCTTCTCGAACTTCACGGTGCTGCCCGAAATCGCCGTGGCGAAAATCCGTGAGGACGCGCCGTTCCAGAGCGCCTGCTACATCGGCTGCGGCGTCACCACCGGGGTGGGCGCGGTGACCAACACCGCCAAGGTGCAGGTGGGCGACAATGTCGTGGTGTTCGGACTCGGCGGGATCGGCCTCAATGTCATCCAGGGCGCGCGGCTGGCGGGGGCGAACCTGATTGTCGGCGTCGATATCAATCCGGCGCGGGAGGAATGGGGCAAGCGCTTCGGCATGACCCACTTCCTGAACTCATCCGGCATGAGCCGCGAGGAAATCGTCGCCAAGGTGGTCGAGATGACCGATGGCGGGGCGGACTTTACCTTCGATGCCACCGGCAACACCGAAGTGATGCGCACCGCGCTCGAAGCCTGCCACCGCGGCTGGGGCACCTCGATCATCATCGGCGTCGCCGAAGCGGGCAAGGAAATCGCCACCCGCCCGTTCCAGCTGGTGACGGGCCGCAACTGGCGCGGCACGGCCTTCGGCGGGGCCAAGGGCCGCACCGATGTGCCCAAGATCGTCGACATGTACATGACCGGCAAGATCGAGATCGACCCGATGATCACCCACGTCATGGGTCTTGAAGAGATCAACACCGCCTTCGATCTGATGCACGAAGGCAAGTCGATCCGCAGCGTCGTGGTGTTCTGACGCTGCAATCCGCGACCCTTGGTTAACCGGCTGGTTACACCGTATCTTTATGGCCGTTCCCCGAAGCCGCCTGTGGCGACCAAGGTGAACAATGTACGAAAGCAGGATTGCAACCGATCATCTGACGGTCGCGACGATCGAGGGCTTCCCGCCCGAGATCGACGCGCTGGCGGTATGCAACCTGTCGAGCCACGGGTTTCTGCGCGCCGCATGGTATGCCGCACGCGCCCCGGAATGCGGGCGCACCCTGCTGCTGCGGCGCGGCAATCCGGAAGGCGGGAGCGACGTGATCGCCGCGATCCCGACCATCGGGTTCGGCCCGGTGATCGGGCGCGCGCGCAAGGTGCCCGGTTCATACTGGCCGCTACGCTCCCCGCTGATCGCACCCGGCTGCAATGCGTTCGAGATTGCGCAGCTGCTGGAACACTCCGCCGCCCGCGGCCTCGGCCCGGTCTGGCGCGTCGGCCCGTCACGCGCGGATGATCCCACGGTCAGAATCCTCACCGAAGCCGCGCAGATCGCCAACTGGACCGTGCTGGCACGCCCGGCGGGAACCGCTTGGGTGATCGATCTGGAGGCCGCCCGCGCCGCCGGTTTCCCCCGCAAGTCGGTCGCCAAGAGCCTGCGCGCCGGATGGCGCAGGCTCGAAAGCCTCGGCACGCCGCACTGGCGCTATGTGCGCGGAGCGGCGTGGAACGATAGCGTGCTCGCCGATCTCGCAAGGATCGAGGCGGACAGCTGGATCGCCCGCACCACCGATGGCAGCGGGGCCAAGTTCATGAACGCCAAGTCCCGCGCCTATTGGCAGCACGTGCTGGCCGACCCAGCGCTGGCGGCACGGATTTCCGCAACCTTCCTGATGCTCGATGACCGTCCTGTGGCCTTCAGCTTCGATCTGGAAGATGGCCCGGTGCAATACAGCATCGCAGGCAGCTATGCCGAGGATCTGGGGCGCTGCAACATCGGCAAGCTGGTGAATTACCGCGTGCTCGAAGATGCCTGCAACCGCGGTCTTCGCACGCTCGACATGGGCGCGGGCGATACCGGCTACAAGAAGGAAATGGGCGCGACCGAAGGTTACGAAATGATCGACCTGCTGTTCGTTCGCAGCCGCACCGCCGCACTGATGCTGGCCGCTGCATGGGGACCCGAAGTGGCGCCCGCCCTGCCGGAAAAGCTGCGCACCTATGGCTGAGGCCGATCCCGTGGTGAAAGCCCCCTCGCTCGCCGCGCAGGTGCGCACGGCGGTGATCTGGCGTTCGGGCAGCCAGGTGCTGACGCAGATCGTGTCATGGGCCTCGACCCTGATCGTGATCCGCCTGTTGGCGCCGGAAGATTACGGCCTGTTCGCCATGGCGCAGGTGATGCTGATGCTGCTCAGCACCATGAACGGCTGGGGTCTTGCCAGCGCGCTGATCCGCGAGGAGCATGTCAGCGAGGAACGCCTGCGGCAGACGCTGGGGATGCTGGTGCTGATCAATTGCGGGCTGGCGCTGGGCCAGTTCCTCGCCGCGCCGCTGGTGGCAGCGTGGTTCGAACAGCCGCTCGTCACCGATCTGCTGCGGGTGCAATCGCTGCTTTATCTCGCCGTGCCGTTCTGCGCGGTGCCGCACGCGATGCTGAGCCGCAACATGGATTTCCGCAGCCCGGCACAGGTCAGGCTCGCCGCCGCGATCGCCGGGGCGACCACCGCGCTGGCGGGCGCGCTTGCGGGGATGGGCGTGTGGACGCTGGTGTTTGCACCCATGGCGATGCTGCTGACCGAGGCGGTGGGCATGACCCGCGCCGCCCGCGCGCCGATCCGCCCGAGCTTCCGCTTCAAGGGGGCAGGCCATATCGCCGGGTTCGGCGGGATGATGACGATGACGCAGCTGTTCTGGTTCGTGCAGAGCCAGGCCGATGTGGTGATCGCAGGGCGCGTGCTCGATCCCCATACGCTGGGGGTATACACCACCGGGCTGTTTCTGGCGCAGCTGCTCGCGGCCAAGTTCGTCCCGCCGATCAACGAAGTCGCCTATGCCGCCTATTCGCGCCAGCAGGATCTGGGCGCTTCGGCGCTGCTGGCGACGATCCGGCTGGTGATGCTGGTCGCGCTGCCCGCCTATGCCGGGATGGCGGCGGTCGCGCCGGCGCTGGTGCCGGTGCTGCTGGGCGAAAAGTGGATCGAGATCGTGCCGCTGCTGCCGGTGCTGTCAGGCGCGATGGCGATGATGACGCTGCAGATCCTGTTCGCGCCTGCCACCAATGCCCGCGGCGTGCCCGGTGCGGCGCTGCGGATCGCGATGCTCGGCAGCGTGATCATGCCGCTGTCCTTCTTCACCGGATCGCATTTCGGGGTGGATGGCTTTGCCTGGGGCTGGGTCGGCGGGATGGGCCTGCTCACGGCGCTGACAGTGCACCTTTCGGGCGGCGTGCTCGGCCTGAGGCTGGGCGGGCTGGTGCGGGCGGTAACGCCTCCGCTGGTTGCCGCGCTGGCGATGGCGGCGGGCGTTGCAGGCGCGCTGGCGCTGCTGCCCGATGGCGTTCCGGCGCTGCTGGCGCTGGCGATTGCGGTGCCGCTGGGCATCGCGCTTTATGGCGGCCTGCTCCACCTGATCGCGCCCGACCGGCTGGCCGAGGCGCTGCGCTTCGTGCGCAACCGCGGCGAGACCGAGGACGCCGCCCAACCGACCCCGGCGGAATGACCCCTGCCAAAAGCGTGCGATTGACACCTGCGGCGTGATCCGGTTGGGGCGTGGGCCATGACCATGCCGCGCCCTTCTCCCGTCACCCGCACATACGCCGTCGGCGATATTGACCTCGCCGTCCACGAATGGGCCGCCCCCGCAGGCAGCACCGCCGTGCCGCTGGTGTTCGCCCATGCGACCGGCTTTCACGGGCGGGTGTTCGATGCGATCATCGAAGCCTTCCCCGATCACCCGGTCTACGCGATCGACCTGCGCGGGCATGGACAGTCCGGCGGCGGGCCGATCAGCGATTGGCGGCAGGTGGCCCGCGATGTCGCGGATTTCCTGGGACAGGCGGGGATTTCGGACGCGGTTGGTATCGGCCATTCGATGGGGGCGCACACCCTGTTGCAGGTCGCGGCCGATCACCCTGCGGCCTTCAGGCGGCTGGTGCTGTTCGATCCGGTGATCCTTGCCCCCGATTATTACACCGCCCCGGAAGTGGTCTTCACCGTCGAAAACCCCCACCCCGCCATCCGCCGCAAGCGCGACTTTGCCAGTGCCGAAGCGATGATGGAACGTTTCGCCACCCGCGATCCCTATCACCTGTTCGCCCCCCGCGTTTTCGCCGATTACTGCCGTTTCGGGCTGGTTCCGGCGGCATCGGGAGAGGGCATGGAACTGGCCTGCGCGCCGGAAGTGGAGGCGAGCGTCTATGCCTCAAGCCGCAGCAATGGCGCGATTCTGGAGGCGGCAAAGGGCGTCGCCATTCCGGTGCTGGTGGTGCGCGCACAGGCGAGCAATCTCAACGATTTCAAGAGCTCGCCGACATGGCCCAAGCTGGCGCAGGTCTTGCCGCAGGGGCAGGACCTCTACCGCCCCGACATGACCCATTTCCACCCCTTTCAGGACCCCGCCGATGCGGCGCGGATCATTGCGGAATGGAGCGGCGCGACCCCTGACTTGCAATGTTTCACGTGAAACATTGCCTTGCAGCTATCCGGCGGCATCCAGCAGATCATTGATATCGTTCTGAATTCGCGAAATTTCCTGTTGGATTGGCTGTAGGATCGCCGCCCCGATCTGGCTCGCCAGGCCGCCGTAGAAGGCCCTAAGACTGCCCGCCAGCGGGTGATCGTCGGCTACCGAGCGGGCGAGCCACAGCATGATGCTCTGCGCCCGCGCCAGCGGCCCGCGAGGGGCAGTCAAGCCGCGGTCAAACGCGACCAAAGCGGTGCCAAGCGCGGCCGAGGCTTCCTCCAGACAGATGCGGGTGAGATCGGCGCGGCCCGAAGCCTCGATCCGCGCGTCAAGCTCGACGCGGCGATAGGCGGCGGCGGGGTTGCGGGACAGCATCTGCATCACGCCCGCTCCTTAGCGGCTGTCCGCCGACCACGCGGCGACCTGCGCGCGCAGGAAGGACAGCGTCGATTGCGAGGCGGCGACCTGCCGTTCGCTGGCGACGAACTGGCGGGTCAGCCGTTCGCGCAGGGCTTCCTGCTGCTCGGCAATCACCGACAGGCGTTCATCGGTCGAGGCCAGCTGGGTTTCGAACCGCCGCAGCGATGTGCCGAGCGATCCCGGCTCGGTCACCAGCGTGTTTTCGCGGGCGAAGCGGTCGAAGGTTGCGAACACGCCGTTCACCCCCACGGTGAACATCGCCGCCACGGCATCGGGGGTGTTCTGGAGCGCCGCATTGAGCCGCGCGCTATCGAGCCGGAAGGTGCCTTCGCGGGTGATCGCAAGGCCAAGATCGCCCAGCGTGCGCGGCTCGCCATCGGCAGCGTTCGGCATCACCACGCGGCTGGCAAGGCCCGCCAGATCGCGGCGCAGTTCGCGCGCGCCCGGATCATTGCCCAGCTGCCCGCCGACCGGCGCGGCCAGCGTTGCAAGCTGACCGGCGATATCGTTCATCGCCGCGACGAAATCGTTCATCACCCCCGAAAGCGCGGCGGTGTTGCTGGCAAAGGACAGCTGCGTCGGCGCGCCGGTGTTGGTGGCGGCAAGGTTGAGGCCGAAACCCCCCGGCAGGCCGGTGACGCGGTTGGTGGGGCTGGTGCGCTCCACCGTATCGAGGAGATAGACCGCATCCTGCGCGGCATTGCGCAATTCGCCCGTATCGCTGGCCGGCTCCCAGCCGAGATAGGCGAGATCGCCCGGCACCGCACCGCCGCCTGCGCCGGTGGCTTCGAGCACAAAGCCGCTCGCCGCGCCGTCCGCGCCCTTCATCACCAGCTGCGCGCCGTTCGGCCCCTGCGCGACATAGGCGCTGATCGCCCCGCCGCCTGCCCGCGTGATCTTGCCGGCGAGGCTCGCCAGCGTGTCATCGGCGGTCACCGCGATTTCGATCGGGCTGCGGGCGGCATCGGGATCGAAACTTGCCCCGTCAACCGTGCCGAAGCGGATCGCGAGCGTGCCCGCCCCCACCAGCGCGCTGCTGCCGGCGAAGGCCTTGGACACCAGCGTCTGGCTTTCGGCCAGCTGGCGCACTTCGAGCGAGAAATTGCCGCGCGGCGAGAGGCCCGCAGGCACGGTGACGCTGGCGACCGCCGGATTGCCGAGCGTGCCGCGCGGGGCAAGATCGCCGTTGCGGATGCGGTCGCCCAATGCGCTGGCGAGTTCGGTCAGCGAGGAGCGCAGCTGCCCGGCGGCAGAAATCTGCGCTTCGATGGCAGTGCGCCGCGTCGTCGCGCTGTTGCGCTGCACGGCGAAGCTGGCGTCGGCGATATCTGCGGCCAGCTTGGTGAAGTCCACGCCGCTGCCCGCGCCGAGTGCCGAAATGATCGAGGAGCCGGAAGTGGTCATGCCCCCAAGAACGGGCGCCTGACGGGGAGTTTAAGCCTGCACGGCCACCTTCCCGTCGCCATCGAAACGCAGTTCGGGCGGCACCTCGATCACCGGGCGGCGCGGGTTGGCCCCGCGCTTCAGCGCCAGCACGAAAGCCACCAGCGCGGCGATGGCGACATACAATTCCTCGCGCACCATCTGGTTAGGCTTCGTGGTGAAATAGACCGCGCGGGCAAGCTGCGGATATTCGAGCAGCGGCAATCCCTGTTCGCCCGCAATCTCGCGCATCGCCAGCGCGGTGTCGCCCCGCCCCTTGGCCAGCACCACCGGGGCAGGCGCGAGCGCGGGATCATAGGTCAGAGCCACGGCGAAGTGCAGCGGGTTGACGATCACGAACTGCGCGTCCTTCATCGCCTTGGCCACACCCCCGCGCGCCAGATCGCGCTGGCGCTGGCGGCGGGCGGATTTCATCTCGGGCGAGCCTTCGGCCTGTTTCTGCTCCTCGCGCATGTCCTGCAGGCTCATCATCAGCCGCTTGCCACGCTGGAAGCGTTGCAGCGGGTAATCAATCCCGGCGATCACCAGCAGGCCGATCAGCAGCGCGCCGACCAGCGAGGTGACAGCATCCAGCGCCGCGCCCAGCTGCGCCTCCAGCGGCAGGGTGCCCAGCATCAGCAGCACCGCGACGCGGTCCCCCGCCCAGAACCATGCGATGCCGCCCAGCAGCGCCAGCTTCAGCAGCCCCTTGCCCAGCTCGATCAGCCCCTGCCAGCCCATGATGCGCTTGAGGCCCGAGAGCGGGTTGATGCGCGATGCCTTGAAGGCGGCATTGCCGGGGTTGAAGCGCCCCTCGCCCAGCAGCAGTTGCGATGCGGTGGTGACCAGCGCCACGATCAGCCCCAGCGCCATCACCGGCGGCAGCGCAGCCCATGCCGCATCGCCCATCGCCGCGCCCGGCGCAAAGCCGTCCAGCGCGGCGCGATCGAAGCTGAAACCGGCGCGGGCGACCTGTGCCAGCGCCGCGTTGATCCACCCGCCGAGTGCCAGCAGCGCCAGCGCGCCGGTGCCGGTCGCGGCAAAGGTCGCCAGCTCTTTCGAGCGCAGCACATCGCCCTTTCTGGCGGCATCGGCCTTGCGCTTTTCGGTTGGCGCGAAGGTCTTTTCGCCGGCGGTCTCCTCGGCCATCAGCGCGTGCCCGCCAATGCGGCAGAGTGATCGAGCGCCGTGCCGATCACGCCTTCGAACTGGCCGACCATCACCGGCATGGCGATGATCAGCGCGGCAATCCCGGCGAGCACGCCTGCGGGCAGGCCCAGCGCGAACAGGTTCAATGACGGCGCGGAGCGGGCGATCAGGCCGGTGACAATCTGCACCAGCAGCAGCACCAGCACCACCGGCAGGGCAATCGCGGCGGCCGTGGCAAGGCCCAGCCCCATGAACATCACCACGCTTTTCGCCTGCCAGGCGGCAAAGCCCGCGCTGCCCGCAGGCAGCAGGCGGTAGCTTTCGACCAGCAGTTCATACCACAACAGGTGAGCGCCGATGGCGTAGAACAGCAGGCTGAGGACAAGGCCGAAGAACGTGCCGAGCGCGCCCGATTGCGCGCCGCTGGCCGGATCGATCGAGGTCGCGATGGCAAGGCCCATGGTGCCCGAAATCTGCTCTGCCGCGATCAGCGGAATGGCGAAGGCGAGTTGCAGGACGAACCCCAGCGCCGCGCCCACCAGCGCCTCGTGCAGCACCGCGATCACGGCGGCGAGGCTCAGCATTTCGGGCAGCGGGGCAATCGGCACCCAGCTGGCGATGAAGTATCCGAAGACGAGGCTCAGCAGGATGCGCACCGGCGCGGGCACCGCCATGCCGCCGATCATCGGCGCGGCCATGAAGGCCGCCCCGCAGCGGATCGAAAGGAAGAAAATCTGCCACAGCTGCGCTTCAAGGCTGCCGAGACCGAAATCGAGCGCGTTCATCGCGCTAGGCCGCCAGATTGGCGACCTGCGCCATGATCTCGCGGGTGAAATCCGCAAGCAGCCCCATCATCGCCGCGCCCAGCACCACGAAGACCAGCGCGGTGACCGCCAGCTTGGGGATGAAGCTCAGCGTCTGTTCGTTGACCGAGGTTGCCGCCTGGATAATCCCGACCACAAGGCCCACCACCAGCGCCGCGATCAGCACCGGCCCGGCGATCAGCGCGGTGACCCACAGCGTCTGGTCCGCCAGCGCGAGGAGCTGCGCGTCCTCGGTCATGTGGCGAAGCTCATCGCCAGTGATCCCATCAGCAGCGCCCAGCCATCGACCAGCACGAACAGCAGCAGCTTGAACGGCAGCGAGATGATGGTGGGGCTCAGCATCATCATGCCGAGGCTCATCAGCACGCTCGCCACGACAAGGTCGATCACGAGGAATGGCAGGAAGATCATGAAGCCGATCTGGAAGGCGGTCTCCAGTTCGGATGTGACGAAGGCGGGGAGCAGGATCGAGAAAGGCACATCCGACCCGCTCCGGAATGTCCCGCCGCCGGCAATGTCGGTGAACATCATCAGGTTCGCCTCGCGGGTCTGGGCCAGCATGAAGGCATGGAAGGCCTCGCCCGCCTTGCCGATCGCAACGTCGGCGCTGATCGTTCCGGCCGCATAGGGGGCAATCGCGCTGGCGTTCACGATGTCGAGCGTCGGCGCCATCACGAACAGGCTGAGGAACAGCGCCAATCCGGCGAGCACCTGTCCCGGCGGGGAGCCTTGCAGGCCGAGCGCCTGCCGCAGGATCGCCAGCACCACCAGAATGCGCAGGAAGCTGGTCATCATCAGCACCAGCGACGGCAGGATGGTGAGCAGCCCCATCACCACCAGCAGCTGGAGCGACATGCTCAGGGGCGTATCCTGCCCCGCACCGCCGTCACCCAGGGCGCGCTCGACGGCAGAGCCGACCCCCGCCGCCACCGGATCGGGGGCGGCGACAGGCGCTGCGGCGGCGGCCACATGCGGCGCCAGAAACATGGTTAACGCGATCAGGCACACCAAGGCCCCTCGCAGCATCGGGATGGCTCGCATCATTCGCTCTCCGTCGTGCTCGCGGGTGCCTCGCCCAGCCGCACCAGCCCGTTGCGGGTGCAGCCAAGCAGGATTTCGCGGTCATGAAACCGCACCACGGCCAGCTTCATGCCGGGCGCGACCATGCTGGTTTCGACCAGCTGCAGGTGCCGCGCCCCGGCAGCTCCGGGCGCGCCGTGGAGGCGGGTCTGGAGCCAGCGGGTCAGCCACAGGCTCCCCCAGATCAGCCCGCCGAGCAGCGGCAGCAGCAGCGCCAGCCGCAGCAGATATTCGATCATCGCCCCCGCGCCCCGTTTACGAAACGTCGCCCGCGCCGACCACCGGATCGGCGGCAGCGGGGGCAGGCGGCAGTTCCTGCCCGTCCTCGCCCACAAGGCTCACGATCCGCAGGGCAAAGCGGCCCTTTTCGGCCACCACCTCGCCGCGCGCGATCACCCGGCCATTGGCGGTGACATCGAGCAGCTCGTCGGTCAGCCGGTCAAGCGCGACCGTGCTGCCTTCGCCCAGCTGGAGCACCTCGCGCAGCGGCATTTCGGTGCGGCCGAGTTCGACCGAAAGGCGCACGGCCACATCGCCGAAACGCGAAAAACCGGCGGGTTGATAAGCACTCATGACGGGGCACCTTCTGCGAAAGCGGTGGGGGAAGGGGTGGTCGGGAAACGGGTCAGGCGGATCGCCATGCGATCATCGCTGGTGCCGATGCTGCCGTGGCCGACCAGCGTCTCGCCCGTCATCAGCGGCACCTGGCGGCCCATCGCGAGCGGGATCGTGTCTCCCGGCGCCAGCGTCTGGAGCCGGGCGAGCGACAGGTCGAATTCGGCCAGCACCACGTGCAGCGGCATGGGCATATCGGCGAACGGCGCGGCCAGCGGGCTGGCGGCGGCGCGCGCACCCTTCGGCCTTGCGGGCCTGCCGGTGCCGGGCAGCAGCCGGTCGATCCGTTCGGCCCCCATGGCAAGGCTCGCCCGCCATTCGCCCCCGTCGCGGTTGGCGATGGTGACAGTGAACATCACGCAGGGCGCATCGAGCGCAAATGCCTTGAGTCGCGCCGCGCTTTCGCTGCGCACGATCACCCCGCCATCGGCCTGCGCGGCAGCGGCGGGCGGATTGTCGCCATAGCTGACAGCGGTCATCGCGCCCGCGATCATCGCGGCGGCTTCCTCCACCAGCAGCGCGGCAGAGCGCGGCAGCTGTTCGGGCGGGCTGGCGGCGGGCCGGCCATCGCCGCCGAACGAACGGTCGGTCAGCGCCAGCGCGGTGGCGAAATCGAAACTCAGCAGCACCGTCTCGCCGCTCGCCCCTGCGCGCAGCAGGCTGTTGGCGGCGACCATGCCGATGCGCTTCAATGCGTCAGCGCCGGTCAGGCTTTCGGGTTCGGAGATGCTCACCTCCAGCCTGTCACCCGACAACAGCGGCGAGAGATCATCGGCGAGCGTGCGGGCAAGATCGCGCCGCCATGCCGCCAGCAATCCGGCGCGTTCTTCGGGCCGCGGGCCGCGATTGGTGAGTTCGGCACAATGCTGCGCGGCGGCGCGGGCAGCGGCGAAATCGTGGTGCATCCTCATTGGACCAGGAACCCCCGGAAATGCACGGCATCGATCCCGCCGAAGCCTTCGTTTTCCTCCAGCACATCATTGACCGCCTTGGTCAGCCGCTTGGCGAGGCGTTCCTTGCCGGCGACATCATAAACCTCGGCCTCGGGCGTGGCGGCCAGCTGGGCGAGGATCGCGGAACGGATCGCCAGCTCGTGGCTCTTGACCCATTGCAGCACGCGCCCGTCGCGGCGGGTGGAAACGGCAAGCTCCACCTGCACCAGCCCCGGCGAATCCGCGAGGTTGGAGGTGAAGCTTTCCTCGAAGGAGTAATAGGCCGTGCGATACTTGCTGCCGCCCTCGCCATAGACGGGCGCGGCGGCATCTTTCTCCTTGTCGGCGCCGGGCGGGGCATAGGGGTCTTCCTCGCCCTTGATCACCAGCTTGGGGGTGTCGGGTTCATCATGGCTCTCGCCGCCTCCGCCGATCAGGCCCATGGCAAAGGCGCCATAGGCACCGCCCGCGCCGGTGCCGAGCAGTAGCACCGCGCCGAGGACGATCTTGATCATCCCGCCCTTGCCGGATTTGCCGCCGCCCTCGGCGTCCTTGTCAGCCTTGTCCTTGCTCTTGGACATGCGCCCTCAAACTCCCTGTTCGCGGGTTGCCGGTCAGGCAAATACCCCGCGTGTCTCTGCCGATCCTCCGCCCGCTGCATCCCCCTCGGCGCGGCGCGCCACCGCATCGGTGGTGCCCGGCTGGCGGTGCTGCGGCTGGCCGGAGCCGCCGTCGCTGCGGCCCTGTGACTGGCCGCCCTGTGATTGGCTCAGGTATGGTTGAGACGATCCTTGCCCACCGTTAGGGGAAGACCCGTAGCGCTGGTCGGATGTGCCATTCTGGCCCGTATTGGTCGCGGCACTATCGGATGCGGCAGCGACGGCGCGATCAGCCAGCGCGAGCTGGACGGCGGGGACAAAGCCCGGATCGCGGCTTGCCAGCGTGGCGCGCCAGCTGTCCGCACCGGCCGCCTCGACCCGCAGCGCGACGAAGCCGAAATCGGCATGGCGCAGGGTCATTTCGGGGCGGGCGGCGCGCAGGGCTTCGCGGATCTCGCCAACGGCAGCAATGGCGCTTTCCTGATTGGCCGCAAGGGTGCGGGGTTCGGCACGCTCGGTTGCCTGCACCGGCGCGGCAGGCGCAGGCGCGGCGGCGTGGGCCGGAGCGTGGGCCGGAGCGGGGGCCGGAGCGGGGGCGGTTTGGCCCGCCGGGGCGGCAGCGGGTGCAGGTTCTGCTTCGACCGGCGCGGTGGAGGGCGCGGGCGCAGCGGGATCGGACACCGGATCAAACGGCAGTTCGGCACGCAACTGCGCTTCGGGCAGCGCGGCAATCGCGGCGGCGACCTGCGGTGCGGAGCCGCCCGCCACAGCCCGCGCCGTGACGCGATCGGGCAGAGCCTCTGCCTCTGTTTCTGACTCGGGCGCGGGGGGCGTGAGCACAGGCTGCACGGCGAGGCTTGCCGCGAGCGGGTTTGCCAAAAGCGTGACCGGCGTTGTTGCAGGGGCAAGTTCGGGCAGGGCGGTTTCCTCCCCGGTAGCGGCAGGCAATTCGGCACCGGTTGCAGGCAGCACCGCTTCGGCCGGCATCGGCTCCGGCGCCAGTGGTTGCGGCTGTGCGGGCACGGCATCGTCTGCGACCGGCTGCGCACCCGGTTTGGGCGCGAACAGCACCCGCATCACCGGCACCGGTTCCGGCGCGGCGGCGGCAGGCGGGACCGGCAAGCCTGTGCCGCTGTCCGGCACGATCATGCCGGGCGGCAAGGTCTCGCCAGCCGCTGACGCGATCGGACGGGCCGCAGGCGGCAGGGCAAAGGGCGACACAGCAGGCGGCGCAGCGGGCGGCGCAGGCACAGCTTCCGCCGCCGCCGGCATCGCCGCATCGAGCAGCCCGGCGAAATCGGCCCCTGCGCCACCCTCACCGCGCAACGCCGCGCCCGGCTGCGAAAGCAGTCCGGGCGCGGGCGCGCCGGGGGTGAGCGGCAATTCGGGCAGGAAAGGGATCATCGCATCATCCTTCTGGAATCAGGTTTCACGGGTGCTGTGCAACTTGCGTGCCATCGCGCTCGCCTCATGCGCCTGTTCGCGCCGCGCCCTTGCCGCATCGAGCGCGGCGCGGGCCTCGGCCTCGCGTTCGGCAAGGCGTTTGCTGCGGGTTTCGACCCGTGCGAGCGTATCGGCCTGCCAGGCGCTTTGGCGGGCGGCATCGGCAGCGGCATCGCGGGCGCTGGCGGCGAGGCGGGCAAGACTGGCGGTAAAGGCCGCGCGCCCGCCCAGCATCGCGCCAGTGGTCTCTCCCGGCACAGGCGCGCTCGCCCCCACCAGAGCGCGGCTGCGGGCGGCCAGCGCATGGCTGCGCGCCTCGGCCTCCATCGCCTCGGCGAGAGCGCGCAGGGCCTGCTTGCGCGCCACGCCCGCGATCATCGCCTGACGCTCGATCAGGGCAAGGCGGCGGGCTTCACGCAAGCGCGGGGGCCATCAGTTGCAGCAAGGCGTCGTGGCTGGCGGCCAGCGGCTCGGCCTCGCCACGCGCTTGCGTCAGGAAGGCATCGATCGCAGCCGATTGCGCCAGCGCCTCGTCAAGCAGCGGGTCGCTGCCTGCCCGATAGGCGCCCATCAGCACCAGATCGCGGTTATCCTCCCGCGCCGCGACCAGCGCGCGCAAGCGGCGCGAGGCGGCGGCGATATCGGGAGGGACCAGATCGTCCATCACGCGGCTGAGGCTGGCGGGCACATCGATCGCCGGATAATGCCCGCGCTGCGCCAGTGCGCGGCTCAGCACGATATGCCCGTCGAGAATGGCGCGGGCGGTATCGACCACCGGATCATTGCCATCATCGCCATCGGCCAGCACGGTGTAGATTCCCGTTACCGCCCCGCCCGTCCGGGCCGAATTGCCCGCCCGCTCCACCAGCCGCGTGACGGCGGCCAGAGCGGATGGCGGATAGCCCCGTGCCGCGCCCGGCTCGCCCAGCACCAGCGCCAGTTCGCGCGCGGCGTGGGCGACGCGGGTGAGACTGTCGAGGATCAGCAGCACGCGCTTGCCCTGCGCGCGGAAGTATTCGGCAATCGCGCTGGCATATTGCGCGGCGCGCAGCCGCAGGTTGGGGGCGTGATCGGCGGGGACGGCGACCACCACGATGCCGCCCCGCCGGTGCCCTGCCATGTGGCGGGACACGAAATCCGAAACCTCGCGCGCACGCTCGCCGATCAGCGCGACCACGGTGACATCCGCCACCGCATGGCCCGCGATGGTATCAACCAGCACCGACTTGCCCACGCCCGATCCCGCCATGATGCCGAGCCTCTGGCCGACGCCCATGGTGGCAAGCGCATTGATCGCCCGCACCCCGCAATCGAACGGCACGTCGACACTCGCCCGCTCCAGCGCCGCCTCGCGCTGTCCGGCGAGCGGCCAGACCTGTTTGCAATCGAGCCGCGGGCCGCCGTCGATCGGCTCGCCCAGCGCATCCACGGCACGGCCCAGCAAGGCATCGCCGACCCGCACCTCGCCCGGATTGCCCAGCGCCCGCACCCGCGCCTGCGGACGCAGCAGCATCGCATCGCCAAGCAGCATCATCAGCGAATGACCGGCGCGAAAGCCGATCACCTCGGCAAGGCATTCCCCGCCCGCATCATTGGCAATCGCACCCAGCGAGCCGACCGGCAACGGCAGGCCTGCGACCTCGATCAGCCCGCCGTCGCAAGCGACCACGCGCCCCGCCAGCACCGGCCCGCTGGCAAGGCTTGCGGCGCGCATCCGTGCCAGATCAAGCTGCAAGGCACCGATCATCCGTGCACCGCAGCGGCAATGGCGCGGCGCCATTCGGCCGGGCCATCGCTGACCATGCCATCGGCACCCTCGATCAGCACCGATCCGCGTTCGAGATCCGCATCGCCGACAATCCGCCAGCCACTGGCGGCCTCGTCGCCGAGCAGCGCAATGTCATCGGGGTGGAGATGCAGGGCGAGCGTTTCCGCCGCACCGCCAATCCGCTGTGCCGCCGCATGGCAGCGGGCGATCAGGCCCTCGCGATCGATCGCCGCTCCGGCCAGCACCGCATCGCACAGCGCCATCACCGTGGCGGCAAGATCATCGGCGAGCACGGCCTGCGCTGTTTCATCGAGCGACCGGAACGCCAGCCGCAGCGCCCGCTGGCGGGAGGCGGCGGCCTCTGCCTCGGCCTCGGCCATGGCGCGGCCCGCGGCCAGCCCATCGGCATAGGCGCGCTCAATCGCCTCCTGCGCCGGATCGGGGGCTGGCAGACCGGGATCGGGTTCGGGATCGGGCACAGGTTCGGGTTCGGGCGCAGCGAAGGGCAGCGTCTCGCGGAAGCCCTCGTGCCCGCCCAGCATGGCGAGCCAGCCGGGCTGCGGTCGGGGCGCAGGCGTGGCGGGAGCGTCAAGCACGCCCGGCCACTCAGACAAATTCGCCATTGCCGCTTCCGATCACGATCTCGCCGCTGTCGGCCAGGCCGCGGGCAATCTCGACAATGGCGCGCTGCGCCGCTGCCACTTCGCTCTTCGACAGGCGGCCGCGCAGTTCGATCTCGTCGCGCACACCGTCCGCCGCACGGCTCGACATGGCGGCGAAGAACGGGGCGCGGTCGTCTTCCTTGAGGCCTTTGAGCGCATCGACCAGCTTCTCGTTGTCGACATCGCGCAGCAGCCTGCCCATCTGCATCGGATCGAGCGCGAACAGCATCTCGAAGGTGAACAGTTCCTCCTCGATCCGTTCGGCCAGCGGAGCGTTGCGGCTGGCGATGGCGGGCAGCACGGTGCTGCGCACCTCGCCCGCCGCCAGATTGATGAGGTTCGCCGCTTCACGCGGGCCGCCCAGCGTGAGCGCAGCCGTGCCATAGGCGGCGCTGATGCGCTGGGTCAGCAGGGTGTCGATCGTGGTGATCGCCTGCTGCGAGATGGCGCCGCTGCGCGCCACACGCTCGACCACCTGCGATTGCAGGTCCATCGGCAGCATGGCGAGGATTTCCGCCGCCGGTTCGGGGTCGATCAGCAGCAGCAGCGCGGCGATCACCTGCGGATGTTCGTCGAGGATCAGCCGGACCAGCACCGTGGGCGCCAGCCAGCGCGCCAGTTCAAGGCTGCGCGGCGCGGCATCGGGCTCGATCCGCTGGAGCATGCTGTCCGCCCGCGCCGGGCCGAGCGCCTTGTCGAGCAGGGTGCGCACCCGGTCATTGCGCCCGCGCTGCGGCAGCAGTTCGCGCGCGGCCTCGCCGGTGAAATCGGCGAGCGCCTCGGCCATGTGCGGCTGGTCGATCTCGCCCAGCGCCAGCATCGCCGCGCCCAGCTTTTCGAGTTCGGCAGGGCTGAGGCGGGCGAGCAGGCCGGACGCCTCCTCGTCGCCCAGCAGCATCAGGAACACCGCCGCGCGGTCAATCCGGCTCAGCAGGGCAGCGTGCTGCGCGGGAGCGGCTTCGGCCCCGGTTTCGGCCGCATCAAGATCGGCAGCAAGGCTCATCACGCACGCCCCCCGTTGTCGGCAGGCGGCGGCCCTTCCAGCAGCATCCGCTGCAAGGCTTCGACCGCGCGTTCGGGCTGGCTTGCCGCGAGCCTGCGGGCGAGTTCGACCTGCTGCGGCAGATCGCCGAGCATGATGGTGGCGCCGGATTGGGCCGGCTCATCCTCGCCAGCGGCATCATCGCCCGCTGCATCATCGCCGGCAGCCAGCAGCGCGGTGTCATCGGACGCGGCAGGATCGGCCTTCTCGCCCTTGCCCTTCAGCTTGCCGATCAGCGGCCGCACCGCCAGCAGCAACACCAGCAGCACCGCGATCAGCATCGCGCCGTAACGCACCAGCATCGCGAACCACGGCTGTTCGTAGAAGGCGGGCGGTTCGAGATCGACGGGTTCGAACTTGCTCGCCACCACTTCGACCATGTCGCCGCGCTGGGCATTGGCGCCGACCGCCGCGCTGACCAGTGCTTCAAGCTGGGCGGCGGTCATCGGAGCGGCTTTCTTGAGCGCCGCATCGCTCACCGCCACCGCAACCGACAGCTTCTTCAGCCCGCCGGGCCGCGCCGTGGTGACAGCGACCTCGCGCCCGAGTTCGTAGCTGCGTTCGCTGGCGGTTTCGGTGTCGGTTGCACCAGCGCCCTGTGCGGGCGCAGCAGGCTGCGGCGCGCCATCGACCAGCTGCGCCTGCGGTGGCGGGGTGTTGGCCGGAACGCCCGGCACCCCGCCGACAGGTGCCGCGCCGGTGCGGCTGGCGTTGCGCTCGCTCTCGGCGCGCACCACGCCTTCCTTTTCATAGGTCTCGCGCGCGGAGGTGACCTCGTTCTGGTCGAGTTCGACCTGAACCTGCGCCGAGAAATTGCCCTCGCCCAGCAGCGGGCGCAGCAGCGCATCGACCTGTTCGCGCAGCTTGGCTTCGTGTTCGCGTTGCAGCAACAGGCCTTCGCCCTCGGCCTCGCGCGGGTCGGACAGCAGCCGTCCGTTCTGGTCAACCACGCGCACCGCATCGGCGCTCATCCCCGGCACCGATGCCGCGACGAGATTGACGATCGCCTCGACCTGGCTCTGTGACAGGCTGCGCCCGCTGACCAGCCGCACCATCACCGAGGCCGAGGGCGGGTTGTTCTCGCGCACGAACACCGATCGTTCGGGGGTGGCGAGATGGACGCGGACGCTCTCGATCCCGTCGATCTCGCGGATCGTCAGCATCAGCTCGCGCTCGCGGGCGAGGCGCAGACGTTCGCCTTCCAGCGTGCGCGAGGTGCCGAGCGGCATGGCGTCGAGCATCGCTTCGGCCCCTTCGGGCGCGGCGATCCCCGCATCGCTGGCGACCAGCATCTTGGCGCGGTAGACATCGTCCTCCGCCACCGAAATCGCGCCGGTGCCGTTGTCGATCGCATAGCCTATCCCGCCCGCTTCCAGCGTGGCGACCACCTTGGCGCGTTCGGCATCGGTGAGGCTGGTGTAGAGCACGCGGTCAGGCCCGCTGGCGAGGCTCATCCACAGCGCGCCTGCCGCTGCCAGCGCGCCTGCGCCCGCCAGCATCGGCAGCGCCCGCGACAGGGCGGGCTGGGCGATGAAATCCGCCGCCGCCGGGGGCAGCATTGCGCGCCAGCCGCTGGCCGCAGCGCCGTTCGCCATCGGCACGCCCGCAGCATCGGCGGGCACCGGAAGGGTTGCGTCAGCCATCTATCAGCCCCCCATCCGCATGATATCTTGGTAAGCGGTCAGCAGCTTGTTGCGCACCTGCAAGGTCGCCTCGAAGGCGACACCCGCTTCCTGCCGGGCGAGCATCACCTGCGCGATATCGGTCACCGCGCCGCGTTCGTAGGCGACCTGCATATCGGACGAATGCTGCTGCACCGCGCTCACCTGCCGCAGCGCGGTGTCGAGCGTGCTGGCAAAGCCTGCGCCGGGCGCCCTGGCGGGGGCGGCGGTCTGCCCGGCCTCGCTCGCCTCGCGCAGCTGGCGCACGGCATCATTGCGGGCGAGCACGTTGGCGCGCAGGGCCATCACGTCCTGCACCCCCATCATCGGGCGAATGCCGCTCATGCTGCACCTCCGGCGGCGGCGAGCATCCCTGCCCCGCGCATCGAGGCGAGGCGGTAACGCAGGGTGCGCTCCGAAATGCCGAGGCTGCGCGCGGTCGCGGCGCGGTTGCCGCTATGGCGCGACAGCGTGTCGAGGATGGCACGGGCTTCCGAGGCAAAGGCCACGTCCGACAGCGAGCGTCCCGCCGCCGCGACCGGAGCAGGACGGGCCAGCGTGCCGCAATCGGCCACGGCGCGCACGGCGGTGTCGAAGACGATATGCTCCGGCGCGATCACCCCGGCATCGCCCGCCAGCAGAATGGCGCGGCGGATGACATTTTCCAGCTCGCGGACATTGCCCGGCCAGGGGTGCGCCTCCAGCAGGGCGAGCGCCTCGCGCGCAATCCAGCCCGGCCGCCCCCCGACCCGTCCGGGCGCAGCCGCATGGCGCAGCAGCATCCCGAAGGCGAGCGGGGCAATATCGCCCGGCCGGTCGCGCAGCGCGGGCAGTGCAAGGGGGAAGACGTTGAGGCGATAGAGCAGATCCTCGCGGAACCGGCCGGCCTCGACTTCGGCTGCAAGATGCCGGTTGGTGGCGGCCACCACCCGCACATCGACGCTGACCGGCCTGGTCGCGCCCAGCGGCAGGATCTCGCCTTCCTGAAGCGCGCGCAGCAGCTTGGCCTGCAGGGCTAGCGGCAGTTCGCCGATCTCGTCGAGCAGCAGCGTGCCCTTGTCGGCAGCGCGGAACAGCCCCTCGCCCGCCTCGGCCGCGCCGGTGAAGGCCCCCTTGCGGTGGCCGAACAGCAGCGCCTCCAGCATCGCTTCGGGCATGGCGGCGCAATTGACCGCGACAAACGGCCCGTCGGCACGGGGAGACAGGCGGTGGACGAATTGCGCCATCACTTCCTTGCCAGTGCCGGTCGGCCCTTCGAGCAGGACGGGAATCTCGCTCTGCGCGATGCGCTCGGCCAGCGTCAGCAACGCCAGCGTCTGCGGGTCGCCCGCGATCGGCCAGCCGCCCTGTGCCGATGCGGCGAGCAGCGCGGGACGGGCATCGCCGGGGGCGGCAGGATCATAGGCAAGCGCGATCCGCTGCGGCCCCGACAGCGCCAGCGCAGGCTGATCCGCATGGGAAAGGCTGATCGCCACCTTGCCGCTGCGGGCAATCCCCGCGGCCAGCGCGGGCGGCATCGCCTCGCCCAGCATGATCCGCTCGCTCTGCCAGCGACCGCCCATCAACGGCACGGTCATGCCGATCAGGCTATCATGGCTGCCATCGCCCCGCGTTGCGGTGCCCGTTACACGTGTCATCTTCGCCCCTGGTCCTGGTGTTGACGGCAAACAAATGCCGCCGGCACGCTGGACATGTGGCAAATTTAAGCCCCCGTAGGACCACCTATGCCAGCGGTGGCGGGAAACCCCCGAAATTCCGGCCCGGCTGCGGGCCTCCTGCCGGAAATCTCATTCACATGTCTGATTTATAACGATAAAATTTTCCCGCTTAAACATCCTGAGAGGCAGCCGCTCTATTGGCCAGCAGCGACGGGCCAGTTCGTCCTGCCTGACCATTCAGGAGTTTCGACAATGACTGTGATCAACACCAATATCTCGGCCCTGCGCGCCACCAATGCTGCGGTTTCGGCCAACAAGATGCTCGGCACCTCGATGGAGCGCCTGTCGACCGGCAGCCGCATCAACAGCGCTTCCGACGATGCCGCCGGCCTCGCGATTGCCGCTTCGATGACCTCGCAGATCCGCGGCATGGCCCAGGGCATCCGCAACGCCAATGACGGCATCTCGCTGGCGCAGACCGCCGAAGGCGCGCTCAACGAAGTGACCAACATGCTCCAGCGTGTTCGTGAACTGGCGGTCCAGGCCGGTTCGGACACCTATTCCGCGACCGACCGTGACAACATCCAGATCGAAGTGGACGAACTGACCGCGCAGATCGGCCAGGTTGTCGCCAACACCGAATTCAACGGCGTGACCCTGTTCGACGGTTCGACCGCGACGGTGACCGTGCTGGCCGGTGCGAACGATGTCGACACGGTTGACCTGACGCTCGACGATCTTACCGCCCTGACCTCTGGCGGCGGCGCGGCCGGTTCGTTCGACGTGACCGGCGCCGATGGTAGCGCGGCCCGCACCGCGCTGGCCGATATCGATGCCGACATCGAATCGATCTCCGCCACCCGGGCCACGCTGGGTGCCGGCCAGAACCGCCTGCAATCGGCGGTCAACAACCTCGCCAACGTGTCGACCAACCTGTCGGACGCCCGTTCGCGGATCCAGGACACCGACTATTCGGCCGAAACCACCGCGCTCGCCAAGGCCCAGATCCTCGGCCAGGCCTCGACCGCGATGCTGGCGCAGGCCAACCAGTCGCAGCAGAACGTGCTGTCGCTGCTGCGTTAATCCGCCACCCCTCCCCCGCCCCACACCCCTTTGGGCGGGCCACATGGAAAGCCCGGAGCTGCACGGCTCCGGGCTTTTCTGTTGCGTCGGTGCGGGGAATGGCAGGTTTGGCAGTAACCGGGATAAAAGCAGATATTCTGGAAACGACCCCTGTGTGGACGTTGGAGATGCGGCTATCATCGCTGTTCGGAAAAACATCGAGGTCATGATTGATGTTCTGGCGACGCAATAAGTCGGAGGCAACTACACCGGCGAACCCCGCAACCTTCGCGGAAGCAAAGGAAGCCACTCGGCGAGCAGCTTTTCTGAATGTGGCGTCGGGTATGACAACGGATAAGGCCTACAAGCAAAGCCTCACCGAGCTATTCCGCATGTGCAGGTCCGAAGCCGTAGCGGCGGGCGCTGCGGAGGGACTGTCTGAGGCAGATGTGGATGCGAGCATCGCCGCACTCTGCGACGCCGATACGGAAAGGATGCAGAGTGCATCGGACGATGAGTTTCGTCAGTTCGCTCATGAATCGGGCGAAATCGTTAAGAGTTTTCTCGGCAATCGCTAACGTCCGCTTCCCACCCACTTCCCGCCAATCACACACCATCCGGCGACACCCGAAAGCCGCCGTCGCGCCGCTAGGCCCAGTCGCCCAGCAGCGGGGTGAATTCGTCCACCCGGATCAGCTGCCACACGCCGCCGGTGAGATAGGGGTCGTCCGCCAGAATCGCCCGCGCTGCGGCCTCGTCCTCGGCCTTCACGATCAGCAGTGATCCGATGATCAGCCCGTCGGCGCGTTTCAGCGGGCCGACGATCACGAAATGATCGGCGTTGGCATGGATGAATTCGAGATGCGCCGGGCGGTGGATCGCCCGCAGCCGTCCGCCATCCTCCCCGTCGCGGCAGTGGAAGCAGAACATGCGCATGCGATAGATCCCCTGATAGCATTCACAGGCTAACCCTGCGCGCGCGGGCGATCAAGCAGGCCGGTTGCAAAGACCGAACTTGAAGCGCAGCCTCTTGCCGTCCAGAGGGCCGGATTATTGTCCGAATCGTTTCAGGTGAAACCAGATATGGCTGATGCTGCCGCCGCCTTTCCCGCTCTCGATCGCAGCGATCTGCGCCGCGCTTACCGGCAGGACGAGGAAGCCTGCATTGCCGAGCGGCTGGATCAGGCCGCGCCGGCGGCAAAGGTGCACGATGCGGCGGCGACGCTCGCGATCGCGCTGATCAACGGCGCCCGCGCCCACAAGGCCAGCGGGATCGATGCCTTTCTCCAGCAATACGGCCTCGATACCGAGGAAGGCATTGCCCTGATGTGCCTTGCCGAGGCGCTGCTGCGCGTGCCCGATGCCGCCACCGCCGATGCGCTGATCCGCGACAAGATCGGCAGCATCGAATGGGGCGAGCATCTGGGAGAGAGCAGTTCCACCTTCGTCAACGCCGCCACCTTCTCGCTGATGCTGACCGGCGAAGTGCTCGATCCGCCCGATGTGCGCCAGCGCGGCATGGGCGGGGTGCTGAAGCGCGCGATCAACCGGCTGGGCGAGCCGGTGGTGCGCACCGCCACGGGTCAGGCGATGAAGATTCTGGGCGGGCAGTTCGTCTTCGGCCGCACCATCGACGAGGCGCTGAAGCGCGCTGCGCCGGAACGCGCACAGGGCATCACCCATTCCTTCGACATGCTGGGCGAAGCGGCGATGACCTTTGCCGATGCCGAGAAATACCGGCAGGCCTATGACAGCGCGCTGGACCGCCTCTCGCGCGAGGCGGGCGCGGGCGTTGCCGCTTCGCCGGGGATTTCGGTGAAGCTTTCGGCGCTGCATCCCAAATACAATTTCTTCCACGCCGCCGAGGCCCGCGCCGCGATGGTGCCGGTGATCCGCGCACTGGCGGTGAAGGCGCGGGATGCCGACATCCACTTCACCATCGATGCCGAAGAGGCCGAGCGGCTCGAACTCAGCATGGACATCATCGAGGAACTGGTCGGTGATGACGATCTGTTCCGCCGCGCCGATGGCAGCCGCTGGGAAGGTTTCGGGCTTGCCATCCAGGCCTACCAGAAGCGCGGCGTTGCCATGTGCGACTGGGCAGGCAAGCTTGCCCGCAGGCATGGGCGCCGCCTGTTCGTGCGACTGGTCAAGGGCGCATACTGGGACAGCGAGGTGAAGCTCGCGCAGGTCGGCGGTTACAGCGATTACCCGGTCTTCACCCGCAAGGTGGCGACCGATGTGTCCTATCTGGCCTGCGCGGTGCGGCTGTTCGAGCACGCCGACGTGATCCGCCCGGCCTTTGCCACGCACAACGCCTACACCATCGGCGCGATCAAGGCGCTTTCCGCCGGCAAACCCTTCGAATTCCAGCGCCTGCACGGCATGGGCGAGGAGGTCTATCAGGCGCTGCGCAAGGTCGAGGGCAACAATCCCACCCCGGTGCGGATCTACGCTCCGGTGGGCGGGCACAAGGAACTGCTCGCCTATCTGGTGCGCCGCCTGCTGGAGAACGGGGCCAACACCAGCTTCGTCAACCGCATGGGCGATGCCGATATTCCGGCAGAGGAGCTGGTCGGCGATCCGGTGGCGGAACTGGCGGCGCTCAGCCCCCGCCGCAATCCGGCGATCCCGCTGCCCGCCGACATCTTCGGCGCGCGCCGCAACAGCGCCGGGATCGACCTGTCGGACCCGCTGGTGCGCGAGCCCCTGCTGGCGAAGCTGGCGATGCTCGAGAGCGCCGAGTGGCGGGCCGAGCCGACCTTCCCCGCTGCCACCCCCGGTGAAATCGCCCCGATCACCAGCCCGCACGATCTCGCCCACGTGGTCGGCACCCGCCGCGATGCCACCGCCGAGGAGGTCGAGGCGGCCTTCACCCGTGCCGCCGCGATCCAGCCCGGCTGGGACGCGCTGGGCGGCGAGGCGCGCGCGCTGCTGCTGGAGGAAGCCGCCGAACTGTTCGAGGCGCACACGCCTGAATTCCTCAGCCTGTGCCAGCGCGAAGCAGGCAAAACCCTGCTCGATTCGGTGCTCGAACTGCGCGAGGCGGTCGATTTCCTGCGCTACTACGCGGCCGAAGCGCGGCGGCAGTTTGCTGAACCCACCATCCTGCCGGGGCCGACGGGGGAGGAAAACTCGCTCTCGCTCCACGGGCGCGGGGTGTTTGCCACCATCTCCCCGTGGAACTTCCCGCTGGCGATCTTCATCGGCATGGCCTCTGCCGCGCTGGCGGCGGGCAACACCGTGATCGCCAAGCCCGCCGAACAGACCCCGCTGATCGCCGCACTGGCGGTGAAGCTGTGCCATCAGGCGGGCATCCCGCCCGAAGCGCTGCAACTGCTGCCGGGCGCGGGGGCGGTCGGGCAGATGATCACCGCCGATCCGCGTCTTGCCGGGGTCGCCTTCACCGGATCGACCGAAACCGCCCGCATCATCAACCGCGCGCTCGCCAATCGCGACGGGCCGATCGCGACCCTGATCGCCGAGACCGGCGGCCAGAACGCGATGATCGTGGATAGCTCCGCCCTGCCCGAACAGGTGGTGCGCGATGTGCTCGCCAGCAGCTTCCAGAGCGCGGGCCAGCGCTGTTCGGCGCTGCGGGTGCTCTATCTGCAGGAAGACATTGCCGACACCATGCTGGAGATGATCCGCGGCGGGTTTGCGGCGCTGACAGTCGGCAATCCGGCGGATCTTGCCACCGATGTCGGCCCGGTGATCGATACCGACGCGCAGACCGCGCTCGAACGCCACGTCGCCCGCAGCGAGGCGAGCGGCCGCCGGGTCGAGCGCCTTCCGCTGCCCGCCGAAACCGCCAGAGGCTGCTTCGTCGCGCCCACGATCATCGAGATCGGCGGGATCGGCGAGCTGGCGGCGGAGCATTTCGGCCCGATCCTGCACGTGGTGCGCTTCGCATCGGGCGATCTGGCGCAGGTGGTGGACGACATCAACAGCGTCGGCTTCGGCCTGACGCTGGGCCTCCACAGCCGCATCGCCGAAACGCGGCGATTTGTGCAGGGCCGCGCGAAGGTCGGCAATTTCTACGTCAACCGCAACCAGATCGGTGCGGTGGTGGAAAGCCAGCCCTTCGGCGGCGAGGGCCTGTCGGGCACCGGGCCCAAGGCCGGCGGGCCGCACTACCTCGCCCGCTTCGCCACCGAACGGGTGATGTGCATCGACACCACGGCAGCAGGCGGCAATGCCAGCCTGCTGGCGGCAGGCTGAGGGGCGCACACCGCAAAAACACCCTTTTGACTTGCGGGCATTTTTTGGGCCGACTAGCCTTGGAGCCAGCACCCCGGTGCAGGTTCCCCAGGCGAAGGCGGGTTTTTGATGTCGGTTTTGTCCCGGTTTTCGCGGCTGTCCCTCAACAGCTTCGCTGGTTCAGGCGATCTGCGGATCAATCGGGCTGACCCGTTCGCCTATGCCGGCCCGTGGTGGGACGGCCTGTTTGGCGATGGCATCCGGGCTGGCCGCGCCTTGCCTGCGGAACCGGAAAAGCAGGGCAACCTTGCACCGCTTAATGGCACCCCGGGCGATGATTTCTTCGGCGGCACCAGCGGGGACGACGTTTACAGCGGCGGTGACGGCAATGACCGCATCGAGGATGGCTTCGGCGGCAATGATGTCCTGAATGGCGATGGCGGGAATGATGTGATCGTCATCCAGCGGTTTGGCGGCACGCGCAACACTGTCACCGTCAATGGCGGCACGGGCGATGATTTCGTCTATATCAACGCCGGCACCGGCGGGCTGTTCACCATCGATCTCGGCGCGGGCGATGACCGGCTGCTGGCCGAAGGGGACGGGCTCTACGTCACCGACATCACGCTGGGCAGCGGGATCGACAGGGTCGAATTCGACCGGTTCGGCAGCCTGATCATCCGCGATTTCACGCCGGGCGATGCGGGCGACATCTTCACCTTCCCGCGGATGAACTTCCGCTCGGCGACTTACAGTTCGGGGCAGAACCCCTTCTCCTCCGGCCATTTCACCCTGACGCAGGATGGCGCGGACAGCATTCTGACCTTCTACGCATCGGGCAATGCCTCAGGTGCGGCACTGGTGATCGGGATTTTCCGCAACACGCAGATCGGGGATTTCACCGCGCACAATTTCGGCGGCTTCGATCCGGCAGCGGGCGGGCCGGGCGATGTCATCACCGGCACCGAAGGCGACGATACCCTCACCGGCACGCAGGGCGCGGACACGATGCGCGGGCTCGGCGGCAATGACACGATCGACGGCGGCGATGGCGATGACGATATCGACGGCGGCAGCGGTAACGACACCATAACCGGCGGTATCGGCAATGACACGATCATCGGCGGCGATGGCGATGATGTGATCACCGATGCCTTTGGCGCCAACATCATCGATGGCGGCAGCGGCAATGATACGATCAACATCTCCGGCTATTCCGGCAGTTTCCTGGCCAGTGATCCGCAAGCCATTTCCGGCGGGGCGGGCAATGACAGCGTGCTGTGGGATTTCAATTCGAGCAGCGCTCTGGTGCTCGATCTGGGCGAGGGCAACGACCGGATCACCTTCATCGCCCCGATCCGCGACAACAGCCTGACGCTCGGCCTCGGTGCCGACATTGTCGATGTCAACGGCATCCGGGACATCGATACGACAGACCCGATCACCATCACCGATTTCCAGACCGGCGACGGCGGCGACCGGCTGGTGTGGGGCGACTGGATCAGGGAAGAAACCGGCTTTACCGGCAACGCGGGGTTCAATCCCTTCGCCTTCAACGAAACCAGCCTCGTGCAGGTCGGCAATGATGTGCACATCATCTGGACCTTCCGGCAGATCAACAACAGCTCGACCTTGTTCATCTTCCAGAACACGCAGGTGGCGGACTTCACCGCCTTCAACCTCGAATTCGATCCCAACGCGGCGACCCCGCCGGGCGAGAATTTCGATGGCACCGCGGGTGACGATACCTACGAAGGCACCAATCTCGATGACACCGCCCGCGGCTTTGGCGGGCGCGACAGGTTGCGCGGGCGGGCCGGTGACGATCGGCTCGACGGCGGAGATGACGATGACCAGCTGGACGGCGATGAAGGCGATGATACGCTGATCGGCGGGGCCGGGAACGACCTCATCAACGGCGGCACCGGCGCCGACACGATCGACGGCGGCGATGGCAATGACGAAATCAACGCCGGCATCGGCGACGGCGAGCGCGACACGATCGATGCCGGTGCAGGCGATGACCGGATCACCTTCTCCGGTTCCAACGATCTCTACATCGGCGGGGCCGGTTTCGACACGCTGGACATCTTCGGCACCGGTTTTGGCGGCCTGCTGCGCGAGGCCATTGTCATCGACTTCACCAGTTTCCCGATCGATGGGTCCTTGCTGATCGGCGGGCAGCGGGTCACCGATATCGAGCGGGTTGATTACCTCGGCGATTCCAGCAATTTCGACGATACCGTGATCTACGGGCCGAACTACATCTTCGGCGTCACCCTGAGCGGCGGCAATGGCAACGACACCCTGACCGGCGGCAACGGCCCGGATTCGATCAATGGCGGGGCGGGCAATGATGTGCTTACCGGTCTCGGCGGGAACGATTCCATCGAGGATCTGCTGGGTGACAACCGGATCGCCGCCGGGGCCGGGAACGACAATGTTACGGCAGGCACAGGCAATGACATCATCGACGGCGGTGACGGCGACGATGTCATCAGCGCCGGAGCGGGCAATGACACGATCACCGGCGGCAGCGGCAACGACACCATCGATACCGGGCGCGGCGTCGATGTGGTCGCGGCGGGAGAGGGCGATGATCTCGTCCTGCTCGACGGGCTTGATGCAGGGGACGATATCGATGGCGGCGCGGGCACCGACACGCTGCGGGTGATCAGCAGCAGCGGCGGGCTCGATTTCGATTTTGCCGCGATCGCGGGCACGGGCGGCACCGCGCCGGTCCGCAATTTCGAGGTGTTCGAATTCCGGTTCACGGGTTTCAGCGACCGATTGACCCTTGGCGCCCCATTCCTTGCGGGCGTGACGCTCGACGGGTTCGAGGGCGACGACACGATTACCGGCGGTGCCGGAGCCGATACCATCATCGGCGGCAACGGGTCCGATATCCTTTCGGGCGGCAATGGCAACGACACGCTCTACGGCGGCACCCTGGGCTTCAACGGCAGCCAGTATGACGAGCTCTACGGCGGGGCCGGCAATGATTCGCTCAACGGCTTCGGCCTGCTCGATGGCGGGGCGGGGAACGACTTCCTGTCGGGTTCGGGCGAGCTGATCGGCGGCACCGGCAATGATACCATCAACAGCTTCGGCGATGGTGATATCGTGCGCGGCGGCGCGGGGCAGAACACCATCGCCCTGCGCGGCACGAGCGCGACCGTGCTGCTTGCGGCAGGCCTCACCACCGACCGGATCGACGGCGGTTCGGGCAGCTACACCATACGGGCGACGGCCGGCAATTCGTCGCTGCAATGGACCGCGGCACTGGAACAGGACCCGACTGCCGCGCGCGCGGTGGTGACCGGCATCGATGTCGTCTCGTCAGGCGGCTTTGCCAATTTCCGCATTGTCGGCACCAATCTGAACGACGACTTCACTCTCGTCGATTTCGGCAGCAGCATCGTTCTGGAAGGCGTCGCCGCGATTGACGGGCTGGGCGGCAATGATCGCATCACCGGATCATCGGGCAATGACCGGATTTTCGGCGGCGAGGGCAATGACATTCTCGCAGGCGGCGGCGGCGAGGATGAACTGCACGGCGGGCTGGGCGATGACCGCTTCACCGTCGATTCGGCAGGCGACCGGGTGTTCGAAAACACCGGTGAAGGCTACGACATCGTCACCGCCATCGTGGATTTCGAAATCGGCGCGCACGTCGAACAGCTCAATCTCGAAGGCGCGGCGCGGCGCGGCACGGGCAACGACCAGAACAACTTGATCATCGGCAATGCGCTCGACAATGCGCTGTTCGGACGCGGCGGCAATGATCGCATCGAGGGCGGCCAGGGCAACGACATGCTCGACGGCGGGCTCGGCAATGACTGGCTGATCGGCGGTCAGGGCAACGACACACTGCTCGACTACAACGGCTTCAACATCCTTGACGGCGGGGATGGCAACGACACCATCGAGGGCGATGGCGAGCTGATCGGCGGTGTGGGCGACGACCGGCTGACCGGCGGCGGCAACAACGACATTCTGGTGGGCGGAACGGGTATCAACAGGCTCGACGGGGCCGGCGGGAATGATACCGCCAGCTACCGCGACGCGACGCAGGGGGTGAGGGTCGATCTGTCCAACACCGGGCAGCAGAACACCATCGGCGGCGGGTTCGATACGCTGATCAGCATCGAAAACCTGACCGGCTCGGCTTTCGATGACCGCCTGACCGGCAATGACGGCGCCAACGTCTTCTTCGGCGGCGGGGGCAGCGACGAAATCCGCGGCGGGGCGAACATCGATGTGGCGGTGTTCGCGGGCAACCTTGCGAATTACACCATCGTCCAGTTCACCGATTTCTCCTTCGGCGTCATCGGCCCCGATGGCGAGGACCGGCTGTTCGGAATCGAGTTCGCGCGGTTCGACGACCAGATCCTGCGCCTGCTGCCGGGCACGGGGGTGAGCGTCAATTTCAACACCGCCGATCCCTCGATTTACCAGACCGCCATGAACGCGATCCGCGATTTCGATGGCAATGCATTGGGCGGCAATGGCAGCTGGCTGCGCATCGGGTCTGCCGATGTGAACGGCGATGGCGACATCGACCAGATCCTCGTCAACCGCGCCATTGGCAGGTTCGCCACCGTCGGCACGGCACCTGATGGCCTCGTCTATTTCAACGATTTCAGCTGGGCGGGCGAGACCCGCGTGGCGGGGATCTACATCGACCCGCTGGTCGCGGCCGGGATCGTGCAGGCAGGCAGCGACAATGACAGCCAGCGCCGCTTCCAGAACGACTTGCAGATCGAGAACATCAACCGCGTGCTGGGTGCCGACGACTACGACAATGACGGGCTGCAGGAGGTCTACTTCGCCCTCACCGATGGCACCGCCTACCTGCGGGCCTTGATGGAGGCGGACGGGAACATCCGTTACGCCAATTATCAGAGCCAGCAGGAAGTGATCGACTACCTCACCACCAACGGCTTCGGGCCGGAGACATGGGCGGGCTGGTTCAGCCAGCCTTCTTCGGGCGAGGCGATGCTGCGCGCAGAGCAGCCGCTCGCGGCGCAAGACACAGGCGGACGGGCAGCGATCGGCGCGCCTGCGGCGGATATCCTCGCAGGCCTGAGCGATCTTGCGCTTGCTCCGCACAGCGCCCTGCCTGCCGATCAAACCTTCCGCGCCGAATTCGTCTGAGCGAAACCGGACCCGGTGGCGGGGTGCGGCGCGGCAGGTTTCGCGCCGCGGCCGCGCCGCACGCCGACAGCGCAACAATCATGCCTGCATCGGTGCAAAAGATTCACGGTTGGATTCGAATGATTCAATCACCATTTTTTTCTTCACAGATTCAATTTGGGGCTTGCAGGCCGCGCGACTCAAGCTTGTTCCACGCGTCGCGGGCTTCGCGGCAGTTTGGCTGCCACCACATATGGTAATTTACGGGTTAATCGCCCGTTGACGGGACTCCCCGCCTGATTCATCATCTAGTGGTTCGGTGCAAATCGGACCCCCAAGCCATGGTGATTTTCCGTCCGCTCCGACAGGGGCCCGAGGGGAAGGATTCGCCGGCGCAGGGGGTTTTCGCGGCGCACCGCAAAGCGTTTCGCAGAGGCGGCAGCAGGCCCTTTTCGGGCTCATCCTGTTGGCAAGTCTGTGGACCGCCCGGTATAGAACAGAATCGGAACATGGCCTCTTGCGTCATCGTCCCGATTCGGGGGACAAGTGGGGCTACTGATGGATTTCAAGGCGAGCGAAAACGTGCCGGGTGATGTTGTGAATGAATTGGATGCAGGCACGGCCAATGCGGCTGCCGCAGGGGATGAAAAGGCCGTGACGATGAAAACCACTGATGCAGGCTCGGACGCGCTGATCGCGGCCAAGGCGGGCGAGGCACTTGTCGGCGCGATGGCGACTGCCATGAAGGACGCTGCCAAGTCGGACAGCAAGAAGGTCAACGACCGCCGCTTCACGATTGTGACCGATGCCAGCCGCGATGCGCGCCTCACCGATTTCGGCAAGGACACCCTGACCGACCGCTACCTGCTGCCCGGCGAGGTCTATCAGGATCTCTTCGCCCGCGTGGCCGATGCCTATGCCGATGATCAGGATCACGCCCAGCGGCTGTATGATTACATCTCGAACCTGTGGTTCATGCCCGCGACCCCGGTGCTCTCGAACGGCGGCACCAACCGCGGCCTGCCGATCTCGTGCTACCTCAACTCGGTCGAGGACAGCCTCGAAGGGATCGTCGGCACCTGGAACGAGAACGTGTGGCTCGCGTCGAAGGGCGGCGGGATCGGCACCTATTGGGGCAATGTCCGCGGCATCGGCGAGCCGGTCGGTCTCAACGGCAAGACCAGCGGCATCATCCCCTTCGTGCGCGTGATGGACAGCCTGACGCTGGCGATCAGCCAAGGCTCGCTGCGGCGCGGCTCGGCGGCGTGCTATCTCGACATCAGCCACCCGGAAATCGAGGAGTTCCTCGAAATCCGCAAGCCTTCGGGCGACTTCAACCGCAAGGCGCTGAACCTGCATCACGGCGTGCTGGTCACCGACGAGTTCATGAACGCGGTGCGTGAAGGTGCCGAGTTCGAATTGAAGTCGCCCCGCGATGGTTCGGTCCGCGGCAAGGTCGATGCGCGTTCGCTGTTTCAGAAGCTGGTCGAAACCCGTCTGGCGACCGGTGAGCCCTACATCGTCTTCTCCGACACCGTGAACCGCATGATGCCCAAGCATCACCGCGATCTGGGCCTCAAGGTTTCGACCTCGAACCTGTGCTCGGAAATCACCCTGCCGACCGGCATCGACCACCTCGGCAATGACCGCACGGCGGTGTGCTGCCTGTCGTCGCTCAACCTCGAAACCTGGGAAGAGTGGAAGGGCGACAAGCAGTTCATCGAGGACGTGATGCGCTTCCTCGACAACGTGCTGCAGGACTATATCGACCGCGCGCCGGACGAGATGGCCCGTGCCAAGTATTCCGCCGCGCGCGAGCGCAGCGTGGGCCTCGGGGTGATGGGCTTCCACTCCTATCTCCAGCAAAAGGGCGTCGCCTTCGAAAGCGCGATGGCCAAGGCGCTGAACCTGCAGATGTTCAAGCACATCCATTCGAAGGCGTGCGAGGCTTCGATGCTGCTGGCGCAGGAGCGCGGCCCTTGCCCCGACGCGGCCGACATGGGCGCGATGGAACGCTTCAGCTGCAAGATGGCGATCGCGCCGACCGCGTCGATCTCGATCATCTGCGGCGGGACTAGCGCCTGCATCGAACCGATCCCGGCCAATATCTACACCCACAAGACCCTGTCGGGCAGCTTCATCGTCAAGAACCCCTATCTCGAAAAGCTGCTCGACAAGAAGGCCAAGAACTCGACCAATGTCTGGAACTCGATCCTCGAACGCGGCGGATCGGTGCAGCACCTCGACTTCCTGACGCCGGAGGAAAAGGCGGTCTACAAGACCAGCTTCGAGATCGACCAGCGCTGGCTGCTCGAATTCGCCGCCGACCGCACGCCCTATATCGATCAGGCCCAGTCGCTGAACCTGTTCATCCCGGCCGATGTCGACAAGTGGGATCTGATGATGCTGCACTATCAGGCGTGGGAACGCGGCATCAAGTCGCTCTATTACCTCCGCTCCAAGAGCGTGCAGCGCGCCGGCTTCGTCGGCGGGGTGGAGGCGGACAACACCTCGGAAGCCCCCCGGATCGAACTCTCCGCCAGCGGCGAGCAGACCGATTACGAGGAATGCCTGAGCTGCCAGTAAGCGGCCCGCGCGGGCCGGGCGCGGCGGGGGCACTCCCCTGCCCGCCCGCCCCCCGCGCCATCACACACAGGGGGAGTTGATCATGGAATTGCCGTTCTGGGCCGGATTGCTGGGGGTTGTCGTCGGACTGGTGTTCGTGGTGCGCGCTGTCATCCAGCTGAAGAAAGAAGGCACCGGCCACGCCCATAACGCGGCGATGATCCATGTGCCGATGGGCGGGATGCTGCTGGTCGGCAGCCTGATCGTGATGATCGCCTACGCCCCCTGATGAATCCGCGCAGGCGCGCCCTGCGTATATGCTATACCGAATTGATCCAGGAGTTACCCGCCATGTCGCTGCTCGAAGCCCGTTCGACCTACAAGCCGTTCCAGTACCCCTGGGCCTATGATTTCTGGAAGCGTCAGCAGCAGATCCACTGGATGCCCGAAGAAGTGCCGCTGGGCGAGGATTGCCGCGACTGGGCGCAGAAGATCACCGATCACGAGCGCAACCTGCTCACCCAGATCTTCCGCTTCTTCACCCAGGCCGATGTCGAGGTGCAGAACTGCTACCACGAAAACTACGGCCGCGTTTTCAAACCGACCGAGGTGAAGATGATGCTCGCCGCCTTCTCCAACATGGAGACGGTGCACATCGCGGCCTATTCGCACCTGCTCGACACCATCGGGATGCCGGAAACCGAATACTCCGCCTTCCTCGAATACGAGGAGATGAAGGACAAGCACGATTTCCTCGGCCAGTTCGGCGTCGACACCGACGAGGATATCGCCCGCACGCTGGCAGCCTTCGGCGGCTTTACCGAAGGGCTCCAGCTGTTCGCCTCCTTCGCGATGCTGATGAACTTCCCGCGCTTCAACAAGATGAAGGGCATGGGACAGATCGTCAGCTGGTCGGTGCGCGATGAATCGCTGCACTGCGAAGGCATCATCAAGCTGTTCCACACCTTCTGCGAGGAACGCCAGTGCCTCACCAAGGCGGTGAAGGAAGACCTGATCGACATCTGCCAGAAGACCGTGCGTCTCGAAGACGCCTTCATCGACCTCGCCTTCGAAATGGGCCCGGTGAACGGCATGAGCGCCAAGGAGATCAAGCGCTACATCCGGTACATCGCCGACTGGCGTCTGAAGCAGCTGGGCCTGCAGGAAATCTACATGATCGAGGAACACCCCCTCCCCTGGCTCGCGCCGCTGCTGAACGGGGTGGAACACGCCAACTTCTTCGAAACCCGCGCGACCGAATATTCGAAGGGCGCAACGCGGGGCGACTGGAACACCGTGTGGTCGAGCTTCGACAAGCGCCAGAAGGCGAAGGCTGCGAATGAGGGCGGCGCTGAGGGCGAGGCGGAGGCCGGGCTGTTTGGGGTGCAAGCGGCGGAGTGATTGCGAGCCTATTGCTATCTACTCACCGGAGCCTTTCTTAACTTCCTTTGACAAAGAGCTTTTGCGCCTGCTGTCGGAATTAGTCCTTCAGCAGGAGCAAGGCTGGACCGCAAATCGCAGCCAAGAATATGTTGAGCTCTCAGAGTCTGAGAGCCGTTCGCTAATTGAACTCCTCGAGCAATTTCTCGAATCTAAGCGAGCCCAACAAGCCGCGTACCTTCTTGAAGAGATTTTCTCTGGACGCGACGGTGACTTGTCTGGCGCTCGCGAGATATTCATGCGAGGGCGAGTCGAGCGCGGTCGAACTCGCGCGGTAGCTTCAGTCCAATGGCATGAATTTTTGATGCGTCTCGGCGCATACCCTTCAACAAAGAGCGAGCGTCGATATTGGCACCGGCCCTCAGCAGAGCCCATGCCGCTTGATCATTTCCTTCGAATGGAAGTTCGCCTCGCGGATGTTGCGGGTATACACCCTAGGGTTCGCGCGTTAATACTTGGATATGTTCGCCTAAATTTTCAGGGTCTTACCCGTGTGCTTTCTGGAGAAGAAGTCATCGAGCGTGGGCAAATCTTAAAAAAGCCTAAGCAAGTGAGCCAAGCATTGCGCCAGGATATGTTGTCACCGGTTGGTATAAAGCCAATCTCTGTGCAAAAAATTACTGCTGTCATGACCATTGTTATGGATATGTCGGTACTATACACGACAAGAGATTGGAGCGTTACCGGGTTCATGTCGACGATTGCTGGCTCCCTCCCACCTGCAATTCTTGACGAATAAAGATTGAAATAGGGGCCTTGGCTTGCGCCCACCCCCGCCCCCTCCCCCGAGCGGGAGGGTAGATCAGCGCCCCCCCTTCAGCCCCCGCAGCCGCTCGATCTCAAGCCGGATCGCGGTCACCACGCCCTCGACGTTCCTCTGCACATCATCATTGCTGAAGCGCAGCACAGTGAACCCGTGCGCCGCCATCCATCGGTCGCGGCGCTCATCCCGTTCAGGCGCAACATCATGGCTGAACCCGTCGAGTTCCACGACCAGCGACAGCTCCCGGCAAAGGAAATCGGCGAACCACGGCCCGACCGGCATCTGGCGGCTGAACTTCGCGCCCGTCTGGCTCTTCGCAAGAAACGCCCACAGCGTCCGCTCCGGCCCCGTCGCCTTGCGCCGCAGCGCACGGGCGCGCGCGGTGTTTCGGGGCTTCCACTCAGGCATTTCAGATAATTACACCCCGCAGTAGATCCGGGCAAGACTCGCCCACCCCCGACCCCTCCCGCAAGCGGGAGGGGAGAACCAGCGCGTTCCAATCCCCCTCCCGCTTGCGGGAGGGGTTAGGGGTGGGCAAGTCCGGACCTGTCGGCGCAGGTCCATCCCGCTGTCATAAGGCTCGCCTTCGGCTCGCTCCCACCCTCTGCCGCTGTGGCTGCGCCACACCTGCGGTTCCCCGCAAGCGGGAGGGGAGTTAGCTTCCCTTCAGCCCCCGCAGCCGCTCCACCTCGGCGCGGATCACGCTCACCACGCCTTCGATATTCTCCCGCACATCGCCATTGGCAAAGCGCAGCACGGTGTTGCCATGCGCCGCCATCCACCGCCCCCGCCCCGGATCAGGTCAGGGGCGGGGGGTGTAAGGGCCGCACCCTTTCTTCGTCGCCCCGTCATGATCCGGGATCCCGCTGCTTGCGCCGGAAACCGCTCTAGCGTCCCCGCTCAGACTTTTGCAGGACTGCCCTGACATTTTTCGTTTCCTTTACAGCGTAACGCTTTGATGAAACTATATTCGTGGGCGGCTCGAGTCGAAGCGAGGGTGGCATGTCAATCAAGTCGGAAATCGAAACTGCTTTGGGAAAAATGCGGCGTGACTTGGTAGTAGACGACCATACGATCGAGCGCGGACAGATCGTTAAAACTACCAAGCGCACCTTTTTCGAAGGATCATTTAGTCGAAGAAACATGTTGGATAGGATTGCCCGCATCAATGGCCCGGCAGGCAGTGCGGAAATCTCAATGGCGCAGCTGGAACTCTTCCTGCTCCGCATCAGAGACGATATAAAGGGAAATCATCGCCACGTATTGCACGATCAATCATGGCAAACCTTTTATCACATGAGCGCCCATCCGGTGCAATGGCAGTGCATTGACCAGCAAGGTCAGCCCCAACCTTTCATTTATCAGCGGTCGATACCCTGCTGGCATTGTGGAATAGTCCTACCAATCCAAGCAATGCAGATTGATCACTCGCGACCAATAGAGGGCAACAACACTGAAGCCGTTGCCAAATTCTTCCGACATGCTGGAGCGACAAGGGCGGCCGCCAAGGGCATGAAGGGCCGCCAAAATACCATTTGGGCTGCATCCGAAGGAACCATGGATGATCGCTATTCGCTTTCGGATACCGGTATTATTTTGTTTCAACTGATCCGTTCTGCAGGTGTTTACAAAAAGTTCGAAAAATCTTGCCTCGACAGCTATGAAAATCTGCGACCGCTTTGTGCCCAATGCAATACCCGCCGAAACAGCCAGCCTCTCAGTAAGTTTTGACGCCCCCTCACCACCCCCACGCAGGCGGCGGCAGGGCCACGGGCTGGGTCAGATCAAACTCCACGCGGAAGTGCCGTTCGGCGGGCGCTCCTCCCGCCACCGTGCGGCGCAAGGTGTAGGCATAGACCCCGCCCGGCGCGCCCACTGGGTCGACCTCGACCGACCAGACATTGGTGACCGATGCGGACAGCCCCTCGCGGCGGAACATCGCGATGGACTCCGCGTCGACGGGGAAGGACTGGATGCGCGCCGTGCCGGCAGCGGCGGTGTCGCCGCCGTAGAAGGTGACCGGATCGGCAGAGCCGTCGGCGTGGCGGTGATCGTGCTTGAGGCGCAGGGCGCCGCCTGTGGTGCGGGTGATGAGCCAGGTGCGCGAGCGGTCCCACGTGCCGTCGGCGTTCTGGACGTGGAACGGCACGGCGATGCGGGTGGCGGAGCAATCGCGCACGGCCATCACCATGGCGCTCCCCGCAAGGTCGGCGTCGGCGGCGTCGCTGGTGACCATGCGTCCGGCATAGGCCTTGCCGCAATGGCTCGACAGCGCGGCCCAGAAGGCGTCCTGCGGGCTGGGAGGCGCGGCGGGCGTGGTGGCGCATCCGGCGAGCAGCAGGAGCGCGAGCGGCAGGAGGCGGCGGGGCGCGGCGGAGGCGGGGGCGGGTGCGGCTAGGGGCATGGCGCGGGGTGTAGCGCAGTTTCCTACCGCCCGCACCCCGCCTATGCCGGACCGGTGCGATGGTGGTGTGGAAGGGTGCCTTTTCGCCGCAAGTGTGCTCCGAAACTGGCTTTTGCTTACCTTTCAGAGGTTTGGCGAAAAATCAGGCGGTTTTAGACCCCTCCCAGGTCGCTCCAGACCCCTTCCAGACCCACTTTAGACCCCCTCCAGCCTGCACCAGAGGCGATTTTGACTCCGGTCAAATACCCGCACCGATCCGGCGGCTAGTCGGGAGGGGTAACCAAGGGAGAACCTCATGTCCGCGCACACCCCCAACGAACTCCACGATGCCTTCCCCGAAGACGCCGAAGCGCTGCACCGCCTCAAGGTGACCAACGCCCACTTCGCCAGGCTTGCCGAGCGGCATCATGCGGTGAACCGCGAAATCCACCGGATCGAGGCCGAGATCGAAGCCGCCAGCGACGAGCGGGTCGAAGCGCTCAAGAAGGAGCGGCTCCACCTGCTCGACGAAATCGCGGAAATGCTGGAGGCCGAGGGCGCGAACCCCGCCTGACACGCGGTTTGTGCGGGCCGGGTATGAGGCGATGCCCGGCCTTCAACCTGCCGGATTGCCTAGCTGTCCTCGCGCGGGGAGGAACGCCTGTCGGCGCCCGAACGGCGCTCGCCCTTGCGGCGGTCCGGGCCGCTGATCGGCGCGTCCCCCTGTCGCCTGTCGCCCTGACGCCGTCCGCTGCCGGGGCCATCCTTGTCTGCATCATCGCCGGTTTGATTGGTCATCGTCACCTCGCTGGGCGGAATGATATCACCACACGCAGCAATTGCCTAATGCACGCAGCAAGCGGCTTGGCCCCGCGCACAAGGGGCGCTAGGGCGCGGGGCGACCAGCGGATTGGAACCCTCGCGTGACCGACAAGACCCATCACCCCCGCGCCGAAGCGCCCGACCTTTCGAAAGCCGAAGTGCTGATCGAGGCGCTGCCCTATTTCCAGCGCTACGCCGGGCGCACCTTCGTGGTGAAATACGGCGGCCACGCAATGGGCGATCCCGAAGCCGCGCGCGATTTTGCCGAGGATATCGTGCTCTTGAAGGCGGTCGGCATCAACCCGGTGGTGGTGCATGGCGGCGGCCCGCAGATCGGGCAGATGCTCGCCCGCCTCGGGGTGGAGAGCACCTTTGTCGACGGCCTGCGCGTCACCGACGAGGCCACCGCCAGGGTCGCGGAAATGGTGCTGTCGGGCGCGATCAACAAGGAGCTGGTCGGCTGGATCGCAGGCGCTGGTGGCAAGGCGATCGGCATTTCCGGCAAGGATGGCGGGCTGGTCACCGCTCGCAAGGTCAGCCGCACCACCCGCGATCCTGACAGCAATATCGAACAGGTCGTCGATCTCGGCTTTGTGGGCGAGCCGGCCCATGTCGATACCACGGTGATCGATACCATGGTGGCAGCCGGCATGATCCCGGTGATCGCCCCGATCGCGCCGGGCGCCGACGGAGCGACCTACAACATCAACGCCGATACCATGGCAGGCGCCATTGCGGCGGCGCTGGGCGCGGCGCGGCTGTTCCTGCTGACCGATGTGGCCGGCGTGCTGGATGGCGAGGGCAAGCTGCTGACCGACCTCACCCCCGCCGACATCAAGCGACTGCGCGAGGACGGCGTGATCCGCGGCGGGATGGTGCCCAAGCTCGAAACCTGCATCGACGCCGTGAGCGCCGGGTGCGAGGCCGCCGTGGTGCTCGACGGGCGGGTGGGCCACGCGATGCTGCTCGAATTCTTCACCGCCCGGGGCGCCGGAACGCTGGTGCGCGCCTGAGGGCGGGAACAGGAGAGTAGCGCCAGGCGTATTAACAGGCTAATACGCTTCGCAAGGGACTTCAAAGCGCGCGCGCAATCCGCGCCCGTTACAGAAAGCAATGGCAATGCAAGGACTCAATATTGTCGTCGGCCTGCTGGAAATGCTCGCCAGTGTTCTGGTCATGCTGGTCATTACCCAATTCATCATCAGCCTGCTGTTCGCCTTCAACGTGGTCAGCCCGTCGAACGAGTTTCTGCGGCAGGTGTTCGATGCCATCGACCGGCTGCTGCGGCCGGTGTTGCAGCCGATCCGCCGGATCATGCCCGATACCGGGACGATCGACTTCTCGCCGCTGGTGCTGATCTTCGGCCTGCAGGCTCTGATTTTCGTCCTTGATAGCATCGTGAAAGGCTATTGATGTCCCACGCCGATCTGATCGACGGCAAGGCCTTTGCCGAAGGGCTGCGCGCCCGTATCGGCACGGCCGCAGGTGCCTTTGTGCAGGCCACCGGCAGGCGCCCCGGCCTCGCGGTGGTGCTGGTGGGCGAGGATCCGGCCAGCCAGGTCTATGTCGGCGCCAAGGGCAAGGCCTGCGAGGCTGCGGGCATGGCGAGCTTCGAACACCGCCTGCCTGCCGACACCTCTGAAGCGGCGCTGCTCTCGCTGGTCGAACGGCTGAACCACGATCCGGAGGTTGACGGTATTCTGGTGCAGATGCCGCTGCCGGGCGGGCTCGACGAACAGGCGGTGATCGCCGCAATCAGCCCCGACAAGGATGTCGATGGCTTCCACGTGATCAACGCCGGGCGCCTTGCGGTGGGGCAGCAGGGCTTTATCCCCTGCACGCCGCTGGGCTGCATGATGCTGCTGAAAGACCGTCTGGGCGACCTTTCTGGGCTGGAAGCGGTGGTGATCGGCCGGTCGAACATCGTCGGCAAGCCGATGGCGCAGCTGCTGGTCGATGCCAACGCCACGGTCACCGTCGCGCACAGCCGCACGAAGAACCTGCCCGACATCGTCCGCCGCGCCGATATCGTGGTGGCGGCAGTGGGCCGTCCGGAAATGGTGCGCGCTGACTGGATCAAGCCGGGCGCAACCGTGATCGATGTCGGCATCAACCGCCTGCCTCCTGCCGAGGGCAAGGACAAGGGTCGGCTGGTGGGCGATGTCGCCTTTGCCGAAGTGCGCGAGGTCGCGGGCGCGATTACCCCTGTGCCGGGCGGGGTCGGACCGATGACCATCGCGGTGCTGCTGCGCAACACGCTGGTTGCCGCGCACCACCATGCGGGGCTGGACGCGCCGGAGGGGTTGTGAGGCACGCGCTTCACACTGTGACGCTGGGCGCGCTGGCTCTGGCGTTGTCGGCTTGCGCAGGCAATGGCGGGCCGCCCAAGCCCAGCCAGCGGGCGCTGGCGATGATCGACCGCGCACTGGCAACCGCACCGGGCGCAGCGCAGCCGAGCACCATAGTCGCCACCGAACTCGCCTTTTCGCGCGCCGCCCGCGAGCGCGGCCAGTGGACCGCCTTCCGCCTTTATGCCGCCCCCGGCGCGCTGCTTCACGGGCAGAACGGCCCCTTCCCGATCGAACCCTGGCTGGCGACGCAAACCGATCCCCCCGCCGCCGTGCAGTGGGAACCGCGCGCGGTCGTGATCAGCTGCGATGGCGCGGTGGCCGTCAGTCAGGGGCGGCTGACCACGCCCGAAGGCAAGGTCGGCAATTTCGTGACCGTGTGGGAGCGCCAGGCTGACGGCGAATACCGCTATGTCTTCGACGCGGGCGGCCTCGATGTGCCGCAGCCGCCGCCGAGAAAGCCGGTCGAGGATGGTGCGATTGTCGTCACCGCGATCGATGCCGTGCTGGGGATGGTTGCCTCCTGCCCACGCGGCGGCGCACCCGTTCCTCCGCCGCCCGCCATTCCGCTGGGGGAAGACGGCAAGGCCGATGCCCGCCTGTCGAAGGACAGCACCCTGCGCTGGCGGTGGGAACACCGCGCCGACGGCACCCGCTATGCCGCGGCGGAATACTTCACCGAGGGCCGCTGGAAGCCCGCCTTTGAACAAAGCCTGTTGCCGGGCAGCGGGGAATAGCAGTGCTCACCGAACTTTTCCTGTCCGCTTTCGTGACCCTGTTCGTGGTGATCGACCCGCCCGGATGCGCGCCGATCTATGCCGGGCTGACCAAGGGCGCGAGCGCGGCTCAGGCGCGCAGCATGGCGCTGCGGGCGACATTCATCGCGGCGATCATCCTGCTGATCTTCGCGCTGTTCGGCCAGCAACTGCTGGGCGCGCTGCATATCGAGCTCAACAGCTTCCGCATTGCCGGCGGACTGATGCTGTTCTTCATCGCCTTCGACATGGTGTTCGAAAAGCGCACCCAGCGCCGCGAGGAACGCGCCGAGAAAATGGCGGCGACTCCTGAAATCGAGGACGTTTCGGTGTTCCCGATGGCAATGCCGATGCTGGCCGGGCCGGGCGCGATTGCGGCGGTGATGCTGCTGATGAACGAGGCTGGCGGCGCGCCGGAAAAGGTCGCGCAGGTGCTCGCCGCGCTGGCGGCCGTGCTGGCGATCACTGCCGCTGCGCTGGTCGCCGCAGGTCCGCTGATCCGGCTGCTGGGCGACAAGGTCGAGGCGGTGATCACCCGCCTGCTCGGCGTGCTGCTGGCCGCGCTGGCCGCGCAATATGTGATTGACGGGCTGAAGGGCAGCTTCGGGCTCTAGAGCGCTTTCCGCCCATTGGGCGGAAGCCGCTCTAACCTCCCGGCGGTGTCTGCTTTGCGACCGGCAGCGACAAGGCCTTGCCCGCAGGGCCGATCCGTTCGGGCTTCGGCGCACTCCGCCCGTCGAGCAGCAGCAGCGATATCCGGCGGTTGCGCGGGTCGGCGGGGTTGTCGGTGACGAGCGGTTCGGTGTCGGCCACGCCTTCGATCCGGGCAATGCGCTGCATCGGCACCCCGCCCAGCACCAGCGCCTGCCGGGTCGCTTCGGCACGGCCGGTGGAGAGCGACCAGTTGTTCGCTGTCACCCCGCCGCGCCACGGCAGCGAATCCGTGTGACCGCGCAGGATCAGCGGGGCGTTCTCGTCCTTCAGGGTCTCGGCCATCACCCCGAGCAGGCCGCGGGCCTCCCTGGTCAGGATTGTCGTGCCGAGTTCGAACATCGAGAAGTCGGCATTGTCCATCAGGTCGATCCGGATGCCTTCGGGCGCGCGCATCACCCGTACCTGCCGCGCGAGGTGCGAAAGCTGGCGGCGCTGGACGAGCTTCTTTTCGATCTTGTCCTGCAATTCCTTGAGCTTTTCGGAGTCGAGTTCGCCCCGCCCGCCGCCCTCCACCGGCCCGCCGGTGACACCGCGAGGGATGGTGATCGCCTTGGTCCCGGTCTGCCCCATGGCATTGGGGTAATTGTCGGCATCGGTGATCGACGATCCGCCCAGCAATCCGTCCGAGCCCGCGCTTTCCTTGCGCATCTTCACCAGCGTGGGAGTGAAATAGTCGGCGATGCCCTTGCGCTGCTTCTCCTCGGTCGCGCCGAGCAGCCACAGCAGCAGGAAGAACGCCATCATCGCGGTCACGAAATCGGCATAGGCGACCTTCCATGCCCCGCCGTGGTGGCCGCCTTCGATGATGGTGACTTTCTTGACGATGATCGGCGCGGGGATCGCGGCAGCCGCACCCTCGCCCGACTGGGTCGGATCGGACAGCGCCACCTTATCGTCCCCGCATCATGTCGAGCAGTTCGGTCAGCTTGGGGCGGTGCGCGGGCGGCAGGCCCGACCGCGCCGCTTCCAGCACCAGCGGCTGCGGATAGCCGTGCAGGCTCGCGATGATCACCTGCTTGATCGAATGGAAGATCTGGCTGTCGTGGGCATTGATCTGCTTCAGCCGCCCGCCGAGCGGCCCGGCAAAGCCATAGGCCAGCAGCACCCCGAGGAACGTCCCCACCAGCGCCGAACCGATCATCTTGCCGAGAATTTCGGGCGGTTCGTTGATCGCGCCCATGGTCTTGATGATGCCGAGCACCGCCGCCACGATCCCCAGCGCGGGCAAGGCATCAGCGAGCGACTGGATCATGTGCTGGGGCTCGTCCATCTCGTGCAGCTGGGTCTTGATCGCGCTGTCGATCACATCCTCGACCGCATGGGTATCGAGCGTGCCCGAAGACACCACCAGCAGCGTCAGCGGATCGCAGATCATCGCGGTGATCACCGGATCGGATTGCAGGCGCGGATATTCGCTGAAGATCGTCGAACTGCCAGGTTCGGTCACGTGGCTTTCCAGCGCCACCGCACCTTCCGCACGCAGCAGCTTCATCAGTTTCGATGTCAGCGCGATCACATCGATGTGATCCTGATCGGTATATTTCGGCCCCTTGAAAATGCGCCCCATCGCCCCGCCGAGCAGCTTGATCTCGTGCATCGAGTTGCCGATCACGGTCGCACCCACGGCAGCGCCGCCGATCATCATGAATTCGAACGGCAGCGCCGCCAGCACCGGGCCCATGGCACCGCCGGCGAGGATGAAGCCGCCGAACACCATGGCCAGCAGCACGACAATTCCGATTGCGACAAACACGGGGGCTAGGCTCCTCTGGCCGGGTCAGGATCAGCGCAGCGCGCGGAACAGGTTGAGTTCGCTCACGCGGGCAAAGGCCGCCTGGCTGGCTTCGAGCGCGGTGAGCGATTGCTGGAGGCGGGCGATGGCTTCGGCGACATCGGTATCGCCCACACGGCTGCGGCGTTCGGCGAGCGCGATGCCCCGATCGGCCTGCTGGTCCTGCACCTGCTCGACCCACGCCATGCGGGTGCCGAGAATGGTCTGGGCGCGACTGGTGGTATCGAGCGCGGCGTCCAGCCCTTCCAGCGCGGCCAGCGCGGCACCAGCCGGATCGGGCGAGCCGCCATCAAGCGCGGCCGCCAGCCCGCCGAGCACCGCAAAGGCGCTGGACGGCGTGCCGTTGAGATCGAATTCGAACACGGCATTGCCCGGCAAGCCGCGCTCGATCGCGGTGCCCGGCGCAACCGGAACCGCGCCGCTGGCGGGCGTTCCCGCATAGGTGACATTGCCCAGCGCATCGCGGGTGAAGGCGGTGCCGGAGGAAAGCCCCGCAAACAGCGGCTCTCCCGTCAGCGATGTGCTGTTGGCGCGGCTGAACAGCTCTTCGGACAATTGCTGGAGCTCGACCGCAATCGCACGGCGACCATCCGGCCCCGTGGGGGTATTGGCCGCCTGCACCGCCAGTTCGCGGGCACGCTGGAGCAGCGCGGTCACCGCTTCGAGTTCGTCGGAGGCCGCACCGAGATCCCCTTCGAGGCGCGATGCATTGTCGCCTTCGACCGCGGCAAGTGCCTCGCGCCGGGCCACGCTGCGCAATTGCGCAGCAGCGGCGGGATTGTCCGACCCGCGCTCGATCCGGCTGCCGGTGGCAATCTGGGTGCGGGTGCGTTCGATCCCGGCCCGCAAATCGGCCATCTGGCTGATCGCACGGTTGAAGAACGATCCGGAGGAATTGCTGACAAAGCTCATGCGGCGCGCCCTCCCCTATCTCAGGCCCAGCAGCGTATCGAACAGCTCGGTGGCGACCTGGATCACGCGGCTGTTGGCCTCGAAGGCCTGTTGCAGCCGCACGAGGTTCGCCGCTTCGTCGTCCAGATCGACACCGGTTTCGCGCAGCAGCTCGGCTTCGGCGCTGGAAGCGACCACGCCCAGACCATCGCTGCGGGTCTGGAGCGCCGAGACACGGCTCGACAGGCCCAGCAACAGGTTATCGGCGGCAGCCGAAGGTCCGGTCGGTGCGGCAAGCGCGGCCAGCAGGGCGGCAAGGTTGCCGGCATCGCGGCTGCCCGCAGGCGAACCGGCGGGCGCGGTGGCAAGGCCGCCTGCCGATGCCAGCACGACGTCGATATCGGCAGCGCCGGTTCCGGCAAACAGCGGCGGGCCGGCGGTGCCATCGGCCCCTGCGCCATTGGCCTGTGCGGTGTTGGCGATGGTGATCACCGATTGCGCCAGCGCATCGAGATCGGTCTGCAAACCGGCCATCTGGGCCAGTGCGGCGGCGCGCCCGGCCATCGCCCCGCCGGACGGGGCAAAGGCAGTCGCCCCGACAGCGAAAGTGGCCGTTCCATCGGCAGCGAAACTCACGCTGACGCTCTGGGCATTGGCCCCCGTCACCAGCGTCACAGGCGGGGTGCCCGCCAGCGTCACATCGGCGGTGCCATTGGCATTGATCGTGGGGGTGATGGCGAATTGTTCGGCGAGGCCCCGCAGCGCCTTGTCCCGCGCATCGAGCAAGGCTGCGCGCCCCGCCGTGCCTTCGCGTGCGCCGACCAGATCGCGGTTGACCGCGGCCAGCTCGGCAGCGAGTTCGTTGCCCGTCAGCACCTCGGCGCCCGCCTCGCCCTGCACCAGACTGCGGGCATTGGCGAGCGTGCTGTCGGCCACGCGGAAATTGCTCGCCAGGCTGCGCGCACTTTCGATCGCCGACAGGCGCAGCGCGGGTTCGAGCGGGTTGCCTTCAAGGCGGGTCAGAGCGGCTTCGAAAGCGACGAGGCCAGTGAACACGCCCGATGCCTCGATCGCGCTTTCCGCCTCGCGCATGGCGGTGAATTCCGCTTCGGCAGCCGCCAGCGCGGAGGACGCATCGCGGGCCTGCCGCTGCACCAGCGTGCTTTCGGCACGCGTGATGATGCCGGGGCGCACCCCGCCATAGGAATCCGGCTGGTTGATCCCGATCGCGCCGGTCAGCACCAGTTCGCCCTGCGTCAGCGTGCGGCGCGCGTAATCGGCATTGCCGGCATTGGCGATGTTCTGCGCCGTCAGTTCAAGGCTGCGGCGCGAGGCTGCAAGGCCGCTGCGGCCGATCGAGAAGATTGCAGTTGGCATCAGCTGTCCCCTTGCGCCCGGTCATAACCGGGAAGGTGTTGCGCAAGCTGTGCCTCGATACTGCGGGCAAACCCCAAGGTGCCGGATCTGGCGGTGATATCGGCGAGATGCTCATCGCGCATGGCCTGGAACTGCTGCATCCCGCCGCCGGTCAGCGGGGTCTTCTCGGCGAGGCTCGACGCCCGCGCCGCGGCGAGCATCTTGCGCACCATGATCGCCTCGAAGCCTTCTGCTGCCTTGCGCAGCTCGGCGCGCTCGGGCGAGAGGACGGGGCCGGAGGATGCGACCGGCCCGATCACAGCACCACCATTTCGGCTTGCAGCGCGCCTGCCTGCTTGAGGCTTTCGAGGATCACAACCAGATCCGATGCACCCACACCCAGCAGGTTCAGGGCATCGACAATCTCGCTGAGCGAGGCTGCGCCGGGCATATAGGCGACCCTGTCGGACCGTTCCTCGACCGTGATGGTGGAGGATTCCTCCACCGCCGTCTGTCCCCGGCTGAAGGGCGCGGGCTGCACAACGGTGGGGTTCTCGTCGATCCGGATCACCAGCTTGCCGTGGCTGACCGCTGCGGGGGATAGGCGCACCGCATCATTGATCACCACCGTGCCGGTGCGGCTGTTGACGATCACCTTGGCGGCCACCGGTGCAGGGGTAACGGCGAGCATCTCGATCTCGGCCATAATGCCCGAACGCAGGTCATTGCCCTGCGGCAGGGCCAGTTCGATGCTCACCCCGTCGGCAATGGTGGCGATGCCGGGATAGCGGCCATTGATCGCGTCGCGCACGCGCGCGGCGGTCAGGAAATCGGCCTTGTGAAGGTTGAAGCGCAGCGGGCCGGCGCGGTCGAAGCCGGTGGCGACCAGCCGCTCCACCGTCGCGCCATCGGCGATCCGGCCCACGGTGGCGACATTGACGCTGACCTGCGAACCATCGCGCCCGGTCACGCCCAGCCCGCCGACCGCGACATTGCCCTGCGCCATTGCGTAGATCTGTCCGTCGGCGCCATAAAGCGGGGTCAGGATCAGCGCCCCGCCGCGCAGCGACGATGCCTGACCCAGCGTGGACACGGTAATGTCGATCCGCTGCCCCGGCTTGGCAAAGGCGGGCAGTTCGGCGGTCACGATCACGGCAGCGGCATTGCGCAGCGTCGGGCTGACGCCGGGCGGCAGCGGCAGGCCGAGCCTGCCCGAAACCCCGCGCATCGCCTCGGTCACATAGGCGAGGTTGTTGTCGCCTGTGCCCTGAAGGCCGACAACCACGCCGTAACCGGTCAACTGGTTGGCGCGCAGCCCTTCGAACTGGCCGAGATCGCGGATCCGCTCGGCCATGGCGGGCGCAGGCGCAAAGGCTGCCAGCAGCGCCATGGCGAAGGCGATCATCTGGAAAATCCGGGTCATGCTGGCCTCCTCAGAACGGCGAAATCTTGCCGAAGAACCGGCTCAGCCAGCCCGGACGGCTCGCCTGCTGCACCGCGCCCTTGCCCGAATAGATGATCCGCGCATTGGCAACCTGCGAGGACGCGAGGCGGTTGTCGCCGTCGATATCGACCAGCCGGATGCGTCCGGCGAACTGCACCCATTCATCGCCCTGGCTGAACATCATCTGCTTTTCTCCGACCACTTCGGCGGTGCCGTTGGGGTAGATCGCGGCGATGGTCACCGCGACGGCCCCGTTGAGGCGGCTCTGCTGCGCAGCATTGCCTCCGCCAGTGAACGACCCTTCCGCCGCAGCTTTAAGGGCTTCGGGGTTGAGGAAATCGAGCGGGCCCGAGGCGGGCGGGGTGATCCCGAAGCTGCCTTCGCGGTTGGTGCGGCCCTGCGTGCTCTTGGTGGTGGAGGTCGCCTCGACCAGCACGATGGTGACCATGTCCCCCAGCGCACGGGCGCGGTTGCCGGTGACGAGATTGGCGTAGCCATTGGCAGGCTGGAAGATCGAGCCCGCGCTCGCTTGCTGCACCGGCGGCGCAGCGGCGTAGGGATCGCCCACGGTGGCCGCGGTGATCGCAGCGCCCGGCGGGGGCGGCGCGGTGAAGCCGGGTTGCGGCCCGCTGCCCCCGCTGCCCATGCAGGCAGCGAGCAGCACGGGTGCGGTAAGGATCAGGATGCGGCCGGTCATGTGCGTTCTCACAGGGTCTGGTTGGCGTTGCGCAGCATCTCGTCGACCGCGCTCACCATCTTGGAATTGATTTCGTAGGCGCGCTGGGCCTCGATCATCTCGACCAGCTCCTCGACCACGTTGACATTGCTGGCCTCGAGCATCCCCTGCCGGATCTGCCCGCGCCCGTTTTCGCCCGCAAAGCCGATCTCGGCCGGGCCGGAAGCGGCGGTTTCGACGAGGAAGTTGTCGCCGATGGCGCGCAGGCCCGCGGGATTGATGAAGCTGGCGACCGATAGCTGGCCCAGCAGCGTCGGTTCGGCACTGCCCGGTGTCAGCGCGCTCACCGTGCCATCGGGGGCAATGGTGATCGATTGCGCTCCGGCGGGCACCTGCAAGGGCGGCTGCAATGCATAGCCCTGCGAGGTCACCAGCGTGCCATCGTTCGACAGGGTGAAGTTCCCCGCCCGCGTAAAGCCCACCTGCCCGCCCGGCGGCAGTTCCACCTGGAAATAGCCCGGCCCGTCAAACGCCAGATCGAGCGTGTTGCCCGTGGCGTTGAGCGTGCCCTGCGCCTCCATCCGCGTGGTGCCCTGCAACTGCACCCCGGTGCCGAGGTTGAGCCCGACCGCAAAGGCGGTCTGCCCGGTCGATTGCTGCCCGGCGACGCGTTGTTCCTGATAGGCAAGCGTCGCAAAATCGGCACGGTCGCGCTTGAAACCGGTGGTGCCGATATTGGCGAGGTTGTTGGCGATGACGCGCATCCGCGCATCCTGAGCCTCAAGCCCGGTGCGGGCGACGTGAAGGGCGGAAGTGGGCATCGGTCAGGGTCTCCTGAAAAAAGGGGTCAGCGCAGCGTCATCAGGCCGCTGGAGGCTTCGTCGAGCTCGCCCGCGGTGGCGATGATCTTGGCGCGCTGTTCGAAGGCGCGCTGCGCCTCGATCATCTGGACGAGAGTATCGGCGGTCTCGACATTCGACTGTTCAAGCGCGCCGGGGGTCAGCCTTGCGGTAAGGTCGGGCGGCAGCACGCCGGTGCCGCCATTGCGGGCAGGCACCTTCAGAAAGCTGTCGATCCCCTTGGCCAGCGGGCTGCCTTCGGGATTGACCAGCCGCAGCCGGTCGATCTGTTCGGCGGGAGCACCGGGCGCAGCAGGATCGCGGGCGAGGATCGCACCGTCAGCCGCGATTGCGATGGTGAAGCCCGGCGGCACCGTTATCGGCGTGCCGCCTTCGCCCAGCACCGCGAGCCCTTCGCCATTCTCGATCACGCCGGATGCCCCGACCCGCAGGTCACCGCGGCGCGAATAGACCTCTCCCTGCCGGTCGGGTGCCTGAAAGGCGAGCAGCGCCTTGCCTTCCAGCGCCACATCGAGCGGGTTGCCGGTCGGCACCACCCGCGCCGCAGTCATATCCGCGCCGCGCACATTGCCGCGCGCCATGGCGCGGGCCCAGAGCGAACCGGACTCTTGCGAGCCGTCCCTGAGCGTGGCGGGGGTGACCGCGAAGACCTCCTGACGAAAGCCCGGCGTCGAGGCGTTGGCGAGGTTGTTCGCCACAGTCCGCTGCCGGTCCATCGCCGCGTTCATCGCGGTCATGGCGGTGTAGATCATCCGGTCCATGGCTCAGGTCGCCTTACTGCTGCCGCAGGTTGATCACGGTGGTGGAGATCTGGGTGGCGGTGTCGATCGCGCGGGCGTTGGCCTGGAAATTGCGCTGCGCGGTCAGCAGCGAGACCATTTCCTCGGCCAGATCGACGTTGGAGCGTTCGAGCGCGCCGCTGATCATTTCGCCATAATTGCCAAGACCGGGGTTGCCGAATTGCGGCGCACCGGATTCGCCCGATGCCTGCCACTTGGTCTGGCCCACAGCCCGCAGCCCGTTGGGGGCGGCAAAGGTCGCGAGCGCGATCTGGCCAACCGGTTCGGCGGTGCCATCGGCAAAGGCGGCGCGCACGATCCCGCGATTGTCGATGGTGACATTGGCAAGCGCCGAGCCGGCAGCATTGGTGAGCGGCACGATCACATCGCCCGGCACTGCCGAGGTGGCATTGCCCGCCGCATCGACCGGAAAGGCTTGCAGGTTGTTGCCATTGGCATCCTGCAAGGCGCCGGTGGCCTGAAGCCGGAAATTGCCGTTGCGGGTGAAGCTGAGATCGCCCGAGACGGGGTTGGCGAGCGCGAAAAAGCCGTCGCCGTCGATCGCCAGATCAAGGCTGCGGCCGGTCTGTTCGAGCGGGCCGAGCGAGAAGTCCTGCGTGATCGCCGAAACCGTCGCGCCGATCCCGGCGGTGCGGCGCGGATCGGTGGCCGATCCCTTGGCGACCAGATCGGCAAACTGGGCCGAGCTTTTCTTGAAGCCCGCGGTTTCGGCATTGGCGATGTTGTGGGCAATGACGCGCAGGTCGATTTCGGCGTTGCGCAGGCCGGACAGCGAAGTGAAGAAAGACATGTCGGGGTAATCCTCTGCTTGGAAGTGGGTGTGGGATCAGGAGCGCGGGGCAGCCGCAGCATTGGCGGCTTCCTGCGCCGCGATCAGGCGGTCGAGCTTGGCGGAGATGTCCTCCAGCGTGGCGCCGCTTTCGGTGGTCGCCGCGAGCGAGGAGAACTGCGCCATCTGCGCCAGCATCGCTTCGTTGTCGGTCGGGGCCAGCGGGTCCTGAAAGGTCAGCTGGGTGGTCAGCAGCCGCAGGAAATCGCCGCCATCGAGCGACCCCAGCCCGCCGCCACTGAGGCGCGAGGGGGTGTTGAGGCGATTGAGCGTCGTCTGCGTCGCGGGCGAAATCACGGAATTGGCGGGGGTGGTCATGACTGGCTCCTCAGGGTTTCGAGCATCAGCTGCTTGGCGGTCTGGAGCGCCTGCACCAGGTTCTGGTACTGCCGGGCGCTGTCCATGATCTCGACCATCTCGGCGGTCTCATCGACGGGGGCTTCGAAGACGTTGCCTTCCGCATCGGCGAGCGGGTGCGAGGGATCGTAGCGCTTGGTCGGCGCGGTCTCGGCGCGCACAAGGCCGCTGGCGGTGACCGCGGCAAGGCCCGATGCGCGATCGAGTTCGGTGGCGAACACCGCGCGGATCGGGCGATAGGCGCCTTCCTCGGTGGTGGAGACGGAACCGGCGTTGGCGAGGTTCGATGTCGCCGCATTCATCCGCACCATCTGCGCGCTCATGGCGCGGGTGGTGAGGCTGAACAGCGTCATGGGGCTGCGGTCAGGCATCGTCATTCACCCTTCAGCGCACGGGTGATGGTGTTGACCTTGCCCTGCACGAAGCTGAGCGTGGCCGAATAGGCGACCGCGTTTTCGGCAAAGGCCACCTGTTCGCGATTGAGTTCGACCGTGTTGCCATCAAGCGAGGGCATGGTCGGCGTTCGCCACACCATGCCGGCGCGCGGGTCGCTCGCGGCGGCACCGCCGCGTTCGCTGGCGAGCCGGGCATCGAGCGCCGCGTTGAAATCGATGTCGCGGGCCTTGTAGCCGGGGGTGGCGGCGTTCGCGATGTTGGAAGCGATCACGCCCATGCGTTCCGACCGCAAGGTCAGCGCCGCGCCGTGAATGCCGAAAAGTCGCTCGTTCACCTCTTAAGCCTCCTGTCGCACGACCGTCCTTGCGCCGGAGCCATTTCCGGCGCGCACCGTGGTTCAGCAGGAAGCGTGCCAAACTTGCGCTGGCACAGGCCTGCGGCAGCCAGCGGCAGGGGCGACGGCGCGGCAGGCGGCAAGGCCTTGCCGGTTTGCAGGCCTTTCCATGCAAAGTGCTGCCGCCCCCCTTAATCCGGCACCGGGCCAGCCGTTCTGCGTCCAAGAGACCCCAACCGCAGAGGCCCCATGCCCGACGCCATCATCCCACTGATCGACCCCGCCGCGCTTGCTGTGGTGGTCGCCGGCACTGTGCTGGCCTGTGTCGCCCGCTGCGGATGGCGCGATTTCGGCGCGGCGCTGCGGCAGGCGGGCGGCCTGGTGCGGCGCGGGTTCGATGCCGATGCCAATCGCAGGGCATTGGCGCTGGCGGTGACGCAGATCCAGCGCGATGGCCACCACCGCGCCGATCCCGCCCTGCCGCCAGACCGTGCGCTGGGGCTGATGCTGGAGACATTCCTGCGGCACGGCACGCTGGAGGCGCTGGCCAACGCACGGCGGGCACAGCGCGCGCTGGACGAGGTGCGGCGAACGAATGCCGCGCAGGTGTTCGGCTGGGCGGGAGAACTGGCTCCGGTGTTCGGGCTGGTGGGCACGCTTTACGGCCTGACCCAGCTGGCCCCCGCCAGCGGCGTCAGCCCGAGCGCAACGATCATGGCCGCAGTCTCGACCGCGGTTCTGACCTCGCTTTACGGCGCGCTGCTGGCGCATCTGCTGTGCTTCCCGCTGGCAAGTGCGATCGAACGGCGGGGCATTGCCGAGGAAGCCGCGCGCGATACCCTGTCAGACTGGTTCGTCGACCAGATCGCCCGCTCGGAAGTCGCCGCGCAGGAACGGCGCGCCCATCTGCGGGGTGTGGCATGATCCGCGCACAGGCGCTCAGGCGCACCGGACACGGCTGGCAGCTGATCTTTGCCGATCTGGCGCTGATCCTGTTCCTGCTCACCTTGTCCGCGCTCCCCGCTGCCGAGGCCGAGAGCAGGCAAAAGCTGGCTGACAGCGATGCGCGCAGCGAAGATGCACGCCGCCCTGCCGCAACCGAAATTGCCGCCGCACAGGCGCTGTTCCGTCCGGTTAACGGCGGGCCGAGCCTGCGCGAATGGCTCGCGTCGCAGCCGCATGACCCGCGAGCGACCCTGACCCTGTTCGTCCGCCACCGCCCTGGCGAGGCGCAGGCGGGGTGGGCAGCCGCAGCCGCGCTTGCCAGCGAGGCGCAGGCCAGCGGTGTCGCCGTGCGCACCATCATTGCGGCAGGCGATGAAGCCGATCTCTATGCCAGCCTTGCCTATGATGAAGTGATCGCCCGCGGCAGCCCCTAGGCTGTATCGACATTCAGCCCTGACGGCCTGCAAATGGCCCGCTTTCCGGCATTCCGGTGCTCACGGCCATTAAGGCCGCTGCGCTCCGGGTCCGCAAATCGCCCCATTTTCGGCGAGTCATCATCTGAATGTCGACACAGCCTAGGTCCGCGTCAGGCCACCCGCACGCGGTTGCGGCCTTCCTGCTTGGCCCGGTAAAGCGCCGCATCGGCCCGCGCGAGCGCGCTGCGGGTGTCGGCATCCTCGGTGACCTCGGCGACCCCGCCCGAAAAGGTGATCCGGCCAAAGGGCTGCCCGGTCTCGCGATTGACCAGCTGGCGCGCCGCCTGGGCAAGGCGCATCGCATCGAGCCGCTGGCGCGCGCTGTCCTTGTCGAGGCCGTAGAACAGCAGCACGAATTCCTCGCCGCCGTGACGGGCGACGAAAAAGCTGTCGCCCGCATATTCGATCAGGCTCGTCGCCAACGCGCAGAGCACGCGGTCACCGGCGTCGTGGCCATGGCGGTCATTGATCGCCTTGAAATGGTCGAGATCGCAAAAGGCAAGACTGAGCGGCACCCCCTTGGCGCGCGCCTCTGCCGCAGCAGACGTCAGCCGCCGTTCGAAAGCGCGGCGGTTGGGCAGGCCCGTGAGGTGATCGACATCGGCCTCCATCCGCGCCTTGGCGAGGCTTTCGCGCAGGACTGCGGTTTCCGCCTCGCTGCGTGCCATGGCAGCCTCGACCTCGCCGATCCGCGCCAGCATCGCCCGCGACAGATCGAGCACCTGGGCGATATCGCCCGGAGCGGCCATCGCTTCGATCTGCGTGCCGATCGCATTGCGGTGATCGCTGGTTTCCGAATGCGCCGAACGCGCCGTCTGGGCAAAGCGCATCAGCGCATATTCGAGCTTATCCATCAGCGTTTCCAGCTCGGCAATCCGCGACTGGCTGTCCGGATCGAGCCGCGCCAGCGTATCGAGCCAGCGCTGGTCGATCGGTTCGCCCGCAATCTCGCGCCGGGCAAAGGCCTGCGCCAGCTCGGGTTGCGAACCCGACAAGCCGCCGCAGATCGTGGCGAGATTGATCGCGGTCACCGGCAGATCGTGGCGCTCGATGAATTCGGCAATCCGGTCGAGCAAGGCACGGCGGGCCTCGGCGGCGCGGGGGGCGGGCGCTCTGGCTGCCCCGTCGGCGGGGGCGGGCTTGCGGTTCGAACGGGAAAGAAAGCCGGTGGGAAAAGGCATGGCGGCCATCACAATCACAGTCTTGAGTGGACAATCGGATTGCGCCCCAAGCTAACCGGTCATGGTTAAATCGGACCGGCAGGCCGCTGCGGAACACTCCCTAGCGATCACCGCCAGGGCCATGCCGATGACCGGGCGTTCGGGTATGGCACGGCTTTTGCTGCGGTCCGGGCAGTGTTTGTCCCATGACAAGGAGCATCTGCATGGACACGAGCTTTTCCTGGCTGCACGGCTGGCGTCTCGCCCCGCTGGCGCTGCCGATGCTGTTGCCGCTGTGCGATCCGGCCGCCCGTGCGAGCGGTCTGACCGATCCGGCGACGATCGATCGCGCCGTAGCCGACTTTACCGGAGCCCCGATCGGCCAGCCGGGGGGTGCGCGCATGGCGACCGACCGCCGCCTGCAACTGGCAGCCTGCCCGGCCCCGCTGGCGGTGGACTGGCACAGTCCGGCGCGCACGGCGGTGAAAGTGGAATGTGCCGGCCTGTCCGGCTGGCGCATTTTCGTCGCCGTGAATGCGGCCACAAGCGGTTCTGCCGGACAGGTGCAGGCCCCTGCGATCAAGCGCGGGGATGCGCTCACCATCATGGTGCGCGGACGCGGTTTCAGCGTCCAGCAGTCGGGCGAGGCGATGGAAGGCGGCGCGGTAGGAGACTGGATCTTCGTGCGCACCTCCCGCAAGGCCGAACCCCTGCGCGCCCGCATCGAGCGTCCGGGCCTCGCCGTGATCCCGGCTGGCTGAGAATTGTTTTAACGCCCCCTTAAACCGCTCCGGTGCCGGCCGTTCTGGCTGGCAGGAACCCAACAAGGACATTTGTCATGCCCTCTGTCGAACTGAGCAAATTGCCCGGAGTCAGCGCTGTCCGCGCTCTGGCGACCAGCGACCGGTCGCAGATCGAGGCGCGCCCTGCTGCCACCGCAGCGCGCAGCACAGCGCAGACGTCCGGGATCAGCCTCGAAATCGGCGCGGCGAGCGAAGCCGTTACTGCGCCCCCGGTGGATGCCGAACGCGTCAGCCAGATCCGTGCCGCATTGCAGGACGGCTCTTACCCGCTGGTGCCGACCAAGATCGTCGACGCCATGATCGCCGCGCAGGTCAGCCTGTCGCTGCCGCAGCAGGATTGATCCCGATGGCCGAAGCCCTGACCCTTGAAAGCCCTGCGAACGGCACGCCGCTGGCAACCAATCTGCGGCAGATGATTGCCGTCCTGCAACGCGAGCGGCAAGCGCTTGCCGCCCTGGATGCCGATGACCTGATCTGCTCTGCCCGCGACAAGAGCGCCCTGTGCGATGCGCTGGCGCAGCTGGCCCCGCAGACGCTCGACACCGAGACCCGCGGCCTTGCGGAAACGGCGCGCCAGCTGAACGAGGTCAACCGCCGGGTGCGCAACCTGCTGGCGGCGAATGTCGCTGCCCGCATCGAAGCACTCGGCGGCCCGCGCCACTTGCCGCGGGCAACCTATACCCCGGCACGCGGATAGGGGGTCATACGTAGGCCAGATGTCGGCCAGTCTGGCACAGGCTTTGCAGTCATTCGTCTGAAGGCCCCGCATGTCGCGGTGCTCCTGCAAGAGACGGATTGCGCATGAGCCAACCGGCTTCGTCATTCGGAATGCCGACAGGATCGATCCGCGCCGGGTTCGAGGCAGCGGCGCAAAGCCATCGGTCGATGCGCGAAGGGCGCGCCCTGCCCGCTGCGCAGCCCGTCGCCGCGCCCCGGGCCGGAACGCCGGTCGAGGCCGCGATCGCAAGGGCCGCCCACGCAACCAGCGTCGATTTCAACTATCTGCTCGCGCAAGCCGAAGTCGAATCCGCGATGAACCCCACCGCCCGCGCCGCGACATCGAGCGCGACGGGCCTCTACCAGTTCATCGAGAGCACCTGGCTCGACACCCTCAGAAAGCATGGCGACCGCTTCGGTCTGGGCGAGGTCGCCAGCGAGATTGCGGTGACCCCTTCGGGCAATGCCTATGTCGCCGATCCATCGCGCCGCGCCGCAATCCTCGCCCTGCGCAATGATCCGCAGGTCGCCAGCCTGATGGCGGCAGGCCTTGCCGAGGATAACCGCGCCCACCTGCAGCCCATCCTTGGCCGGCAGCCGGACCATGCCGAGCTTTATCTGGCGCATTTCCTCGGCGCAGGGGGCGCAGGGCGGTTCCTGTCGGAAATGCAGTCCGATCCGCACCAGAGCGCGCCCGCCCTGTTCGCCCGTCCGGCCGCGGCGAACCGCGCCATCTTCTACGCCCCCGATGGTTCCCCGCGCAGCCTGGCGCAGGTGATGGAGGTCATCGGCGGCAAGCTCGACCGGGCGCTGGATCGCGCCAGCGGCGGACAGCCGCAGCGTTTCGCACGGGCCGTTCACAGCCCCGCTGCCACATCCGCGTCCGGCCACACGCCCTATCCGGTCGCCCGCGACGAATGGTCGGCCCCCGGAGCCCCGCCACTGCTGGCTCAGGCGTCGTTGTCGCTGCCGCGCAGCCAGCCGCAACGCCCGGCAATGTCGCAGATCCTCGGCGCGACCTTTGGCGCCGATCCGGCCACCACCCCGCGGCAGGTTCGCCGTGCCTATGAAACCTTGAGGACCTTCGGCTTGTGACCACCTCCACGCCAGCCAACCCCCGTTCCGGTCCGCTGTCGCGCCTTGCCGGCGTGCCCGCTGCGATGATGCTGCCGGTCGGCATCTTTGCGCTACTGGCGCTGATGGTGCTGCCGATCCCGGCGCTGCTGCTCGACATCTTCTTCGTGCTCAACATCGCGATCTCGATTGCGGTGCTGATGGTCGCCCTCAACGCCCGCCGACCGCTCGATTTCTCCAGCTTCCCGAGCGTGCTGCTGTTCGCGACCCTGTTGCGGCTGGCACTGAACGTCGCATCGACCCGGGTGGTGCTGGTCGCAGGGCATGAAGGCGGGGCGGCGGCCGGGCACGTGATCGAAAGCTTCGCCGCCTTTCTGGTGGGCGGCAATTTCGCGGTCGGCCTGTTCGTCTTCGCGATCCTGATGATCATCAACATGATCGTGATCACCAAGGGCGCCGGGCGCGTGTCCGAAGTCTCGGCGCGCTTCGTGCTTGATGCCCTGCCCGGCAAGCAGATGGCGATCGACGCCGATATTGCCGCGGGCCTGATCACCGCCGACGAGGCCCGCGAGCGCCGCCGCGAAGTGACGGTCGAGGCCGATTTCTACGGTTCGATGGACGGTGCCAGCAAGTTCGTGAAGGGCGATGCGGTCGCGGCACTGCTGATCCTCGGGGTCAATATCGTCGCCGGCTTCGCCATCGGCATGGTCAGCCACGGCCTTTCCGCGAGCGAGGCGGGCGAGGCCTATGTCACGCTGGCAGTCGGCGATGCGCTGGTGGCGCAGGTGCCCGCGCTGCTGCTGTCGATCGCGGCCGCAGCGATTGTCACCCGCGTGTCCGACCAGCGCGATCTCGCCGGGCAGATCGGCGGCCAGTTCGCCGATCCCCGCGGCTGGCTGCCGGTGGCGCTGATCCTTGGCGCGGTGGGTGTGGTTCCGGCCATGCCGCAGACGATTTTCCTGCCGGGCGCAGCGATTGCCGCGGCCATCTGGTGGCGCCTGAAACAACGCGCCGCCGCACCTGCCCCGATTGTCGAACAGGTCGAAGAGGCCGCACCCGATCACATCGCGCTGGCCGATGTCAGCGATGCGACGCTGGTCACGATCGAGCTGGGTTATGGCCTTGTCGGGCTGGTCGACCAGCAGCAGGGCGCACCGCTGATCACCCGCATCACGGGTATCCGCAAGCAGCTCTCCCGCGATCTCGGCTTCGTGCTGCCGCAGTTCCGGATCCGCGATTCGCTCGATCTGGGTGCGCAGGATTATGCCGTGCTGATGGGCGGGGTCAGCGTGGCGCGGGGCAACCTGCGTCCCGGCAAGCTGCTCGCCATCGACGCCGGCGATGTGCGCCCCGGACACGGTCTTTCAGGCGAGGCGACGCGCGATCCCAGCTTCGATTGCCCGGCCCTGTGGATCGCCCCGTCGGCACGCGACCATGCGATTGCCGAGGGGTTCCTGGTGGTCGATCCCTCCACCGTCATCGCCACCCACGCCAATCAGGCCTTGCTGGCCGAAGCCCACCAGCTGCTCGGCCCTGATGAAGTGCGCGAGTGGGTCGACGGGCTCAAGTCCCGCGCACCGGCGCTGGTCGAGGCGGTCTATCCCGATCCGCTGCCGCTCGCCGCGCTGACCCGCTTTCTGCGCGCCCTGCTGGCCGACGGGATCGGGCTCGCCCATCCGCAGCCGCTGTTCACCTCGCTGGCGCTGGCCTTGCAGAAGACCTCGGATTTCGACGCGGTCGTCGATGCCGTGCGCGCCGACCTTGGCGCACGGCTGACCGCCCGCATCGCCGCTCCGGGCGAGCCGCTGAAGGTGGTGACGCTCGATGCCGGGCTCGAAAGCGCGATCCTTGGCGGGATGGTGGATCCGGCCACCGGCCAGCCGCTGATCGAGCCCGATTGCGGCAGCATGATCGTGCGCGAGGTCAATCGCATCGCCGATGAACAGGGCGGCGCCATCGCGCTGATCGTGCAGCCGCCCGCCCGCCGGGCGCTGGCCGCCCTGCTCAAACCGCGCAGCCCGCGCTGCCTTGTCCTGTCGATTGCCGAGCTTCCTGCCGCCCAGCCGATTGCGGTGGTTGGCGTGATCGGCGCGCCGGATGAAGCCCCGGCGCTCGCCGCGCCCCAGCCGCCCGAGGATCTCGCCGCATGAAGCATGATCACACCGCCTTTGCCGCGCCGGCGGCGCCCTATGCCGCATCACGCGCCGAGATCGAGGATCGCGTCCGCCGGTTCCTGCCGCTGGTGCGGCGCACCGCCTGGCACATCAACGGGGCCGGGCGCGAAGGGCTGGAGATCGAGGATCTGGTGCAGGCCGGTATCCTCGCGCTGACCGAATGCGCCCAGCGCCATTGCGGCCCCACCGAGGACGGCTTTGCCGCCTATGCCAAGATCAGGGTGCGCGGCGCGATGCTGGATGAAGTCCGCCGCGTCGCGCATGACAGCCGCACGGCGCGCAGCAAGCGGGCAGCATACGAACGCGCTCTGACCGCCCTGCGCGGCCAGCTGGGACGCGAACCGGGCCGCGCCGAACTCGCCCGCGCCATGGGGGTGAGCGACGCGGAATTGCTCGCGATCGAAGCCTCGGGCGTCAAACTGACCCCGATCGACGATGCCTATGACGAGACCAGCCTCGCCTTTGCGAGCGACGATCCCGATCCCTTCGAGGCACTGTGCGCCGCCGAGGACCGCGACCGGCTGCTGCGGGCGATGATCGAACTGCCCGACCGGCTGAAGCTGGTGCTCCAGCTGTTCTTCGTCGAGGAGCTGAACCTCACCGAAATCGCCGCCGTCCTCGAAGTCAGCGTGCCCCGCGTCCACCAGCTGCGCGCCAAGGCCCTGAAAGACCTGCGCGCGCTGATGGACGCTTAGAGCGGTTTCCGCCCATTCTGACCCACCATGACGGAGCCGATTTTGGCCCTCTGCAAGAAGGCGAAGCGCAGGGATATGTCGATATCTCCAGCTTCGCCGACGCCGCAGTGGGCCAAAAGGGGCCCGCCCCGCAGGGGTTGCCCTGAGCGGCCGCGTGGCAGCGTCGCCGCCCTCGTCCGGGCAACCAGCCCGGCCTTCGGGAAGCTCCTCCCCACACAGCCGCTCAGGGCAATCGGGGTGGGTCAGAATGGGCGGAAACCGCTCTAATGTTTCACGTGAAACATTGGCCAAACGGGGGCTAAAACGACCCTAAAAGGGGTCTAGAGGGGGTCTAGAAGGGTCTAGCGGGGGTCTGGAAGGGTTGCCCGGTTACCCCGCATCCCCGTCGGCATGGCCGCGGCCTTCGGCGGTCATCTCCTGCGATCCGCCTGCGCCGTTGCCGCCATGGGCTTCCCACCAATAGGGCTGCCGCTTGGCATCGCCGGTGCCGACCTCGTTCAGCGTTTTCGCATCATACAGCCGCCCACCCAGCATCACCTGTTCGATTGCGTCCGAATTGGCGATGTCCTGCGAAGGATCGGCGGTGAGGATCACCAGATCAGCCAGCTTGCCCGGCTCGATGCTGCCGATATCCTTGCCCATGCCGAGCGACTGCGCCGAGGCGATCGTGCCGGCCTTCAGCGCCTCGACCGGGCTCATCCCGCCGCGCACAAAGCTGCCGAGTTCCCAGTGCGCGCCGATGCCGGCCTGCTGGCCATGCGCGCCGATGGCAACCTTCACGCCGCGCTGCGCCAGCTTGCGCGCCTCGCGGGCGTTGTTGTCATCGACGAAGGCCCAGTCGGGCGCCGTGGTGCGGCGGCCGGTTTCGGCAAGCAGCATCTTTGGCGGGGTGTGCACCATCAACGGGTTTTCCCACACATTGGTCGCCTGCCGCCAATAGGGATCGCCCGCCAGGCCGCCATAGGTGACGACCAGCGTGGGGGTGTAGTTGCTGTTCGACTGGCCGAAGAACTGCAACACATCCTCGTAAAACACATCCACCGGCACGTTGTGTTCGATGGTCGAATTGCCGTCGGCGACAAGGTTCATGTCCATCCCGAACAGCGATCCGCCCTCGGCCACGACCAGCATGTTCTCCGCCGCCGCTGCCCGCGCCACCATCTGGCGCTGTTCGCGGCGGGGCTGGTTGTAGTTCTTGACCGAGATACCCCCCTGCGCCTTGATCCGGCGCACGTGGGCCAGCGCATCGTCGTAGCTGTCGATCCGGGCATAGACGCCGGGCGCCTTGGCCCCGTAGATGATCTCGCCGGTGGAGAAAATGCGCGGCCCCAGCGTCAGGCCGGCGCGCTGGCGTTCGGCGGCGGCAAACACCGTGCTGGCCTGCGATGACGGGTTGTGCACCGTGGTCACCCCCATCGCCAGATCCTGCAACAGGGTCCAATTCTGCTGGGGGATCAGATCGCCCACCCCGTAAGGGCCATGCGCGTGGGCATCGACCAGACCGGGCATGATCACCTTGCCGCTGGCATCGATGAAACGGGTGCCTTCGGGAAAGGCCATCTTGACCACTGTGGCATCGTGGACACCGGTGATCCGGTCGCCTTCGATCACGATCATGCCGTTTTCGATCACGCCGGCATCATCCGCTGCCAGCCCTGCGCGCATGGTCAGCACCCGCGCACCGGTGATCACCGTGGTGCCCGAAGGCTTGGCCTTCTGCACCGTCACGCCGAGCGGAATGCCCACCGTGGGCGGGGTGTAGGCTTTGGTCTTGTCGGCATCGGCCTTGGGCGCAGCGGCGAAGAATTCGCTCACGCTAGCGCTTTGCAGCGAAGGCCCGATCGACCAGAACAGCGTCTCGCCCCCGTTCGCCCAGCCGAGATAGTCCGCACCCCCGGTGCTGACCTTGGTCACCGGCAACGAGCCGCCCTTTTCGCTGACGTCGACCGGCTTGCCGCCCGGCACCAGCGGCATCGCGAACACCTCGTAATTCTGGCGGAAGGCGATGGTGCGGCCATCGGGCGCGATGCGCATGTCGTTGGCCAATTCGCCGCGGGCATGGATGCGCCTCGCCTCGCCATTGAGGTCGGTTGAAACCAGCGCCAGCTTGCCGCCGTCACGCGCCAGCATGAACAGCCGGTCGCTTGCGGTGCCCCATTGCGGATTGGCCCCGTCGCGGGTGACAAGACGCGGCTCGCCTCCGCTGACCGGCATCACGTAAACCCCGGCATCGTCGGAATAGTCGGGCGCGGTGAGGTATCCGCCGCGACGCTTTTCGAAGGCGATCATGCTGCCATCGGGGGAAAAGGCGATGTTGCCGAAATGGCCCGGCCCGGTCAGCACCCGGCGGTTCTGCCCGCTGGCGTCGGCCAGCACGATCTCGCCCAGTGTGGTGTCGTTCCAGCGCACATAGGCAAGGCTCTGCCCGTCGCGGCTGAAGGCGGGGAAGGCTTCCACGGCATCGGCGGTGTCACCTGTCAGCGGGGCAGGCGCATCGCGGCCCTTGGCCGACTTCGCATGCAGCCGCCCAAGGCTTTCGAACACCACCCGGCTGCCATCGGGCGACAGCGTGGCAAACCGCGGCATGGCTGTGGTGAAGGTTTCGGGCGCAACCTCGATCACGGGATGTGGCGCGTCGGCGATGCCGCGGGTGTCGTTGATGGCGAAGGGGATCACGGCATGGCCGCTGCCGTCGCGGTTCACGCGGTTCAGCTTGCCCCCCGCCCAGAACACGAGTGCCGAGCTGTCGGGCAGCCAGTCGATATTGGGATAGACGCCGGTGACCGCCCAGGTTTCCTGCACATCCAGATCGAGCTTGCCGTAGATCATCCGCTCGCGCCCGCTGGCGAGGTCCTTGACCCACAGCTGGCTCTGGTCCTTGTCGCGGCGCACGAAAGCCAGTTCCTTGCCATCGGGCGAAGGCGCGGGGCGCACCGCGCCGCCATAGCCGCCGACTGCGGTGGCAATTTCGCCGGTCGCCAGATCGTGGCGTTCGATCGCGAAGATCCCCGCGTTCGAATCCTGCGCGTATTCGAAGGTGTTCCCGGCGGTGGTGTTGCGGGTGTAGTAGATTGCGCTGCCATCGGGGGCGAACACCGGCTCGCCGAGTTCCTTTTGCAGGCGTTCATTGGCACGCTCGACCACCTGCACCCCGCCGCCGCCGGAGACGTGATAGAGCCAGATCTCGCCCGTCCCCGCGCTGCGTTCGGTGGTGAAGTGCTTCTTGGCGGCGATGAAGCGCCCGTCGGGCGACCAACTGGGCTGGTTGAGCAGGCGGAAGTCCTCCTTGGTCACCTGCCGTTTGTCCGATCCGTCGGCGTTCATCACCCAGATATTGTCCCCGCCCCCGCGGTCCGAGGTGAAGGCGATGCGGGTGCCATCGGGCGAGAAGCGCGGCTGCACATCCCATGCCAGCCCTTCCGCGATCCGCTTGGGCGTGCCGCCGTCAATGGGCATGGTGTAGATGTCACCGAGCAGGGTGAAGGCCAGCGTCTGCCCGTCGGGCGACACATCGACATCCATCCATGTGCCTTCCTCGACCTTGATCGGCACCTGCCTGATCGCCGCACCCCTGGGCGCCTCGACGCTCCACTTCTCGTCCGCTTTGGCGGCTTTGCCCTTGCCTTGCGCGGCGAGCGGTGAAGCAATAACGGCGGCCCCGGCAAGCAGGGCGGCGGCGAGATAACGCATGGAAAGTCTCCCTCTGTCGACGCGGAAGACTAGCGGCGCGCAAGGATATTGCTAGGGGCGGGAATGTCGTTGGTCGATTACGAACGGCCACTCGGGGGACATGATGCTGCGCACGATCACCAACAACTTTGCGCTGCTGACCGTGCTGGGTGTGGCGCTGGCGTGGTTCTATCCGGCGGGCTTCACGTGGATGACCGACGGGCGGATCGCGGTGGCGGGCCAGCCGCTGCTGAGCCTCGCGCTCGGCACGATCATGCTGGCGATGGGCCTGACGCTGAGTTTCGAGGATTATCGCGGTCTGGCACGAATGCCGCGCGCGTTGCTGGCGGGGGTGGCGCTGCAATTTGTGGTGATGCCGCTGTCCGGCTTCGCGATTGCCAGAGCGCTCGATCTGGAGCCGGGGCTGGCGGTGGGCCTGATCCTTGTCGCCTGTTGTCCGGGCGGGACGGCTTCGAATGTCGTCGCCTTCATCGCGCGCGGCAATGTCGCGCTGTCGGTGGCGATGACCATGGCCTCGACCCTTGCGGCCGTGGTGCTGACCCCGTTGCTGACGGGGTGGCTGGCGGGGGCTTACGTGGAGATCGACCGGCTGAACCTGCTGGTGCAGATGGTGAGCATCGTGGCGCTGCCGGTGGTGGCGGGGACGCTCCTCAATCGCCTGTTCCCGCGCGCGGCGGAACGGGTGAGCGCCGTGCTGCCGCTGGTCGCTATCGTGCTGGTGATCCTGATCGTCGGCGGGATCGTCGGCGGAGCCAAGGCGCAGATTGCGGAGCATGCAGGCGTGCTGCTGCTGGCGACCTTCCTGCTGCACGCCTGCGGTTTTGCGCTTGGCTATGGACTGGCGCGGCTGTTGGGGCTGAGCGAGATCGAGGCGCGCACGATCAGCATCGAGGTGGGGATGCAGAATTCGGGCCTCGGCTCAGGTCTGGCCAAGACCCCCGCCTTCGCCGCGCAGTTTGCCAATGTCACGCAGGCCGCCCTCGCCCCGGTCCCGGCAGCGATTTCGGCGGTGTGGCACGTGGTGATCGGGAGCCTGCTGGCCGGGTGGTGGCGGCGGGGTTAGCCGTACATCCCCCGCTTCGGCCCAAGATAGCCGAACAGGTACGCCCCCACCTTTCGCATCTGGATTTCCTCGCTGCCCTCGGTGATCCGATAGCGGCGGTGGTGGCGATAGATGTGTTCGAAGGGCTTGTGCCGCGAATAGCCGATGCCGCCGTGGACCTGCATCGCCCTATCGGCGGCCTCGCACACCAGCCGGTTCGCCCAGTAATTGCACATCGAGACCTTGTCCGAGATCGTCCGCTCGATCTGCTCGTGGGGCATGTTGTCCATCTCCCACGCGGTCTTGAAGATCAGGAGGCGCAGCATTTCGGCCTGCGTCGCCAGCTCCACCAAGGGGAACTGGATGCCCTGATTGCGCGCCAGCTCCTCGCCGAAGGGCTTGCGCTCGCGGGCATATTTCACGCTCTCGTCGATGCAATAGAGCGCCGCGCCGCAGCTGCTCGCGGCCTGCCGGATGCGGTTCTGGTGGACGAAGCTCTGCGCCAGCGCCAGCCCGCGTCCTTCCACGCCGAGGATCGCGCTATCGGGCACCCAGACGTTCGTCACCGACAGACGCGGGTGGTCGGTGGGCATGTTGAAGGTCCACATCCACTCCTCGATTTCGAGGCCTGGGGTGGGATTGGGGACGAGGAAACAGGTGATCCCGCCCGCGTCGCCCGCCTTGCCGCTGGTGCGCGCGAACATCGCGCAGTGGGTGGCGACGTGCATGCCGGTGATCCACATCTTCTCGCCGTTGATCAGCCAGCCATCCACCCCGTCGCGGGTCTCGCGCACCGCGTGCGTCTCCATGTGGGTGGCGTCTGATCCGTGGTGCGGTTCGGTCAGCCCGAACGCGACGCGCCGAGTGCGCTCGAACCCGCCGAGGATGAATTCCTGCTTCTGCTCTTCCGTCCCCCACTGGTCGAACATCGCGACGAAGGGGAAGTTGCCGACGATCGAGTGCTCGTTCTGCAGATCATTGTGCAGCCCGAGGCCTTGGCGCGCAAAATGCTCGCGGATCACCGCCATCCAGAGGTTGCTGCCGTCCTTCCCGCCGTAGCGCTTGGGCGCCGAGAAGCGCCAATGGCCAGCCTTGTCGGCGCGGCGGGTGGCCTCTTTCAGCAGCTCTTCCCACTCGTGGCGGGGCAGCCCGCCCGCCTCGAAATCCGTGCGCGCATATTCGCGGCGGTGGTCGAAGAAGCGGATGTTGTCGTCCTGCTGCTCCAAGGGCTTGATCTCGGCGGCGATGAAGGCGTCGAGTTCGTCGAGATAGGCTTGCAGGTCGGCGGGGATGGCGAAGTCCATTAGTTCTCTCCGGTCCAATTGCGCCGTGCGTAGGCCAGCGCCGGGTATTTCGGCACATCCTGCGCCACGGCGGCAAGGATCGCGCCTCGCAATTCCGCCAGCGTGCCGGGGTCTGCAAGGCTCGCCTCCCCCGCGAGGCAACGCGCAGCGAGGTCGGGGTTCTCGGTCGCCGGGATCGAGCCAAGCGAGAAGCGCGAAATCATGCCCAAAGCGTTTCGGGCGACGGCGTATTGGAAGCGGTCATGCCCCTCGAAGCGGTCCTTGACCGTGCCGAGCCACTCGAAAATCGCCTGCGCGAGTTCACCATCGGTGGCCTCGCCCTGCGGCGAGGGCGGGGTGTCGAGCGTGACAGGCCGCGCCCGCTCCGCCTCCGGCGCATCTTTCTCCAGCAGCAGCAGCAGATCGAGCTCCTGCTCGCTGGTCCGGCGCGAGATCACCACGCGCTCCAGCATCCGGTCTGCGCCAGAGCGCCATTGCGCCGCCATCCGGAGGCACCCGAGCGCCCACCACACGGTGCGGTAGATCGTCCAGAAGCGGAAGCGCGCAGGATCGATTTTGACCCCCGCCTCGGCCTCGTAGGCGGCGATGTAATCGGCGATGCTACCCAGCCCCAGCGCGGGGCGGTCGTAGCGGGCGAAGCGCCACACGGCCATGCAGCCGAAGGCGAGGTCCTCGTGGGCATCGCCGAAATGGGCGAGTTCCCAATCGAGCACCCCCGTCAGCCGCGAGCCCTCCACCAGCAGATTGCCCATCCGGTAATCGCCGTGATTGAGGACAGGCTCCACCTGCGGCGGGCAATTGTCCTCCAGCCACTTCAGGCCCAGCGCAATGATCGGGCGATCACCGCCTGCGTCCATGAACTGCGCCTTGAGGTCGGCAATCGCGGTGCGGTAATCCATCACCGGCACGCCTGTGGGCACGTCGGCCTGCCGCAGGCGGTGGATGCGGGCGAGGTCGCGGGCAATGCCGCGCAGCAGCCCGTCGGGATCGTCGCACGCGAGAATGACCTTGGGATCGGCCGTCCCCGGCAAGGCGCGCATGACGAAGCCGGAGCCGAGCCCGTCCGCCTCTTCCAGCACCGCCACCACTTCCGGCGCGGTGACGCCCTTGGCGCGGGCCGCTTCGATCAGCGCGGCTTCGACGCTATGCCCGTATGGCCGCCCCTCCATGAAGGCGAGGCTGGGTGCACGGCGCAGGACGAAGCTCTCGTCCCCGCAGGCGAACCGCCAGCTTTCCATCACCGCCCCGCCCGTCAGCCGCTGCGGACTGTCCGGCGGCGCGGCGATGCCGGCGCGTGCCATTGCCCTTGTCAGACCGGCGATGAGAGTATCGGGATCGATCACGCAGCGTCAGACAAGGTGCAAGGCCCGTTTCTCACCCGATCTGCTTGCGCATCCGCTTGGCGCGCTTGGCCGGGTCGGGGTGGGTCTTGAGCAGGCCGATGCCGCCCCCGCCGCCCATCGCCGCCAGCTTGTCCATCGCCGCAGGGCAGCCCTGCACGTTGTAGCCATTGGCCTTCATGAAATTGAGGGCATAGTCATCCGAGGCGGTTTCCGCCTTCTGCGAATGCTGGGCATAGAGCACGTTCTGGATCAGGCCGCCAAGCTGCGAATTGGCGATCTGCCGCACGCTGCTGCTGGCGGTGCCGGCGACACTCAGGGCGGCATCCTGCTGCAAGGCGCGCCGCATGCGTTGCTGGCCGTGCTGGAGCTTCACATGGCCGATTTCGTGGCCGATCACGCAGCGCACTTCATCATCGGTCATTTTGTCCATCAGCCCGGAATAGACCCGCACTGTGCCATCGCCCATCGCAAAGGCGTTCACATCATCGGCGAGATAGGCCCGGATATCGAGCCTGATCCCGTCATAGCTCTCCAGCCCCTTGGTCAGCTTCGCCAGACGCACCGCATAGGGGTTGCCAGCCGGAGCCAGCGCGTTCTTGCGGTCCAGTTCGTCGGACATCTGCGAGAAATAGGCCGTCATCTCGGCATCGGAGACAGTGGCGGCCTGCGCCACCTTCTTGGCCGCCCCCATGATGTCGCCCATGCTTTGCGAACGGGCCGGAGCCGCCGGAGCGAGGAATGCCGCCCCGGCCAGTCCTGCAATGGCAAGCACCGAAGTCACTGCGGCCGAAAGTTTGATGGTTCTGTTCATGATCACCCTCCCGGCACGCAAGATGCCTGCCAATCAATCACTTATCAAGCAGGCACATTGTCCTTCTTGACGGTGATCACCTGCGCATAGGTGAACTCCTTGAGGCCTTCCTTGCCGTATTCGGCGCCGAAGCCCGACTGCTTGTGCCCGCCGAAGGGCGCGAAGGGCGAGAGGTGCAGGTATTCATTGACCCACACCGTGCCGGTTTCGAGCTGTTCGGCGATCTCCACGCCCTTTTCCGGGTTGCCGGTCCACACCGCGCCGGCCAGCCCGTATTCCGAGTTGTTGGCGCGGGCGATCACCTCTTCCTCGGTCGAGAACTTCATCAGCGGCATCACCGGGCCGAACTGTTCCTCGGCCACGATGCGCGCATCTTCGGGCGGGTTGTCGAGGATGGTCAGCGGCACGAAGTAGCCGGTGCCCGAAGGATCGACATTGCCGCCGAGCAGGAACTTGTAGCCGTTGGACTTGGCATCCTCGATCAGCTCCAGCACGCGCTCGTACTGCTTCTTGTTCTGGATCGGGCCGACGCCGGTGCCCTGCTCGCTGCCGTCACCGACCTTCACGGTCTTGGCATATTCGACGATCGCGGCGGACAGCTCGTCATAGATGTCCTCGTGGATATAGACGCGCTTGGCCGCGACGCAGATCTGCCCGGCGTTCGAGAAGCTCGACCAGAACAGCTGTTCGGCGACCTTCTTGGGGTCCGCATCGGGCAGCACGATCGAAGCGTCGTTGCCGCCCAGTTCGAGCGTTATGCGCTTCAAGTCAGCCGAGGCGCCTTCCATGATCTTCTTGCCGGTCGCGGTCGAGCCGGTGAAGGTGATCTTGTCGATATCGGGGTGGCTGGTGATCATCGGGCCGAGGTCGTCCTCACCCGTGATGATGTTGACGACACCGGCGGGCACCTTGTCCGCGATCAGTTCGGCAATCCGGAGCGTGGTCAGCGGGGTGAAGGGCGAGGGCTTCAAGACGATGGTGCAGCCCGAAAGCATCGCGGGGACGATCTTCTGGATCGCCATCATCACCGGGAAGTTCCACGGCACGATGCCGCCGACCACGCCCACCGGCACGCGGCGGGTGCGGGAGAGGCGGGTGTCGCTGTCCTCGTTCACCTCGTCATCGAGGCTGAGGGTCGATTGCGCCGCGCTCATCGCGGCCGCGCCGTAGATTTCGCCGCGTGCCTGATCGTGGGGCTTGCCCTGTTCGCTGGTCAGCAGGCGGTAGAGTTCTTCCGCATTGGCCTTGATCGCGCCCGAAATCGCCATGATCGCGGCGCGGCGTTCCTCGATGGGGGTGTTCTTCCAGGTCTTGAAGGCGGCGCGGGCAGCGGCAACCGCCTTGTCGAGTTCGGCCTTGCCGCAGGCCGGAACCTGACCGATCACCTGCTCGGTGGCCGGGTTCACGACATCGAGCCAGCGGTCGGTGGCAACCATCTCGCCGCCGATAAGGTTCTTGTACTGGGTGACCATGATGTTTCCTCTCTCGAACTTGAACAGGGGGGGAGTCGTCTCTCGCCCGCACAAACTGGCGCGTTGCATCCGAAAACGCAATCGCTGCTGTGTGCGCGAATGTAAGCGGGCGGGCGGGCTTGATCGCCTAGCGATTGCGCTATCGCTGCCAGCGCCTATTGAGGCCGCGAGAGACGCCCTTGAGGAGAGCCCCGCATGTCCTATTCCCGCCCCGATCTGGTGATTTACGGCAGCCCCGTATCGCCCTTTGTCCGCAAGGTTGCGGGGGTTTGCCTCGAAAAGGGCGTGGATTACGAGGTCGAGGCGGTGAACGTGTTCGATCCGCCGCAGTGGTTCCGCGATATCTCTCCGATGAAGCGCATTCCAGTGCTGCGCGACCGTTCGGTGGCGGAAGAAGGCGTGGCGGGGACCATTCCCGATTCGTCCGCGATCTGCGCTTACATCGAAAAGAAGCACCCTGCGCCCGCGCTCTATCCCGATGATCCGGCGGCGCTGGGAGAGGCGCTGTTCATCGAGGAGTTTGCCGATACCTCGCTCGCGATGGCAGGGGGGCTCGGCATCTTCCGCCCGATTTTCTTCGCGGTGAGCAAGGGCGAGGAGCCGGGTCTGGAAAAGGCCCGCGATGCCTGGGCCAACCAGCTGCCGCCGGTGTTCGATGTGCTTGAAGCGCGGCTTGGCGGGCGGGAATTCTTCACGGGCGATGCGCTGTCGATTGCCGATATCACGGTGGCAACGGTGCTGATGCAGATCGCGCTGGTGGCCGAAACGCCGCTCGGCAATTGGCCCGGTCTGGCCGCGCATTATGCGGCAATGCAGGCCCGCCCGGCGATTGCAGGGCCTTACGCGGCGGCGGAAAAGGTGATCCGCAAGGCCTTGCCCACCCGCTTCGACCTGACCTAAGGCCTCAGGCACTTTCGGGAGGGCGCAACGCACATGGCCAGCGAATGGTGCATCGGGATCATCGGCGGATCGGGCCTTTATGCCATGGACGGCATCGAGGACGCGCAGTGGATCGCGATCGAGACCCCGTGGGGCGATCCTTCGGACGAAATCCTGTGCGGGCGCATCGGCGATGTGAAGGTGCGCTTTCTCCCCCGCCATGGCCGGGGCCACCCGGTCAGCCCGACCGAGCTGAATTCCCGCGCCAATATCGATGCCCTGAAGCGCGCCGGCTGCACCGATATTCTGGCAATCAGCGCGGTCGGTTCGCTGCGCGAGGAGCTGGAGCCGGGGCGCTTTGCAGTCGTCGAACAGTTCATCGACCGCACGGTGCACCGCGAGAGCACCTTTTTCACCAGCGGTTTCGTCACCCATGTCTCGATGGCCGATCCGGTGTGCCCGCGCCTGTCCGAAATGGCCGCGCAGGCTGTCAGCAAGGCCAAGGGCAAGGTCGCGGTGGGTGCGACCTATCTCGCGATGGAAGGCCCGCAATTCTCGACCCGCGCCGAAAGCCGGATGTATCGCCAGTGGGGCGCGGATGTGATCGGCATGACCGCCATGCCCGAAGCCAAGCTCGCCCGCGAGGCAGAGCTGCCCTATGCCCTCGTCGGCATGGTGACCGATTATGATTGCTGGCGGGATGGCGAGGCGGTGGATGTCGGGCAGGTGGTCACGCAGATGCAGGCCAATGGCGCGCTGGCACGGGCGATGGTGAAAAACTTCATCGCCGCCCTGCCGCAGCAGCGTGAACCTTCGCCGATCGACACCGCGCTGGACGATGCCGTGATCACCGCTCCGGACGAGCATGATCCGCAAGTGATGGCCCGCCTCGATGCGGTGGCGGGCCGCCTGTTCGAATAGGTGCTTTTATACCAGCGCGCTGAGATGCTGCCGCATCACGCGCTGGAAATGCTCAGGCGCCGCACGGGCTTAACCAAGGCGTGATGAGTCAAGCTCATCGCGCCTTGGTATTGGAGCGCCTTCCGACCAATCCGGATCGCCCGGATTGGTCGGAAAGCGCTCTACCCTCCGCGGGCGTGGGTGACGATTTCCTGCGCCACCCGCGGCACCAGCGGCAGCGGAATGTCGTGGCCCCAGCCGGGGATGGTCACCAGCCGCGCGCCCGAAATGTGCCGTGCGGTGTCCTCCCCCGCCTCCAGCTTGACCAGCGGATCATCCTCGCCGTGCAGCACAAGTGTCGGCACGCGCACCTGCGCGAGGCGCGAGCGGCGGCAGCCATCGTCGATGATCGCGGCCAGCTGGCGCGGCGGGCCGGCGGGATAGACCGAACGGCGCACGTTCTTCAGCACCCGCTCGCGCTGCTGTTCGGGATCGAAGGGAAAGCCGGGGCTGCCGATATTCTTCGCAATGTTGAGGCCATGGGCGACAAGGCTTTCCTCCTCCATGCTCGTGATCGGCGCGATCAGCGCTTCCATCGCGTGCTTTTCCGCCTGTGGCAGCTTGCCGTTGCCGGTGGTGGACATGATCGAGGTCATCGACTTCAGCCGGTGGCCATGATGCACCGCCATCAGCTGCACGATCATCCCGCCCATCGATGCGCCGACCACATGCGCACTCTCGATCCCGAGGGCATCGAGCACCCCGATCCCGTCATGCGCCATGTCGGTGAGGGTATAGGGCACCTTGGCCGGAAAGCCGATTTTCTTGCGCAGCACCTGCATGGCAAGGCCCGGCGCACGCGCGCCTTCCATCTTCTGCGACAGACCGATATCGCGGTTGTCGTAACGGATGACGCGGAAGCCCTCGCCCACCAGTGCCTCGACCAGTTCATCCGGCCACAGCGTCAGCTGCGCGCCGAGGCCCATCACCAGCAGGATGGTGTCATGCGCAGGATCACCATGATCCTCGTAGAAGATTTCGATACCGGTATTGGGGGTGGTGACAGTCGGCATAGGTGACGTGGCCTCTCGCGCTTGTGCTTTGCGCGGATTACTTCCACGCCGGGCCGGAGATGTCGAGGCCCTGGCTTTCCAGCCGGTCAAGCACGCCGTCGGCTTCCGCCAGCACCCGCAGGGGCACCACGGCGAGGGTGACGCCTTTCTCGCCCTGCGCGGCGGTGATGGCATCGACCCAGATGGCGCGCAGCTCGCCGCCCACCTCCGCGTCGGCCCATGGCCAGCACTTGCCCAGCGCCTGTTCGAGCGGGTTCGCCATCACCGCCGGGATATCGTAACGCCGCCAGTCGGCCCCGCGCTGTTCGACGATATCGGGGCCGGCCTCCACCGCATCCATCGCGGATTCGAGACAGGGGATATGCGTTGCCGGCGGCGCTTCGGCGAGATTGTCGAGCAGGTCTTCGCCGCGCAGGGTGGCAGCGCGGGCGGTGGGCACATCGGCCTTGTCCGCCGCCTTGCGCACCACATCGGAAGGCTCATCGGTGGTGTCGCGGTTGAAGCGCAATTCCTTCGACAGCAGCTGGAACGAAGTGAGCAGGAAGCTGGAGCGCGAATAATCCTTGTCCTGCGCCGTGCCGAGCGCGGACAGCCGCGCCCATTGTTCCGCCGACAGATAGTCGCTCGCCACCGACTTGTCGGGCAGCTTGGTGAACTTGCCGCCGCTGAAGATCAGCCGGAAGATATCGCCGGGCGAAACCTTGGGCCGCGCGCCGAGGATCACGCGGCTCGCCTGCGCGGTGGCCTCCTTCAGGCGGTCGGGCTGCCACGGGGTAGTCTCGGGGATCGCCCGAATCTCGCCGACGAGGATGATCGTGCCGGAGGGCGTATCGATCGTCCACATCGGCGCGCCGGAGCGCTGGGCGGTGACGACGATGGAGGTTTCGGAAGGGGCGGGGTCCTGGGCGGCGAGGGGGGCGGCGGCTAAGGCGGCAACGCAAAAACCGGCAAGCACTTTGTGCATCGAGACGCCTTTCAAATCATGGAAAGATATGCGGTGTTTCGCTATACTGAGCCATATGAACCGCGACCTAATACTGCCTTCCTGTGACGATCCGGATGGCATCTTTGCCTTCGCGATGACCTATAATGGCTACGAAGCGCACGGGTCGTTCGATGCATGCGCCCGGGCAGCAAAGGCGCAGCGGCGGGGGTCGCTGGAAGATCTGCGCAACGAGCTGTTTTTCGCCTGCCGCGCCTCCCGTCATTGCGGAGATGACGGATACGTCAAAGTCTACGCTGACCTGCTGCCTCACTTCAAACGGATACTCGCTGACCGCACCTAAGGCACCAGCACCGTATCCTTCGCCTCGTCCGCCAGCGCCGGATAATCCAGCGTATAGTGCAGCCCCCGGCTCTCCTTCCGACGAAGCGCCGATTGCACGATCAGTTCGGCGGACTGGAGCAGGTTGCGCAGTTCGATCAGGTCGGTCGTCACGCGGAAAGCGCCGTAGTAATCCTCGACCTCGCGCTTCAGCAGTTCGATGCGGCTCGCGGCGCGTTCCAGCCGTTTTGTGGTGCGCACGATGCCGACATAGTTCCACATGAAGCGGCGGATTTCGGTCCAGTTCTGCTTGATGACGACTTCCTCGTCGGAGTCGGTGACGCGGCTTTCGTCCCACGGCAGGATCGCGGGCGGGGCCTCAAGGCTGTCCCAGCGCACCAGAATATCCTGCGCCGCCGCCTCGCCGAAGACGAAGCATTCGAGCAAGCTGTTGGACGCCAGCCGGTTCGCGCCGTGGAGGCCGCTTTCGGTGCACTCGCCCGCCGCCCACAGCCCCGGCACATCGGTGCGCGCCGCCAGATCGACCACCACGCCCCCGCAGGTGTAATGCTGCGCGGGGACGACCGGGATCGGCCCCTGCGTCATGTCGATGCCAAGCCCCAGCAGCTTGTCGTAGATGGTCGGGAAGTGCCCCTTCACGAAGTCGGCGGGCTGGTGACTGATATCGAGGTGCACGAAATCGAGGCCGAAGCGCTTGATCTGGTCGTCGATCGCACGGGCCACCACATCACGCGGGGCCAGTTCCATGCGTTCCGGATCGTAATCGACCATGAAGCGGCGGCCGGTTTCGGGGTGGAGCAGATGCCCGCCCTCGCCCCGCACCGCCTCGGTGATCAGGAAGTTCTTGACGTCGAGGTTGTAGAGGCAGGTTGGGTGGAACTGCATCATCTCCATGTTGGAGACGCGCGCGCCCGCCCGCCAGGCCATGGCGATGCCATCCCCCGTCGCGCCGCGCGGGGCGGTGGAGAACTGGTAGACGCGCCCCGCCCCGCCCGTCGCCAGCACCGTTGCGCGGGCCACGTGCCGTTCGACGCGCCCTGTGGCCTCGTCAAGCGCATAGACACCCCACACGCGCCCCGCGGCGGAGAACTGTTCGCGGTGGCGATCGGTGATGAAATCGATGCAGGTGCGCCCCGGCAGCAGGGTGATATTGGGATTGGCCTCCGCCGCCTTGAGCAGTGCCGATTGCACCGCCCATCCGGTCGCATCGTCGACATGCACGATCCGCCGGTGCGAATGGCCACCCTCGCGGGTGAGATGCAGGGCATCGGCCTCGCGGTTGAACGGCACCCCCAGCTCGCACAGCCGGTCGATCGAGGCAGGGGCGCGCTCGATCACGAACTCCACCGTATCGCGATCATTCAGGCCTGCGCCTGCCACCATCGTATCGCGGATATGATCTTCAAAAGTATCGCCCGCATCGAGCACGGCAGCGATCCCGCCCTGCGCCCACGCAGTCGATCCGCCGGTCAGCGACCCCTTGGCCAGCACCAGCACCCGCCGCGTTTCCGCCAGCGCCAGCGCCGCTGTCAGCCCCGCCGCGCCCGAGCCGATGATAATGACATCGTGCCCCTGCCCAATTGCATCAATGCTCGCCATGGCAACGCCATGCCGCGCAATCGGGCAGCGGGCAAGAAGGTTGCGCGTTCGCCCCTTCCCTGTGAAATCTGTTAAGGGAAAATCCTTAGGTTGCGATGCAGCATGATGCTAACGTCATCTAACGCCTGATTCGGTATGAGCCGGCAGGGCGCCAGGGCCGCAAAAATTGACGCCAGTTACCTAGAGTCCCTCTCACTCGGACGCGTTGTTTGATGTCGGTTTTTTCAATTTTCGGATGCCTGTTCGGCCGCCATCAGCCTGTGCGGCGCGAAGCTGTCTGGGATGGTCGCACCTATGTCGGCACCTGTCGCCACTGCGGCAAGGCGATCGAACGTCACGGCCGCCACGACTGGCGCAAGCGGACGAGTTAGTCGCCCGCCCCGGCGGTCAGCTGGACAAACACATCTTCCAGATCAGCCTCGCGGGTGGTGACATCCTCGATCGTCAGCCCCTGTTCCTGCAGGATCGCGAGCACCTGTCCGGCGCTGAGGCGGTCCTTGTCATACGTGACCTCGACCCCGCGCGCGCCGTCCCATTCGACCCGCGCAAAGGCTTCATGCGCGGGCGCGGCGGGGAGGTCGGCAGCGGCAGTGACCGCGACGATCTTCTCGCGCGCCATGTCCACCAGCTCGCGGGTCGGCTTGTTGGCGATCAGCTTGCCGCCATTGATGATCGCGATGCGATCGCACAGTTCCTCGGCCTCTTCGAGGTAGTGGGTGGTAAGCACCACGGTCACGCCCTCGCGGTTCAATTCGCTGACGAGCTCCCACAGCTGGCGGCGCAAATCCACGTCAACCCCGGCGGTCGGCTCGTCGAGCACCAGAATCGGCGGGCTGTGCACCATAGCCTTGGCCACCAGCAGCCGCCGCTTCATCCCGCCTGACAGGGTGCGGGCATAGGCATTGCGCTTGTCGGCCAGACGCACGGCCTCCAGCAGCGCCTCGGACCGGCGCAAGGCGGCGGGGATGCCGTAGAAGCCGGCCTGGTTCTCCAGCACCTCGAAGGGCGTGAAAAAGGGATCGAACACAATCTCCTGCGGCACGATCCCGATCGAACGGCTGGCATTGCGGCGGTTGCGATCAATATCGAAGCCCCAGATCTCGGCTGTGCCCGAAGTCTTGTTCACCAGGCCTGCAAGAATGTTGATCAGCGTCGATTTGCCCGCGCCATTGGGGCCGAGCAGCCCGAAGATCGAGCCTTGCGGCACATCGAAGCTGACCCCGCCCAGCGCGAGCTTGCCCTCTGTCACGGTGCCCTTGGCCCCCTTTGCCGGGGCATAACGCTTCACGAGATTGTCGATACGGATCGCAGGTTCGGCTGACATGGGCACAGCCCTAGGCAAGCCCCCCGCCAAAGGCAATTGCGCTTGCGGCGCGGCGGGAGTATCGGCTGGCCCCATGAGCATTGCCCCTCCCGAAGTCCTGCTGGTCGATACGCGGCGCGTCAGCTGCGATGGTGCCAGCGGCATCCGTGGCGGCGCGGGATATCGCCCGGCTGCCCTTGGCCACCCGCGCGTGTTCCTCGAAATCGACGAGCACGGCTATGTCGATTGCGGCTATTGCGACCGGCGCTTCGTGTTGCGCGGCGGACCGGCCGATGGCGCCGATCAGGCCGCTCTGCCCGATATCGCTGCCGGATCGAGCCCCGCACGCGCCTGACGCGCCGCTCAGCGCCGGTTAAGGCGACGCGTGACATGATCGGCGCACTTTCCGAACCGGAGAATCGCATCATGATCCGCCTGCCTGCCCCGTCCCGCGCTCTTGCTGCCGGCCTGGCTGCCGCTGTTGCGGTGGTTTCTGCGCCTGCCGCCATCGCCCAGCCTGACGTCGAAGCATCAGCCGAAGCACCGATGAGCAAGGGTGAAAAGCGCCTCGCCAAGCTGCTCGAAGGCCGCGTTGCCGGTGAACCGCAGCGCTGCATCCGCACGCTGCCGAACATCCGGATGCAGACGATCGACCGCACCGCTTATGTCTACGGATCGGGCGATACGATCTACGTCCAGCGCACCCGCAATCCCGAAAGCATCAACGATACCGATGCGCTGGTCACCAACCGCTTCAATGCCAGCGAGCTGTGCCGCCTTGACGTGATGACCACGATCGACCGGATCCAGGGCATCTTCACCGGCGCGGTGTTCTTCGAGGATTTCGTCCCCTACACCCGCGTCAAGGGCGGGGCATCGGGCGAGGGCTGAGCCGGCCGCTCGATCCGGAGCGTGTCGGGAGCATAGCAGGCAAGCACCTGTTCGCGCTGCCGGAAGGCGATGATCTCTTCATGCAGTTCGGCAAGTGACCCGGCCGCGCCGTCGGCTTCGCGCTGTTCGCCGCGGACCTGATGCGGGGCGGGCGAGGCTTGCTGCGCGATAAGGGGCGTTTGATCCCCCGTTGCCTGCGGGCCTGACGCGCCGCCGCCGCACACCGGTTCCTGTCGGCCCAGCGCCTGCCAGCGGCCCAGCCCCCAGGCGCAAACCGCGACACCCATGATGAGGCCGCCCAGCGATGCCGGGCCAGCAAAGAGTTCCATCGGTACCTCCCCGTCCAAGAGATCCGGCCTACTCCCTCATCCGGGAAGCCCCCACAGCCCGCCGGAAGCACACAGCGAATCGCGCCGCGCCGGTCCCCTCCAGAATCGGCCATGGCGCGGGGCATCGTGCCGCAGATGGGGCTGCGGCATAATACGCAGTTCTACTTATCTTCAGGCGCGGGCCATAGCCTGCATGCGGGCGATGATCTCCTCGGCCTGCAGCATGATCCGGTCGATCAGTTCCTTGCAGGTCGGGATGTCGTGGATCAGCCCGGCCACCATGCCGCAGCTCCACGCGCCCTCGTCCATCGCCCCTTCGGTCATGATCTTGGGATAGACGCCTGCGACTTCGGGCAGGATGTCCTGGATGGTGATGGCATCGCCCAATTCCTTCTCCTTCTGGATCAGGCGTTCCACCGCGGCGTTGTTGAGCACGCGTTCGGTGTTGCGTAGCGGGCGCATGACGAGGCGGGTGTCGAGTTCGCTGGCGGCGAGGATCGCCTGCTTCACGTTTTCGTGCACCGGCGCTTCCTTGGTGGCGATGAAACGGGTGCCCATGTTCATCCCCTGCGCGCCCATCGCGAGGCTGGCGACAAGGCTGCGCCCGTCGGCCATGCCGCCGCTGGAGACGAAGGGGATTTCCAGTTCATCGGCGGCACGCGGCAGCAGGATGAAGTTGGGCACATCATCCTCGCCGGGGTGGCCGCCGCATTCGAACCCGTCAACGCTCACCGCGTCGCAGCCGATCTCCTGCGCCTTGAGACTGTGGCGCACCGAGGTGCACTTGTGGATCACCTTGATCCCGGCATCCTTCAGAGGCGGCAGCAGGTCCACCGGATTGCGCCCGGCGGTTTCGACCACCTTCACCCCGCCCTCGATCACCGCCTTGACCAGCCCCGGATAGTCGGGCGGCGTCAGGGTCGGCAGGATGGTGAGGTTCACGCCGAAGGGCTTGTCGGTCATGTCCTTGCAGCGCGCGATTTCATTCGCGAGCTTTTCGGGCGTGCCCTGTGTCAGCCCGGTGATGATGCCGAGACCCCCGGCATTGGAAACCGCAGCCGCCATCTCGGCAAAGCCGACATAGTGCATCCCGCCCTGAATAATGGGGTGCTGGATGCCGAACATTTCGGTGATCGCGGTCTTCATAGCCTGTGTTCTCCCGTGCAAAGCCGTGTTTGCATGCGAGACAAGCCGAGTTGGCCTGCGCTTTCAAGCCCGCTTTTGAAGAGGCACCGGCGCAATCCCGCACGCCGTAGCGTCACTTTGCGATCCGATTTTCAGCGGGAGCCGGACGGCGGGGATGCGGTGGGATCGGATCGCTCGCCAGCCGCCCGGCCCGATGCTTGTGCACGGGCCGGGGCCGCGGCGCCTTGATCCGGCGCAAACGGCCTTACGAACGTTCGAAGGCGAGCGCGAAGGTCACCGGCACGGCCGGCGTGATCGAGGGCAGCTGCGCCAGCGCGCGCAATTCGCCGAGTTCATCGGTCAGTTCGAACATGTCGGTCGAAATGATCACCGGCGCAGTCGGCACCACGGTGACACGGTCGTCGGCAACGCGGGTGACGAGCACCTCGGTCTCGACATCGCTCGATGCGCCCTTGATCGTGACATTGGCTTTCAGCGGGCGGGTGAGCGACTGGCCGACCGCGAGCCCGGCGAAGGCTGCCGGATCGAGCTTGGCGGTGACGGTCGCCTTGGGGTTATCGGCCACGGCGAAGAAGATTTCGCGCATCCGCTCGTTGCGGATATCGACCCCGGTGTTGACCGAGGCCAGATCGATGTCGAGCGTTGCGGTGCCATCCGCCGCGACGCTGCCTGTCAGCTTGTCGAAGCGGTTGGTCTCGGCCACCTCGCCCGCCTTGATGCTGACATAGGACAGCCGCGAACCGGCCGCATCCAGCGCCCAGGTGCCTTCGGTCACAGGCGCTGCTTCGGCGGCGGAATCCTTCGGCGCATCGGCGCCCTGCTCGGCGCAGGCAACCACGCCAAGGGCAAGAACGGCTGCAAGGGCGAAGGGACGAACGGTCTGAATCACGGGCGAAAACCTTCTGTGTGGTAACAGGCGGGGCGAGAGATATGCGATTCTACGTTGCGCTGGAAGGGGCGGATGAAGGCCCTACTCCCATTCAATCGTGCCCGGCGGCTTTGACGTATAGTCATAGACCACACGGTTGATGCCCTTGACCTCGTTGACGATGCGGGTCGCCACGCGGGTGAGGAAGCTGGCGTCGTAGGGGAAGACATCCGCCGTCATCCCGTCGGTCGAGGTCACCGCGCGCAGGGCGCAAACGCTGTCATAGGTGCGCCCGTCGCCCATCACGCCGACGGTCTTGACCGGCAGCAGCACCGCGAAGGCCTGCCAGATCGCGTCATAGAGGCCCGCATTGCGGATCTCTTCCAGATAGATCGCATCAGCCTTGCGCAGGATGTCGCAGCGTTCCTTGGTGACTTCGCCGGGAATGCGGATCGCGAGGCCGGGGCCGGGGAAGGGGTGGCGGCCGACAAAGGCATCGGGCAGGCCGAGCTCGCGCCCCAGATCGCGCACCTCGTCCTTGAACAGCTCGCGCAGCGGCTCGACCAGCGCCATGTTCATCCGTTCGGGCAGGCCGCCGACATTGTGGTGGCTCTTGATCGTCACGCTCGGCCCGCCGGTGAAGCTGACACTTTCGATCACGTCGGGGTAAAGCGTGCCCTGCGCGAGGAACTCGGCCCCGCCTATTTTCTTCGCCTCGGCCTCGAACACGTCGATGAAGGTCTTGCCGATGAACTTGCGCTTGGCTTCGGGATCGGTGAGGCCCGCAAGCCCGCCGAGGAACAGGTCTTCGGCCTCAACGTGGACCAGCGGTATGTTGTAGTGATCGCGGAACAGGGTGACGACCTGTTCGGCCTCGTTCATGCGCATGAGGCCGTGATCGACGAAGACGCAGGTCAGCTGGTCGCCGATCGCCTCGTGGATCAGCACCGCCGCAACCGCCGAATCGACCCCGCCGGAAAGCCCGCAGATCACCCGCTTGTCGCCCACCTGCTGGCGGATTTCGGCGATCTTGGTCTTGCGGAATTCGGCCATGGTCCAATCGCCTGCAAGGCCGCAGACATGGCGCACGAAATTGGCGATCAGCCGGCCGCCGTCGGGCGTGTGGACCACTTCGGGGTGGAACTGGGTGCCGTAGAAGCGGCGCGCCTCGTCCGCGATCACGGCGAAGGGCGCGCCATCGCTGGTGGCAACGATTTCGAAGCCGGGGGCGAACTGCGTGACCTTGTCGCCATGGCTCATCCACACCTGATGCCGCTCGCCGACCTCCCACAGCCCGTTAAACAGCGAACATTCGCCGGTAACGGTGAGGAAGGCGCGGCCGAACTCTCCACCCTCGCCGGTTTCATGGCCGGGGCGAACCTCGCCGCCCAGCTGGTGGGTCATCACCTGCTGGCCATAGCAGATGCCGAGGATCGGCAGGCCGGCATCGAACAAGACCTGCGGCGCACGCGGGCTGCCATCATCAGGAACACTCGCGGGAGAGCCCGAAAGGATGATGCCCTTGGGCTTCAGGCGATGAAACGCGGCCTCGGCCTGGGTGAAAGGCGCGATTTCGGAATAGACCCCGGCTTCGCGCACGCGGCGCGCGATCAACTGGGTCACCTGCGACCCGAAATCGACGATCAGGATCGAGTCCGGCAGGTGATCGGAGGCGAGGGAATCGCCCGCGGCGGGGCTGGAAGGGTGCGCGCTCATGGCGGGCGATTACGGCAGGGCAGCCCGCGCTGTCCAGCATCGCCGCACCGGCACCGGAAATTTTGCGGTGCAGCATATTTTTAGATACGCAATTTCAGACGGTTCCCGAATTTCTCCGGTGATCGGGTTGCAATCTTTGGAACCAATTTCGCGCATTTCGCATTTGCACATCATTCTTGTGCACTGCACCAGAGTTTCAAACAGCAACCGAATGCCGGCAAACGGCATCGCATTCCCGACACCCTCTCTTGTTTTCGGAGCTTTCCCCAATGCGTTTCACTCTCCCCCTGATCGCTCTCGCCGCCATCGCCGCCCCGGCTTTCGCCGCTCCTGCCGGTGAAGAAACCGTGACCGTGCGCATCGCCTATGGTGATGTCGATGTGACCAGCGCCGAAGGTCGCGCGGCGCTTGAAGCCCGCATCGAAGCCAAGCTGCGCAAGGCCTGCACCGTCGAAGCCGCATCGCGCTATGCCTATGGCCGCACCGCGATCGACAACAAGTGCGTCGCCGACGCCCGCGTGGCCGCGCTGGCCGAAGTCGAGCGTGTCGCCGCGCTCGAAGCCCGCGGTGGCCGCGCCGTCGCTGCAAACTGAGGTTTCTGCCGAGATTTCAGAACGGTCGCCGGAGCTGATCCGGCGGCCGTTTTGTTTTCCGCGTGGCGCTGGTTGCATTTCATGCAATTAAGATTGGCGTTTTCGCATTTGAATTCGATGCAATCGAACACCACTTGGGCACCAAGCGATGATTGCCGGGCCCTCTCTCTATCCCGGCTTCCTCTGAACGAGACCATCGCCCGGCAGTTGCAGGCCGAACACGGCCTTTCTGCCCGCCTGCCAGACCGGCAGGATTGGCCAGCCCTCCCCCTCGCTCGGCCATCCTGACCTGTCGATCCCGGCGCCTTGCGCACGGGCATGCAGCGAAAGAGACGCGGCCACCGCCCCTCCCCCCCCCTGAAATGGTGGCCGCGTCTCACGCTGCTGGCGCTGCGGTGATTGTCTTTTTCGATTGCGGTGATGAATTATTTTCAGTCTCTCCAGAGATTGAAAATTACGTGGAACACGCTAAATAATGCGCAAGCCCGGGCGATCATCCCTCTCTCCCCCCTCTGGTCGGCCGGGCTCCCATACCACAACAGAACAGGGAAACTTGAACCATGCGCATGTTCAGCGAAAGGGCTGTGGCCTTCTTCCTCGCGCTCGCCATCAGCGGCACCGCGTTCAACACGTTTATCGTGTAAGCGCGCCAGCAGGCACACGCCACAAGCGGCCCGGCCCCTCATCCGAGGAGCCGGGTCTTGCTGTTTCAGGGGCGCTTTACTCCACCCCGCCCAGCCTCGCGGCTTCCTCGCGCAGGTCGGTCTTGAGCAGCTTGCCGATGTGGCTGCGCGGCATTTCGGCAATCGCGTGGAGCGCGGCGAGGCGCTGGGTCTTGCCGAGCCGTTCGTTGACTGCCGCCATGATCGCCGCCGGATCGCCCGCGCCAGCCTTCAGCACCACGAAGCCGACCGGGCTTTCGCCCCACTTGCGCGACGGCACGCCGACCACCGCGGCCTCGGCGACGCCCGGTTCCTTCAGCAATTCGGCTTCCAGATCGCTCGGATAGATGTTGAACCCGCCCGAGATGATCATGTCTTTGGCGCGGCCGACCAGTTCGACAAAGCCTTCGGCATCCACCCGCCCGATGTCGCCCATCCGCATCCACGCCTCGCCCGTGGCAGGGTCGATCCACTGGGCCTCGGCGGTCTTGTCGGGACGGTTCTTGTAGCCGCTCATCATGGTGAGGCTGCGGCCGATCAGATTGCCCGCGGTGCCGGGCGGCACCTCGCGGTCTTCATCGTCGAGCACCTTCAGCTCGCTCCCGGGCGCGGGGCGGCCGACGGTGTGGAGCTTGTCGGGGAATTCGTGGCACGGCAGCAGGCACACGACGCCCCCTTCCGTCATCGAATAGATCTCGATCAGCCCGCCCGGCATCCGCCGCAGCACCTCGCGCTTGAGGTCAGCGGAGAAGGGCGCGGAGGTGCAGTATTTGAGCTTCAGGCTCGACAGGTCAAAATCGTCGAAGCCCGCGAAATCCATCAGCCGCTGGTATTGCACCGGCACCAGCATGGTGATGGTGGTGCGGTCGCCTTGCGCGTGCGCCAGCCACTTGCCGCAATCGAACTTGCCCATCACCCGCACGCAGCCGCCCGCCAGCAGCACGGGAAGGAAGGCGACCATCGTGGTGTTCGAATAGAGCGGGGTCGAGGCGAGCGAGCGCACCTCCAGGCCTGCGCCAAGATAGGAGAGCGCCGTCGCGGCGAACTGCCGCCAGCGCATCTGGTGCGAATGGACGATGCCCTTGGGAATGCCGGTGGTGCCGCTGGAATAGATGATGTTGAACGGGTCTTTGGGTTCCGGCACGAAATCCGGAGCACGCGAGCCGGGAGGAGCCATCCACTGGTCGATGCTCTCCAAAGGCACGCGGATAAGGTGGGCCATGAAATCCGGACCGAGTTCAGCCGCCTTGGCCGCATCGATGAAGAGGTGGATCGCGCCCGAATCCTTCGCCATCCCTTCAAGCTGTTCTGGGCTGGCGCTGGTGGTGAGCGGCGCGGCCACGCCGCCCGCCCGCACGGCGGCGAGGAACACCAGCGCGTATTCGACATTCGAGGTGCCGAGGATCGCCACCGATTGCCCGCGTTTCAGGCCAGTCTCCACCAGCCGCGCCGCCAGCCGCTCGACCAGCCCGACCAGTTCGGCCCAGTAGACTTCGCGCTTCTCGTCGCGCAGGGCGAGATCATCGCCCTTGATGCGGCTCCATTCCATCAGGATGTCGGGGAAGCTGCCGAAGGGTTCGGCAAGGCGGCTCATCATCGTTTCGTTGGTCATGGCGGCTATGCATAATCACCGGCCCGCACCGCGCAAACAGTTTGCAAGGAGGCTGCCACAAGTGGCAGGAAACCGGCAGGAGGAGAGGGACCCATGAATTTTCGCGCCGCCCTGACCGTGCTTGCCGCGCTGCCTTTGGCTGCCTCCGGCACTGCCGCGGAACCGGCCCGTCCGGTGATGGTGGTGGTCGCCCATCCGGATGACGAGTTGACCATGGCTCCGGCGCTGGCTGCGCTGGCAAGGCAGGGACGCAAGGTGACGATCCTGTTCGCCACAACCGGCGATCAGGGGCCCGGCGTCACCACCCGCGCGCGTGGGCCGGAGCTGGGTGCGGTGCGGCGCGGCGAGGCGGAATGTTCGGCGAAGGCGCTGGGCGCAGAGGCGCGCTTTCTTGAAGGCGTGGGCGACGGCACCCTTGCCCAGTCTCCGCAATCGCCCGATGCTCCGTCCCAGCGCTTTCTCGTGCAATTCGCGCGGGCCTATGTCGATATCGACCCGGGCCTGGTGCTGACCTGGGGGCCTGACGGGGGCTATGGCCACAGCGATCACCGCATGGTCAGCGCGCTGGTCAGCGAAGCGCTGCAATCTCTCGCCGCCGCCTATCGCCCGCGCCTGCTATATGTCGGCATCCCCGCCGGACGCCTGCCGCCAGTGCCGGAAATGTCGCGCTGGGCCGAAACCGATCCGGCTTTGCTGACCGAGGCGCTGCGTTACTCCGAGGAAGATCTGGACGCTGCCAAGGCCGCTGCGCAGTGCCATGCAACGCAGTTCGACGCGACCATGCGCGGGGCGATGATGCCGCTGTTCGATGCCACGATGTGGCGCGGCAAGGTGCATTTCCGCCCCGCCTTCTGAAACCATCGACGAAGCGCCCTGAACTCTCGTGGAAAAGCGGCGCTTGCGGGGCTCCCGCAGTTGGGTTTCTGCGGGCAAGCGCCTATATGATGGGCCATGGACGAGAACACCAATCAGACCCCCGCAAAGCTGCCCAATGCCAATGAATATGGCGCGGATTCGATCAAGGTTTTGAAGGGCCTCGATGCCGTGCGCAAACGGCCGGGGATGTATATCGGCGACACCGACGACGGCAGCGGCCTGCACCACATGGTGTTCGAGGTCAGCGACAACGCGATCGACGAAGCGCTGGCGGGGCATTGCGATCTCGTTCTGATCGAACTGAACCCCGATGGCTCGGTCTCGGTCGAGGATAACGGCCGCGGCATCCCCACCGGCATGCACCCCGAAGAGGGCGTCTCCGCCGCCGAAGTGATCATGACCCAGCTGCACGCGGGCGGGAAGTTCGAGAACACTTCGGACGATAACGCCTACAAGGTCTCGGGCGGCCTGCACGGCGTGGGCGTGTCGGTGGTCAACGCGCTGAGCGAATGGCTCGAACTCACCATCTGGCGCGAGGGCAAGGAGCACTGGATGCGCTTCGAGCACGGCGATGCCGTCGCCCCGCTCGAAGTGAAGGGCGAGGCTCCGGCGGGCAAAAAGGGCACCCGCGTCACCTTCAAGGCCAGCCACGACACTTTCAAGAACGTCACCGAATTCGATTTCGAGAAGCTCGAGCACCGCTACCGCGAGCTTGCCTTCCTCAACTCCGGCGTGCGCATCAAGCTGCGCGACCTGCGTCACGAGGATGTGCTCGAGCACGATCTCTATTACGAGGGCGGAATTGCGGCCTTCGTGAAGTATCTCGACCGCAACAAGCAGCCGTTGATCGCCGAGCCGATCTCGGTCTCCGCCGAAAAGGACGGGATCGGCATCGATGTCGCGCTGGAATGGAACGATTCCTATTACGAGAACGTCCTCGCCTTCACCAACAACATCCCCCAGCGCGACGGCGGCACGCACCTTGCGGCCTTCCGCGCCGCGCTGACCCGCACGCTCAACAACTATGCCGAACGGTCGGGGATGCTGAAGAAGGAAAAGGTCAGCCTGTCGGGCGAGGACATGCGCGAAGGCCTGACCGCGATCGTCAGCGTCAAGCTGCCCGATCCGAAATTCTCCAGCCAGACCAAGGACAAGCTCGTCTCCTCCGAAGTGCGCCAGCCGCTGGAAGCGCTGATGAGCGAGAAGATGACCGAATGGCTGGAGGAAAACCCCAATGATGCCCGTTCGATCATCCAGAAGGTGATCGACGCTGCCGCCGCGCGCGAAGCCGCCCGCCGCGCGCGCGAGATGAGCCGCAAGGGCGCGATGAGCGTCGCCAGTCTGCCCGGCAAACTCGCCGACTGTCAGGAACGCGATCCGGCCAAGTCCGAACTGTTCCTGGTCGAGGGCGATTCCGCAGGCGGCTCGGCCAAGCAGGGGCGGGACCGCAAGACGCAGGCGATCCTGCCGCTGAAGGGCAAGATCCTGAATGTCGAGCGTGCGCGGTTTGACCGGATCATCTCGTCGAAGGAAGTCGGCACCCTCATTCAGGCGATGGGCACCGGCATCCGCGACGAATTCAATCTGGAAAAGCTGCGCTACCACAAGATCGTCATCATGACCGACGCGGACGTGGACGGGGCGCATATCCGCACGCTGCTGCTGACCTTCTTCCACCGCCAGATGCCCGAGATCATCCGCGCCGGCCACCTGTTCATCGCCCAGCCGCCGCTGTTCAAGGTCTCCAAGGGCCGCAGCGAGGTCTATCTCAAGGATCAGGCCGCGCTCGATCGCTATCTGGTCGATGCCGGATTGCAGGGGCGTGTGCTGGAAACCGCTGGCGGCGCGCGCGGCGGTGATGATCTGCGGGCGCTGGTTGATGCCGCGCTGCGCCTCAAGAACCTGCTCGCCTTCGCGCCGCGCCGCTATGACAGCGGGATTGTCGAACAGATGGCGCTGGCCGGTGCGCTGGAGCCGGGCCTTGCGGGCGAGGCGCTGTCCAAGGCGCTCGAAAAGGCAGCCAGCCGCCTCGGCGCAGGCGACCGCGAAGCCCGCTGGAGCGCCTCGCAGCGCGACGATGGCACCGTGGTGTTCGAACGCCTGTGGCGCGGCGTGACCGACGTGCACGAAATCGATGCCCGCTTCCTGTCCAGCACCGAAGCGCACAAGCTCCACAGCCTCGCCGCAGCGCAGGCCGATGCCTATGCCTCGCCTGTCAGTCTGGTGCGGGCAGGCGATGTTGCAGACGAACCCGAGGCCGATGCCTCCCCCGTTGCCGACGATCCGCTGGCGGGCGAGGCGGAAGACGCCGCCCCCGCCCCCGCTTTCGACGGCACGATCAGCCGTCCGAGCCAGCTGCTGGAGGCCATCTTTGCCGCCGGTCGCAAAGGCCTGTCGATCGCCCGCTACAAGGGTCTGGGCGAAATGAACGCCGAGCAGCTGTGGGAAACCACCCTCGATCCCGAAGCCCGCGTGCTGTTGCAGGTGAAGGTCGAAGACGCCGACGTGACCGACGAGATTTTCACCCGCCTGATGGGCGATATCGTCGAACCGCGCCGCGAGTTCATTCAGGACAACGCCCTGAATGTGGCGAACCTCGACGTATAGAGACACGCATGGCCCATCAGCCCCACCGCACGGATGAATTGCAGCACGCCAGCTTCCTGCTGATCCTCGCGGTGGTCAGCATCATGATGGCGGTGATCGTGTGGCCCTTTGCCCAGCCGCTGCTGTGGGCAGCGCTGGCGGCGATCATGTTCCAGCCGCTTTACCGCTGGATGCTCAGGAAGATGCGCGGACGGCGCAATCCGGCGGCGATCACCTCGCTGCTGGTGATCTTCTTCGCGGTGCTGGTCCCGGCCCTGTGGCTCGGCACGCTGGTGGTGCAGGAAGCGCTGGTGCTGATCGCCAGCCTGCAGGAACAGCCGGTCGATCTCGCCGCCACCTTCAACACGGTCTACGATGCCCTGCCCAAGGCGGCGCAGGAGGCGGTGGACCGCAGCGGCTTCAACGACATGGCCAGCGCGCAGGCGCGCCTGCAGGAACTGCTGGCGGAAAGCTCGGGCGTGATCGCCAGTCAGGCGGTCTCGATCGGCAGCGGAGCGCTCAGTTTCGTGCTGGCTTTCGGCGTCGGCCTCTACGTCATGTTCTTCCTGCTGCGTGATGGCGAGCGGATCGGTCGCACCCTGCTGCGCACCATCCCGGTGGAACGCTCGATCTCCGAACGGCTGGCAGAGCGGTTCCTCGGCATCGTGCGCGCCACGATCAAGGGATCGGGCGTTGTCGGCATCGTGCAGGGTGTGCTGGGCGGGATCAGCTTCCTGATCGTCGGGCTCGAATCCGCCCTGCTGTTCGGGGTGCTGATGACGATCTTCGCGCTGGTGCCGGTGATCGGCGCAGGCGCGGTCTATGTGCCGGTCGGCCTGTGGCTGCTGGTGACGGGCGAGATGTGGCAGGGCGTGTTCGTGCTGGTGGTCGGGTTTGTGGTGATTTCCTCGGCGGATAACGTGCTGCGACCGATTCTGGTGGGGCGCGACACGGGCATCCCCGACTGGATCATCCTTGTGACCACGCTGGGCGGGATCAGCTTCCTCGGCTTTTCGGGCATCGTGCTCGGCCCGCTGGTGGCCGGGCTGTTTCTCGCCAGCTGGTCGATCCTGCAGGAACAACGCGACGAGGACGCGCAGGCGGGCGAAGGCGACGGCATCCGCGTCGATGCGTCAGGACGCGTCGCCGGCGCAGCCGACGCGGACTGAGCGCCGGTGCAACCGCTCGTCACCCCCGGCTCGCAGGGCGAAGCCTTCGGGCGGCTGGTGGTCGCCGGGGTGATCGTGGTGATGCTGCCGGCGCTGCCGTTCGGGGCCTATCTGGTCTATCCCTTCGCGATCCTGACAACATGGTTCCACGAAATGGGGCACGGCCTGACCGCGCTGGCGCTGGGGCAGCATTTCGAGCAACTGATGATCTTTGCCAACGGATCGGGCGTGGCGCAAAGCCAGGTCGCCAATGATGCCTCGCGCTTCACTCTCGCGGCGATTGCCGCCGGCGGCCCGCTGGCGCCGAGCATCGTCGGATCGCTGCTGATCCTTGCCAGCGCCCACCCGAAGCTGTGGCGCCCGGTGCTGTGGCTGGCGGCGGCCGCGATCCTGACGAGCGTCGTGATCTGGGTGCGCTCCACTGTCGGGCTGTGGGTCCTGCCGCTGGTCGCCGGACTGCTGGCGCTGGTCGCATGGCGGGCCAAGCCCGGCTTTACGCGCTTCTCGCTGCAATTCCTCGGGGTGCTCGGCGCGATCAGCATGCTGCGCGACTGGGGTTACCTGTTCACCGAAAAGGTCGTGATCAACGGCCGCCCGATGCTGTCCGACACCGGCCAGATCGCGGCCGTGCTGGGCCTGCCGCACTGGTTCTGGGCAGGGGCGATCCTGCTGCTGTCGACGACCATGGTGGGCGCGGCGCTGAAATATGCGCTGGCCGAACAGCGCCTGCGCCCTCCGCCGCCCAAACGGCCCGCCAACGTGCTGCAATTCCGTCGCTGACGCTTTGGGCAGTCCCGCTGCGGGCGGGTGCGCGATAGTCTGGCGGGCATGGACACGACCGAACTTGCCGACCGGCTCGCCATTGCCGAAACGCTGGCGCTCTATTGCCGCGGGATCGACCGCTGTGATGCGGCGCAGCTTGCCGCGGTGTTCACCCCCGATGCCCGGATCGACTATGGCGACGGCGCGAAACCCGTCGCGCAAGCCATCCCCGCGCTGATGGCAGGCCTCGGTGCGATGCGGCTGACCCAGCACAATATCTCCAACACGGTAATGCGGATCGACGGCGAGCGCGCGCGGGCCGAGACCAACTGCGTTGCCCTGCACCTGATCCCGGCACCCGAGGGCGAGGTGGAACTGGTGGTGGGCGGACGCTATCTCGACAGGCTGGAGCAGCGCGCGGGACGCTGGCTGATCGCCGAGCGGCTCTACGTGATGGACTGGAACCGCACCACGCCTGCGACGATGGCGCTGGAGGGCGGATTGATCGGAGGGTTGCAGCGGCGCGGCGCGCGGGGTGACGATGATCCGGCGGCGGCGTGGTGGGCTGAGGCTTAAGCCCTAATACGCCACCTTCAGCGTGTTGACCCCGGAGGCATCCGCCCCGGCCTCGCCCGACAGGCCGATGAACATCGTGTCGACAATCCGCGCCAGCTTCTGTTCGGACAGCTTGTCGCCCAGATAGATCAGCGCATCGGGCAGGGTGTAATTGCTGATCATCTGGTTGATCAGCGACAGGGCCTCGTCGATGCCCAGCCCGGCAAAAAAGCCCTCGGCCTGCGCCTCGGCGATCAGTTCGCACAGATAGTGGTCGGCCAGATCGACGTAGGACCGCACCTTTTCGAAATTCGCCGCGCCCATCTCGCACAGGATGGTGAAATGCTCGGGGTCTTCGCGGAACCGGCTTTGCGAAATGACAAAGCGGCGGCGGAAGAACTCGTACATCTTGCGTTGCGGGGGGAGGTTGCTGGCCAGCACCTCCTCCATCACCGCCATGTGCGGGGCGAGCCAGGTTTGCGCGACGGCATCGAACAGATCGTCGTAATCGGCGAACAGGGCTTCAAACCGTGCGCGGGTGAGGCCGCTTTCGGCCATCGCGATGGTCCACGGGATCTCCGATCCGCGCTCCTTGACCAGATCGAGGACGTGCCGCGCGATCCGCTCGCGCTCCTGCTCGCGCAAGGTGGGGTTGAGAGCCATGGGTCTGCGCGTCTCCTTGATTGCGCGCAACATAGGCCAAGCGGGCGCAGGCTTAAAGGGTGCCGACGCGCTTTTTGTGCGGCGCAACAGGGCGGTTGGTCGAATAACCGGCACGCGCGGGGCGTCTCAGCGCTTGGGCGGCATCGGGAAGAATGCCGAGGTGCGGCGCTTGTAATCGGCGTATTTGTCGCCCTTGGACTTGTCGAGACCCTTTTCCAGCAGCGTCACGCCCGACCATCTGGTGAGGGTGAAGCTGAGGAACAGCGGGCCGATCACAGTGGCTGCGGCATATTGCCACCCGGCCGCGGCGCAGGCGATCCAGATGCCCCACCAGGCGGCGAAATCGCCGAAGTAATTGGGGTGGCGGGTGTAGCGCCACAGGCCGGTGTCCAGCACCTTGCCGTGGTTGGCCGGATCAGCCTTGAACCGCGTCAGCTGCCAGTCACCCACCCATTCGAAAAACACGCCGACGCACCACACGCCAAAGCCGATCCAGGCCAGCGGCGGGATCGGCGCAGGGTGGCCGCTCGCCAGAATGCCGACCTGCGCGGGGCTGGATACCGCGAACAGCAGCACCGCCTGCATCAGCCACACCCGCGTCAGCGCGGCACGGGCGAACTGGCCCTTTTCGCGATCCTTCTTGAGGATCATCTTGTAGCGCTTGTCCTCGCCTTCCTTGCGCCAGCGCAGGAACAGATAGATACCCAGCCGGAAGCCCCAGGCGGCGGTCATCACCATGATCAGCGTCGCAAGCTCGCCCGGCCCGCCGCCCACATGCAGCCAGCTTGCCACGGCCAGAATGCCCATGCCTGCGCCCCAGAAGGCGTCGATGAAGGACACGTCGTCGATCTTCACCGAAATCGCCCACTGGATCAGCACCAGCACGAGCAGGATCGCGGCGTTGAGGAGCAGCAGTTCAAACATCATTCTTCCCTGCAATGATATCGCGGGCCTGTTGTTCCAGCACCTTGAAGCGATCGTAATCGGGCAGTTTCGAGCGGAACCACTCGGCGATTTTCAGCAAGTCCTCGCCGTAATTGCCGGTCGGCACCAGCGGGGGGCCGAAGCTGATGATCTTCTTCACATTATCGGCAAAGGCAGGGACGATCGGCACGTCCGCTGCGCGGGCGATGTGGTAGAAGCCCGACTTCCACTTGCCATCGGTCTTGCGGGTGCCCTCGCAGGCGATCACCAGCGCCAGATGGTCGCGCGCGGCGAATTCGGCAGCGACCTGCTCGGTGGCATTCGCGCTCTTGCGACGGTCCACGGGGATGCCCCCCATATCGAGCATGAAGTTCTTCATGATCCCTTGAAACAGCGTGTGCTTGCCCATGAAATTGGGGCGGATGCCCTCTTCATGGGTGGCGCCGGTGAAGAACACGAAGTCCCAGTTGGTGGTGTGCGGCGCTCCCGCGATCACGTATTTCTTGAGGTGCTTTGGCAGGGGTGAGTCGATCTTCCAGCCCCGGATATACCAGATCGCCAGAATGATCCGGCGCACGATGCGCGACAGCAGCGTGGGCTTGCGAATGAGTGCTTGCGGCAATGTGTGATCCCTCTCTCGCGACTATGTCTGCCCGCAACAGGGGCAGTTACGCAAGGGGGCGCGTGGGGGTTTCAGACTACATCCGGAACACGCCGAAGGCCGGCCGCTCGGCAATGGGCGCTTCGAGGCAGGCGGCGAAGGCAAGCCCCAGCACATCGCGGGTCTGCACCGGGTCCACCACCCCGTCGTCCCACAGGCGGGCGGTGGCGTAGTAGGGGTTGCCTTCGTCCTCGTATTTCTGGCGAATGGGTGCCTTGAAGGCCTCGGCCTGCTCCGGGGTCCAGCTGTCGGCGTCGCGGTGGACGGTGGCGAGCACGGATGCGGCCTGCTCCCCGCCCATCACCGAGATGCGCGCATTGGGCCAGGTGAACAGGAAGCGCGGGGAGTAGGCGCGGCCGCACATCCCGTAGTTCCCCGCCCCGAAGCTGCCGCCGATCACCACGGTGACTTTGGGGACGGTCGCGGTCGCCACAGCGGTGACGAGCTTCGCCCCGTGCTTCGCGATCCCTTCCGCCTCGTACTTCCCGCCGACCATGAAGCCCGAGATGTTCTGGAGGAACAGCAGCGGAATGCGTCGCTGGCAGGCCAGTTCGATGAAATGCGCGCCCTTCTGCGCGCTTTCGGAGAACAACACGCCGTTATTGGCGAGGATCGCCACGGGCATCCCCCAGATGTGGGCGAAGCCGCACACCAGCGTCGCGCCGTAATGCGCCTTGAACTCGTGGAACTCGCTGCCGTCGACCAGCCGCGCGATCACTTCCTTGACGTCATAGGGCGCGCGCACATCCTCGGGGATGAGGGCGTAGAGGTCTTCCGCGTCGAACTTGGGCGGGCGCGGGTCTTTGAGCGCCACGTCCTTGGCCGCCCCGGTGTTCGCGCCCAAGTGGCTGACGATATCGCGCACGATGGTGAGCGCGTGTTCGTCGTTCTCCGCGAGGTGATCGACCACGCCGGACTTCTTCGCGTGCAAGTCGCCGCCGCCCAAGTCCTCGGCGCTGATCTCCTCACCCGTCGCGGCCTTCACCAGCGGCGGCCCGGCGAGGAAGATGGTGCCCTGATTGCGGACGATCACCGTCTCGTCGGACATGGCAGGGACGTATGCGCCGCCCGCGGTGCAGGAACCCATCACGCAGGCAATCTGCGGGATGCCCAGCGCGGACATGTTCGCCTGATTGAAGAAAATGCGCCCGAAGTGGTCGCGGTCGGGGAAAACCTCGGCCTGATGCGGGAGGTTCGCCCCGCCGCTGTCGACGAGGTAGATGCACGGCAGGCGGTTCTCCTGCGCGATCTCCTGCGCGCGCAGGTGCTTCTTCACCGTCATCGGGTAATAGGTGCCGCCCTTCACGGTCGCGTCGTTGCACACGATCATGCACTGGCGGCCCGAAACGCGACCCACCCCGCAGATGATCGAGGCGCCGTTGACGTCGCCCTCGTACATACCGTTGGCGGCCAATTGCCCGATTTCGAGGAAGGGCGAACCCGGATCGAGCAACCGCTCGACCCGCTCGCGGGGGAGCAGTTTCCCGCGCGCAACATGCCGCTCGCGGTGCTTTTCGGGGCCGCCCAGCGCGGCTTCGGCCACACGGGCGCGCAGTTCCTGCGCGAGGGCATGGTTATGCGCAAAGCGGGCCTTGGCCTCGGGGCTTTCGCGGTCGAGTTTTGTCGAAAGGGTGGGGGCGGTCACAAGTAGCATCCAATCAATACAAGGCTGCCGACAGCCATTCCGAAATACGCTCCGGACGACTTTCCGCGTGAACGGATAGCATCCGCGATGGCGATTGCGAGCCAGAGTACGCCCAAGGTCGCCTCGGCCCAGACCGGCACTCCGGGAACCAGGATCAGGATTGCTGTTCCGACGAAGAAAGCAAACATCGTGGCTACTAGCGCGTAGAAACTGGCATCGGTGAGCGTAGAAGTGCCTGCTTCCCTGTTAGCGGCGTTATTCCGCATTGACTGCGCAATGCCGCCGTTAAGGAAGTAGTGAATGGCGGCAAGCAGGATCAAGCCGCTGGCCGCATAATGGGCCATCACCCCGCCGCCCCGATCAATTCGCGGCCGATCAGCATCCGGCGAATCTCGTTCGTGCCTGCGCCGATGTCGAGCAGCTTGGCGTCCCTCATGTAGCGTTCCACCGGCCAGTCGGTGGTGTAGCCCGCGCCGCCCAGCGCCTGCACGCTTTCGGCGGCGACCTTGAAGGCGTTCTCGGACGCCAGCAAAATCACGCCCGCCGCATCAAAGCGCGTCGTCTGCCCTGCGTCGCAGGCCTTGGCCACCGCATAGGTGTAGGCGCGGGCGGATTGCAGGGCGACATACATATCGGCGACCTTGGCCTGCATCAGCTGGAAGCTGCCAATCGGCTTCCCGAACTGCTTCCTCTCGCGCAGGTAGGGGATCACCGTGTCGAGGCACGCCTGCATGATCCCGAGCTGCAACCCGGCGAGCACCACGCGCTCGTAATCCAGACCGCTCATCAGCACGCCCACGCCGCCGTTCACCGGCCCCATCACGCGGTCCTCGGGGATGAAGCAATCCGAGAACACCAGCTCGGCGGTGGGCGAGCCCTTCATGCCGACCTTGCTGATCTTCTGGCCGATCGAGAACCCCTCGTCGCCCTTCTCGATCAGGAAGGCGGTGATGCCGCGGCTGCCTGCGTGGCCATCGGTCTTGGCATAGACCACCAGCGTATCGGCTTCGGGCGCGTTGGTGATCCAGAACTTGGTGCCGTTGAGGACGTATCCGCCCTGCACGGCATCGGCCTTCAGCTTCATCGAGACCACGTCCGACCCCGCGCCCGCTTCGGACATGGCGAGGCTGCCGACGTGTTCGCCCGAAATCAGCTTGGGCAGATATTTCGCCTTCTGCTCGTCATTCCCCCAGCGGCGGATCTGGTTGAGGCAGAGGTTGGAATGCGCGCCGTAGGAGAGGCCCACGCTGGCACTGGCGCGGCTGACTTCCTCGACCGCGATCACATGCTCCAGATAGCCGAGCCCCAGCCCGCCCCATTCCTCTTCCACGGTGATGCCATGCAGACCCAGCGCGCCCATCGGCTCCCACAATTCGCGCGGGAAGCGGTCCTCGCGGTCGGTGCGCTCGGCGAGCGGCATGATCTGCTCGTCCGCAAAGCGGGCGGTGCTTTCGCGGATCATCTCGGCGGCCTCGCCAAGCTGGAAATCGAAATCGGGGGTGGCGCGCATGAATCGTTCCTCGCCGGGTAATGATTGTTCTGACAGATGCGCATAGCAAGGCATCGGGCAAACGCCAATCGGAGACGCTGGCGCAGCGCTATCGCAATCGCTAATCGTCGTCCCGGATGGATAGGCCCGCACCTCTGCTCCGCTTTGACGGGGTCACCTGCCGCTTCGGCGAGATCACGGCGGTCGGCGGCGTTTCGTGCGATATTGCTGCGGGCAGTTTCGTCGCGCTGGTGGGGGCCTCGGGATCGGGCAAATCGACCCTGCTCAAGACGGTCAACACGCTGGTGAGGACGACACACGGGCGGGTGCTGTTCGCTGGCGAGGATGTCAGCGCGCTGAAACCCGCCGCCCTGCGCCGCCGCGTCGGATACGTGTTTCAGGGGGTGGGCCTGTTCCCGCATTTCTCCGTCGCGGAAAACATCGCCATCGGCCCGCGCCTTGCGGGTGAGGCGCTGGCGGGCGAGCGGATTGCGGAATTGCTGGCGCTGGTCGAACTCGATCCCGCGCTTGCCAGCCGGATGCCCGATGAACTCTCCGGCGGGCAGCGCCAGCGGGTCGGCGTGGCGCGGGCGCTGGCGGGCGAGCCGGAGCTGCTGATCATGGACGAGCCTTTCGGCGCGCTCGATCCTGTCACCCGCGATGCGCTGGGCCACAAGGTGCGCGAGTTGCATGACCGCCTTGGTCTCACCACGGTGATGGTCACCCACGACATGGCCGAAGCCCTGCTGCTGGCTGACCGGGTGCTGGTGATGGACAGCGGACAACTGGTCGCCGACGAGACCCCGCGTGCGCTGCTCGCAGGGGCGGGCGGCGATGTGGCGCAGGGTCTTGTCGCCGTGCCACGCCAGCAGGCCGAGCGCCTCGCCGCGATGGAAGGCCTTGGGGAGAAGCCGGGCGGATGAGCGCAATCTGGGACATCCTCCCCGGCCTTGGCGACAAGCTGGCGGCGCACGTGGTGCTGTCGGCCAGCGCGATCGGGCTCGCCATGCTGATCGCGCTGCCGCTGGCGGTGTGGGCCAGCCGTTCGCAGGTGGTGTCGCGCCTCGCGCTGAGCCTTGCCAGTCTTGTCCAGACCATCCCTGCCCTCGCCTTGCTGGCGCTGTTCTTCCCGTTGCTGCTCAGCTTGCGGGCGGTATTCGGCGAGGGCCTGCCGACGCTCGGCTTTCTGCCCGCGCTAATGGCGCTGACGCTCTATGCGCTGCTCCCGATCCTCAGGAACGCCGTCACCGCGCAGGCCAATCTCGACCCCGGCGTGCTGGAGGCGGCGGACGGCGTCGGCATGACCCGCTGGCAGAAGCTGGTGCTGGTCGAAGCGCCGCTTTCGGCCCCCTTCGTCATGGCCGGGATCCGCACCGCGAGCGTGTGGACCATCGGCGCGGCGACGCTCGCCACGACCATCGGCCAGCCGAGCCTCGGCGATCCGATCTTTGCCGGCCTCCAGACGCAAAACTGGGCGCTGGTGGTTGCCGGGTGCCTTGTCAGCGCGGGGCTGGCGCTGGTGGCCGACTGGCTGTTGTGGTGGATCGAGCGCGGGATCGACGAGCGCCGCCGCTGGAAATGGGCGGGCGCCCTGCTGGCGGTGGTGGCCGGCCTTGCCGCCGCACTGGCCGCACAATCGGGCAGCGAAGAGCGCCGCATCACCATCGCCGCCAAGCAATTCTCCGAGCAATACATCCTCGCCCAGCTGATCGGATCGCGGCTGGAGGCGGCAGGCTACGCCGTCGAATACCGCGACGGGCTGGGCAGCGCAGTGGTGCACAGCGCGGTCGCTTCGTCGAGCATCGACATCTCGGTCGATTACACCGGCACGATCTGGACCAACTATCTGGGGCGCAAGGACAACCCCGGACGCGAGGCGATGTACGAAACCATCCGCGACTGGGAATGGCGCGAGAACGGCGTCAGGGTGCTCGGGCGGTTGGGGTTCGAAAACGCCTATGCCTTCGCCATGCGGCAGGACCGTGCCCGCGAACTGGGGGTCACTTCGCTGGCCGATCTCGCCGCAATCGCGCCGCAACTGACGGTGGGCGGCGATCCCGAATTCTTCGAGCGGCCCGAATGGATCGCGGTGCGCGATGCCTATGGCCTCAGCTTCGCCCGCAGCCGCAATTTCGCGCCGACCTTCATGTACAACGCGCTGGCCTCGGGCGAGGCGGATGTGATCAGCGCCTACACCTCCGACGGACGGATCGCGGCGGACCGGCTGGTGGTGCTCGAAGATCCCGAAGGCGCATTGCCGAGCTATGACGCGATGCTGATGCTGTCCCCCCGGATTGCGGAGGATGACGGCGTGATCGCAGCCCTCACTCCGCTGCTCGGCGCAATCAGCGTCGAGGCGATGCGCGAAGCCAATCTGGCGGTGGACCGCGAGGACGAGAAGAAACTCACCCCCAAGGCCGCGGCAGCGGAACTGGCGAAGAAGGCGGGGCTTTAGGTCGGTCCCACCCCCGACCCCTCCCGCAAGCGGGATGGGAGAACAGGGCGATGTGACGGTCGCGCGGCGACCGCAAGGCCGACTGGCCGCCCGCAGCGACGCGCCCGCAGGGCGCGAGAGCGAGGAGATCGCGGGCCGGACGGCCCGCGCAAATCAGGACGCCTTCTTCCACTCCTGCGTCTGGCAGAACGGGCCGATGCAGCCTTTCACCTCCAGCACGTTGGCGCCCTTGCGGCGGATCACCGAGCGGTAGCTCTTGCCGCTTTTGGGATCGTAGATCCGCCCGCGCCACTGGTCGCCATCGGCTGTGAAGCCCGAGAGGATCGGCATGCCGAGCAGCTTGCGGGTCCGCAGTTTGGCATCGGGATTGTTCACATCGCGCTGGTCGAGCCCCTGCGGCGGAGGCACCAGAAACCGCTCGATCGTGCCGCACAGCGCCTTGCCGCACGGCGCGATCAGGATGACGCCGTCCTTTTCCGCCGTCACCCAGCGGCCCGCCACCGCATCGGTGGCAAGCGCAGGGGCAGCGCCGCCCAAAGCCGCGCCCACAGCCAGCAATCGCAATGCCTTCATCATTCGAACCCCACCCCGAACGGCCAGCGCCGCCCGCAAATGCCCAGAACCTTGAACAGAGTACCCATCTGGCTCGATTCGACCAGCCGGTCGCGCTGGCGCTTGACCTTGGCGGCCTCACCCGGATTGCGCCGCTGGAGCGCCTCAGTGCGGGTATCGATCCCCATCTGGCGCAGCCATTCGCCCTGGAATTGCAGGCCCATCACATCCGCACCGTTGCGGGCGGCGACGTGCTGGAGCAGTTCGAAATCGACATGGGCGGTAATGTCGGCCTCGCCCGGATGGGCAAAGATATCGACCTTCTGGTGGTTCCTGAGCGCCTGCATGGTCGATCCCGAGCTGAGCTCGCGGTGCCCGTAATCGATGATCAGCGCCGCGCCGCCCTGTTCGCGCAGGCGGGTGGCGATTTCCTCCATCACCGCGACCGCTGCCGGACTGGTCTCGATCATCGATCCTTGACTGGCGCGCACCCAGCTGGGCGGAACCATGTGGTCCATGCGTTCCTTGCCGGCAACAAAGGTGAAGGCATCGCCCTCCAGCGCGACCATGCGTTCGAACCAGCCATCGGCCGACCGCACCAGCTGGTGCACCGGCAGGGCATCGAAGAATTCGTTGGCGACAATCAGCAGCGGGGCATCATCGGGCAGGGTCGAGAGATCGTGATGGTGCTGGCAACCGGGAAAGGCCTCGCGCTGCAATTTGCGCAAGGTTGCCGATGTCTCGACAAAATGCACCTGCGGGTCGAATTCGTACCGCGCCGCGGTGGTCAGCGCGTCTTTCGCCAGCGTCCCGCGGCCCGGCCCCAGTTCGACATAGTGGATGCGCTTGCGGCTGCCCATCCGCACCCACAGATCGGCGAGCCATAGCCCGATCAGCTCGCCGAACATCTGGCTGACTTCGGGCGCGGTGATGAAATCGCCCTGATCGCCAAGCGGGTCGCGGCTGGCATAGTAGCGCGCGTTGCTCTCGCCCATGTAGTGGGCAAGGCTGATCGGGCCGGTCTCGCGGATCAGGCGCCTGAGGCTGGCAGCGACATCGACATGGGCGCGGGCGGCGACTTCGGCTTCGAGCCGGGCCTGCTCGGCAGCGGCGGCTTCGGCGGCGGCTTCGGCTTCGGCGGCGAGACGGGCGGCTTCGGCAGCCTCGGCTTCGGCAGCAAGGCGGGCAGCCTCTTCGGCGGCGGCTCTGGCAGCTTCGGCTTCGGCTTCCTGACGGGCCTTTTCCTCGGCCTCTGCTTTGGCGCGGGCTTCGGCTTCAGCCTTGGCCTTGGCCTCTGCCTTGGCGCGGGCTTCGGCTTCCTTGCGGGCCTTGGCCTCGGCAGCGGCGCGGGCCTTGGCTTCGGCTTCCGCCTGCTTGCGCGCCTCGGCCTCCTTGCGGGCCTGTTCGGCGGCGGCGGCCTTGGCGGCAGCTTCGGCTTCACGGCGCAGGCGCTCGCGCTCCTTTACCTCGGCTTCGGCCTTGGCCTTTGCTTCGGCCCGTGCCTTGGCCTCGGCCTCCTTGCGGGCCCTGGCTTCGGCCTCGGCCCTGGCGCGGGCTTCGGCTTCCGCCTGCTTGCGGGCACGCGCCTCGGCGGCGGCTTTCTCGCGGGCCTCGCGTTCGGCAGCGGCGCGGGCTTCCGCCTCGGCCTTGGCCTGTTCGCGGGCCTCCTTCAGGACGCGGGCGCGTTCTTCGGCTTCCGCCTTGGCGCGGGCGAGCGCTTCGGCCTTGGCCCTGGCTTCGGCTTCGAGCCGGGCTTTGGCTTCGGCCTTGGCACGGGCGCGTTCCTCGGCTTCGGCCTGCAAACGCGCCTGTTTCTCCGCCTCGGCTCTGGCGCGGGCTTCGGCCTCGGCAGCAAGACGCGCCTGTTCGGCCGCTTCGGCGGCGGCTTTCGCACGCGCCGCTTCGGCAGCCCTGGCCGCCGCCGCCTGTGCAGCGGCATCGACTTCGGGTTCGGAGACGGGGTCGATCAGCCTGAGCGCGCTGCGCCAGACCCCCTTCCCCCCGGTCAGGCCGGAGCGGTCGTGCCCGTCCCCAGCGGCGGCTTCCGCAGCGCGAAGAGCACGACAGTCAACCCAGTCAGGATAAGCGGTATGGTCAGCCATTGCCCCATCGATAGCCCGGTCCGGGCCGCAAAGTCAGCCAGTTGTGCATCCGGCTGGCGAAAAAATTCGTTCACGAAGCGCGAAATCCCGATGCCGAAGGTGAACACCCCCGCCAGCAGGCCGGGGCGATAGCGCGCGCGGGTTTTCCAGAACAGCAGCATCATCACGATCAGCAAGGCCAGACCTTCCAGCCCGGCCTGATAGAGCTGGCTGGGGTGGCGCGGCAGATCGTCGGCGGCGGGAAACACCATTGCCCAGGGCACATCGGTGGTGCGGCCCCAAAGCTCGCCATTGACGAAGTTCGCCAGCCGCCCGAGCAGCATGCCCATCGGCACGCCGACGCTGACATAATCGACCACCCGGATGAAGTTCAGCTTGTCGCGCCATGCGACATAGAACATCGCCAGCGTCACACCGGCGAGCCCGCCGTGAAAGCTCATCCCGCCGTCCCACAGCCGCAGGAGCTTCCACGACATCCACCCGTCGCCCGAAAAATCGGTGAAGGCCGAGGGGATGCCGGTCGCGCCGCCGGTGTAGAACAGCGCGTAACCCAGCCGCCCGCCCAGAATGACGCCCAGCGTGCAGTAGAAAAACAGGTCATCCGCATGGCGCTGCGCCATCGGTGCGCCGGGCTGCTTCAGCATCTTTGAGGTATGCCAATAGGCGAAGATCACCCCGATCAGATAGGCCAGCGAATAGAACCGCAGGGTGAAGAACCCCAGATCGATGCCCGGTTGCAGGCCCAGCTGCTCCCAGTAGATCGGATCGGCAGCGCCGCTTGCGGCAAGTAGTGACAGCACGGGGCGAACCTCTTAATGACAATGATATGCCGTATCGGCGGGCCTGACACGGACCCGGTTGCGCTGGCGCTTCTGGCACAGCGGGCGGGGCAGGGGAAGGGGCGCAGGATCGCCGGACGGCTTGGGACACGAGGTCCGGGACGCGCAGCCATGTGCGCCGGGGCTTCCTAGAGACGAGAGAGGAACATAACCGCATGCCCACCCCGCTGGACAATGCGCTCGAAGCGATCATCACCGGCCTGACTGCCGAGGGCCAGCCCTTCGCCACCGTGCCCTTCATGCGCGACGGGATCGAAATGCCCGCCTTCGCTGGTGCCCCGCCGACGCTGGCGCATTATTTCGCCCACTTCTGCAACCAGAACAAGGACACCCCCTTCCTTGTCGATGGCGATATCCGCCTGACCTTCGGCGAAGCCTATGCCGCCGCGACCTGCGTGGCGGAAAGTCTGGTGCATGATCACGGCGTCGAAAAGGGCGACCGCATCGGGCTTGCGGCGCGCAATTCGGCCAACTGGATGATCGCTTACATGGGCATCCTGATGGCGGGCGGCTGCGCGACGCTGCTCAACGGTTTCTCCTCGGGCGAGGAACTGGCCTACGGGCTGGAACTCGCCGAATGCCGGCTGCTGCTGGCCGACGAACCCCGCGCCGCGCGGCTGGAAGGCCATGCGCATCCGGCCAAGGTGGTGCTGTTCAGCCATGGCAATCCGCCCGCAGAGGGCCTTGCCGCCGTGTGGCGCGCGCCCGAAGGCACCCCTGCCGCGATCGCGCTGCTCGCCACCCTAGGGCCGGACGATATCGCCACGATCCTCTACACCTCGGGTTCGACCGGCAAGTCGAAGGGCGCGTGGTCCGATCACCGCGGCGTGGTGCACGGCGTGATGAACTACGTCGCGCAGTCGGCGATGGCCAAGGTGCACATCGAGAGCACCGGCGAGGTGATCACCGATCAGCCCTGCGCGCTGGTGGCGGTACCGCTGTTCCACGTCACCGGCGAAGTGCCGCTGTTCCTCCAGAGCTTCGCCATCGCGCGCAAGCTGGTGCTGATGCCCAAGTGGGACGCAGGCCTCGCGATCCGGCTGATGGCGGAGGAAAAGGTCAGCTATTTCGTCGGCGTGCCGCTGATGAGCTACGAAATCGCCAACCACCCCGACCGCGAGAAGTATGACCTCTCGGCCTGCAAGAGCTTTGCCGCGGGCGGCGCGCCGCGCCCGGTGGAGCACGTGACGCGGATCAAGGAAGCCTTCCCCGGCGGTTTCCCGCTGCTGGGCTATGGCCTCACCGAAACCAACGCGGTCGGCTGCGGCAATTTCAACGAGAACTACCTCGCCAAGCCGGGTTCCACCGGCCGGCCGTCGAAGCCGATGGTCGACATGGCGATCCTCGACGATGCCGGAAAGCCCCTGCCGCAAGGCCAGGTGGGAGAGGTGTGCATCCGCTCGGTCGCCAATTTCCGCGGCTACTGGAAAAACCCCGAAGCGACGGCGGCCGCCTTCACCGCCGACGGCTATTTCCGCACCGGCGATCTCGGCTATCTCGACGAGGACGATTACCTGTTCATCGTCGACCGCAAGAAGGACATCATCATCCGCGGCGGCGAGAATATCTCGTGCATCGAGGTGGAAGATGCGATCTACGCGCATGACGATATCGGCGAATGTTCGGTGTTCGGCCTGCCCTGCGACCGCTTCGGCGAAGTGCCCGCAGCGGTCTACACCATGAAGGAAGGCCGCCCGGCGATCACCCCCGCCGAGCTGCGCGCCTTCCTGCTGGAACGCATCGCCCCGTTCAAGGTGCCGCTGGAACACCAGATCTGGATGTCGGACGAGGCTCTGCCCCGGCTCGGCACCCAGAAGATCGACAAGCGCAGCGTCAAGGCCCGCTACAGCGCCGAGGCGGTTGCGGCGTGATCGGCCGGTGAGCCCGCCCGATGTCGCCTAGGCGCGTCCCCGGCCAGCGCGCGATCATTGACCGCCGCGCGCTGGCAGAGGAAATCGCCACGCTGCACGCCGGCGGCGGCGATGCGGCGCGCCCGGCGATCGTCAGGGCGCTGCGCGGCGCGCTTGACGAAGGCCGTGCCGAACTGGCCCGCAGGCTGGCAGAGGCGCCCTCTGCCGGGCACGAGGTCACGGCAGGGTTCAGCTTCCTGATGGACCAGCTGCTGCGGGTGATCCACGATCACGTCACAGCGCACGTCTTCCCCGTCCCCAACCGCACCCATGCCGAACGCCTCGCTATACTGGCGGTCGGCGGTTACGGGCGGGCGGAGATGGCACCGCATTCGGATGTCGACATCGCCTTCATCACCCCCATGCGCCGCGCGCCGTGGTGCGAGCAGGTGATCGAGGCGATGCTCTATCTGCTGTGGGATCTGGGCCTCAAGGTCGGCCATTCCAGCCGCACGGTCTCCGACACGATGCGCATGGCCAAGGACGATCTCACGATCCGCACCGCGCTGCTCGAAAGCCGGCTCGTGTGGGGCGAACAGTCGCTTTACGAAGAGCTGCGCGCCCGGTTCTGGAACGAGGTCGCCAAGGGCAGCGAGCGCCAGTTCCTGACGCTGAAGCTTGCCGAACGCGATGCCCGCCACAAGCGCATGGGCGACAGCCGCTATGTCGTCGAGCCCAATATCAAGGAAGGCAAGGGCGGCCTGCGCGATCTCCAGACGCTCTACTGGATCGGCAAATATGTCCACCGCGTCGACAGCGCCTCGCAACTGGTCGATGTCGGCCTGCTGACGCCGAGCGAATATCGCAGCTTCCGCCGCGCCGAGGGGTTCCTGCTGGCGGCGCGCTGCCACATGCACCTGATCACCGACCGCGCCGAGGATCGCCTGACCTTCGATCTCCAGCGGCAGGTGGCCGAAGCGATGCAGTTCGCCGAGCGCCCCGGCAAGAGCGCGGTCGAACGCTTCATGCAATACTACTTCCTGCAGGTGAAACGGGTGGGCAGCCTGACCGGCGTGTTCCTTTCGCACCTTGACGAGGAATTCGCCAAGAAGCGCCCGCGCACCGGGTTCTTCGCCGGGTTCACCCAGCGGCCGCGCATGTTCAAGGGCTACAGCGTCGAAGGCGGGCGGCTGCGGGCACCGGGCGATGACTGGTTCCGCGCCGATCCGGTGCGCCTGATCGAGGTGTTCCAGCTGGCCGAGGCCGAAGGGCTGGAAGTCCACCCCGAAACCATGCGCCAGGCCGGGCGCGATGCGAAGCTGATCGATGGCAAGGTCCGCCGCGACAAGCGCGCCAATGCGCTGTTCCTCGATCTGCTGTGCGGCCGGAAGGACCCCGAAACCGCGCTGCGCTGGATGAACGAGGCCGGCGTGTTCGGCCGCTTCGTGCCCGATTTCGGGCGGGTCAATGCGCAGATGCAGTTCGACATGTATCACCACTACACCGTCGATGAACACACCATCCGCGCCATCGGCCTGCTGAGCCAGATCGAGCGCGGGCTGCTGGCCGCCGACCACCCGCGCGCAACGCGGGAATTCCCGCGGCTGGCCTCGCGCCGGGCGCTCTATGTCGCGGTGCTGCTGCACGATATCGCCAAGGGGCGCGGGGGCGATCATTCGGTGCTGGGTGCCGAAGTGGCGCACAAGCTGTGCCCGCGCTTCGGGCTGGACGAGAAGGAAACCGATCTCGTCGCCTGGCTCGTGCTGCAACACCTGCTGATGAGCCGCACCGCGCAGAAGCGCGATCTCACCGACCCCAAGACGATCGAGGATTTCGTGGCCGAGGTGCAGGGGCTGGAACGGCTGCGCAATCTCGCGATCCTCACCGCCGTCGATATCCGCGCCGTGGGGCCGGGCACCTGGAACAGCTGGAAGGCGCAGCTGCTGGGCGAGCTTTACGATGCCGCGCAGGAACAGCTGCGGCTGGGCCACAAGGGCACCGGGCGCAAGCAGCGCGTCACCGCCAAGAAGGACGCCGTGGCGCGGCTGCTGGGCGAACAGGATGATCTGGTCGACAGCGCCGGCGCGCTGCTGGGCGATGCCTACTGGATCGCCGAGCCGGAAGACATCATCGCCGGCAATCTCGTGCAGTATGATGCCGCACGGGCAGCAGGCGAGCAGCTGTCGATCAATTGCGCGGTCGACGAGGCTCGCGGCGCGACGCGGGTCAGCGTGATCGCGGCCGACCATCCGGGCCTGTTCTACCGCATGGCGGGCGGCATCCACGTGGCAGGCGCGAACATCATCGACGCCCGCATCCACACCGCCAAGAGCGGCTATGCCTTCGACAATTTCCTCGTGCAGGACCAGAACGGCCAGCCGTTCCGCGAACCGGCGCAGATGGCCCGCATCGAAAAGGGCATCCGCGATGCCTTGCTGGCGCGGATCGAACTGGTGCCCAAACTCGCCGCCCGCCCGCTGGCCCATTCGCGCGCCAAGGCCTTCGATGTCGCGCCGCGGGTCGGGTTCGACAATGACGCCTCGAACAATTTCACCGTGATCGAAGTCACCGCGCGCGACCGGCCCGCGCTGCTCAACCGGCTGGCGCACGCGCTTTACAAGGCCAACCTGATCGTCCATTCGGCGCATATCACCGCCTATGGCGAGGCGGCGGCAGACACGTTTTACGTGACCGATCTGACCGGCGCCAAGGTCAAGGCGCCAGAGCGGCTGGCCGAAATCGAGGCCGCCCTGCTCGAAGCCGCGAGCGATCACCGCCAGCAGCAGCTCGAACAGGTATAGTTGCAAATCTCTGAAGATGCAGGATTTTGCAACCATTGCCGCGCAGGAGCGCGATAGGTTGCAATTGCGTGACGCATTGCTATTGCGACGGCCCTCAACTCAGGGAGAGTTATAACATGTCTACCGCCACCCCCAAGCGGAGCCCCCTCCGGCTCGGCAAGCTGGCGCTGCTCGTCTCGACCGCAGCGCTGACCCCGTTCGCAGCCTCGGCGCAGGACTCCGAAGAACCCGCCAGCGAAGAGCGCACCAGCACGCTCGACACGATCAACGAAATCCTCGTCACCGGCACCAAGAAGAAGGATGCCGAAAACGTTCAGGACATCCCGCTGGCCGTGACCGCGTTCAACGCCGGCACGCTGGAAGCCTTCAAGATCCGCGACATCCAGGGCCTGTCGTTCCAGGCTCCGAGCGTCAGCCTCGACCAGGTCGGCACCAGCCGCGGCACCGCCAACTTCACGATCCGCGGCGTCGGCATCAACTCGTCGATCCCCTCGATCGACCCGACCGTCGGCGTGTTCGTGGACGGCGTTTATCTCGGCATCAACGGCGGGGTCGTGTTCGACCTGTTCGACCTTGAAAGCGTCGAAGTGCTGCGCGGCCCGCAGGGCGTGCTGTTCGGCCGCAACGTGACCGGCGGCGCCGTGGTGATCAACACCGGCAACCCGACCGAAGATTTCCGCGGCAAGTTCCGCGCGGCGGTTGACGGCCCGGTCGATGGCGGCCGTGGCGGCGCGAACTACACCGTCAGCGGTGTGGTCTCCGGCCCGATCGTCGAAGACGTGCTGCTGTTCAAGGTCGGCGCGTACTACAACAAGGACGAAGGCTATTTCCGCAACCTCGCGTCGCTGACCAACCCGAACATTCCGGAAAATCACGGCGAGGCGGAAACCAAGATCCTGCGCGGTGCGCTCGAAGCGCGTCTGGGCGGGCTGACCCTCACCGGCAAGCTCGACTATTTCGAGAGCGACGGCGATGGCCCGAGCAGCCAGAACCGCGCGTTCTTCGATCGCAACAGCTTCGACTTCGCGATCGACGAGCCGGGCGCCTACGCCAACGAAATCTGGACCAGCTCGCTCACCGCGACCGTCGATATCGGCCCCGGCACGCTCACCAACGTGTTCGGCTACCGCAAGTATGACGCCACCACCCGCGGCGACATCGACGCGACCCCGGTGTTCCTGTTCCACTCCAGCACCGAAACCGCGCAGGAGCAGTTCTCGAACGAGCTGCGCTACGCGATGTCGTTCGACAGCCTCGATCTGACCTTCGGCGGCTTCTGGTTCGATCAGGATCTGGCCTACACCGAAAACCGCGAACTGCGCCGCGACCTGCCTGTCAACCTGCGTCCGCCGGTGTTCTTCGGCGGCGGCGCGCAGAACCACGAAGTGCTCGGCGTGTTCGCCAATGCCCAGTGGGAATTCGCTGACGGCCTGTCGCTGATCGCCGGTATCCGCTGGAACCAGGAAACCAAGGACGCCGACATCACCTTCGTGCGTCCGCGCCCGGAATGCTCGGTGGTGCAGGGCACCTGCCCGACCACGGGGACCAACCCGTTCGTGCCGGGCGAAGCCAACGGCTTCACCGATCGCGTGCGGTTCCGCAACGTCTCGCCCAAGCTCGGTCTGCAGTATGAATTCGGCGACAGCCAGGTCTATGGCCACTGGAGCCGCGGCTTCCGTTCGGGCGGTTACAACTTCCGCATCACCGACGTGGCCGTGTTCAACCGCATCGTTGCCGCCAATAACGGCGCGCTGGGCTTCGACGAAGAACAGGTCGACACCTTCGAAATCGGCGGCAAGTTCCAGACCGCTGACGGTTCGTTCACCCTCAACGCTGCGGCCTATGTCACCAAGATCGGCGACATGCAGCGCGAAGTGAACACCGCCGGCGCGTCGGGCGTGGTGCAGAACATCGTCAACACTGCCGATGCCACCATCAAGGGTATCGACGCCGAAGCCCGCATGCGGGTGTCGGATTCGCTGGTGTTCACCGCCAACCTCGGCCTGATCGACGCCGAATATGACAGCCTGCTGTTCAACATCGGCAGCGCCGACGGGATCACCGGCAACCCGGCGGATTCGCTCGGCCTGAGCATCCCGCGCGTGTCGCCGATCACGGTGGGCGCCGGGTTCATCCACGAACTCGACCTCGGCAGCAGCAACATCCTGACCCGCGTGAACTACCAGTACCGCGACCGTGCGGCCTACACCGACGACAACCTCGGCTGGCTGAACGATCTGAGCATGCTGGAAGCCAACATCACCTGGAACACCCCGGTCGAGGGCCTGTCGCTCTCGCTCTACGGACGTAACCTGCTCGATCAGGTCCAGGAAGGTGGCGACACCCAGGTGCCGTTCGGCGGCCCGAACTCGACCGGCGTGCGCCGTCCGTTCGGCCTGCAGCCGGCTGCCGGCACCTTCTCGCCGCTGATGCGCGGCCGGAACGTCGGCATCGAAGCGATGTTTGAGTTTTAAGTAGACTCGACGTGATGAAGAAAGGGGGCGCTCCGGCAACGGGGCGCCCTTTTTTGTTCGCCTACCGCTTCGCTGCTTGAGGCGTTTTTTTCGCCTACCGCTTCGCTGCTTGAGGCGTTTTTGCTCGCCTACCGCTTCGCTGCTTGAGGCGTTTTTGTTCGCCTACCGCTTCGCTGCTTGAGGCGGGGCTAACCGCGCGTCCCTAACAGTGCGGTACCGACCCGCACATGGGTCGCGCCGAGCATCACGGCGGTCTCGTAATCGCCGCTCATCCCCATGCTGAGGCCGGTCACACCATTATCCGCCGCCAGCTTCGCCAGAAAGGCAAAGAACGGCGCGGCCTCGGTATCGGCGGGGGGAATGCACATCAGCCCGGCCAGCGGAATGCCGCTGGCGCGCACTTGGGCGAGGAAGGCGGGCAGATCGGCAATCGCGCAGCCACCCTTCTGGGCCTCGTCACCGATATTCACCTGCACGAAGCACGGCACGCGCCGCCCTGTCTTGTCCATCGCCTTGGCAAGCGCGGCCAGCAGGCTCGGCCGGTCGAGCGAGTGGACACAATCGAACAGCGCCACCGCCTCTTCCGCCTTGTTCGATTGCAGCTGGCCGATCAGGTGCAGTTCGATATCGGGATGCGCCGCCTTCAGCGCGGGCCATTTGCCCTGCGCTTCCTGCACGCGGTTCTCCCCGAACACGCGCTGGCCGGCATCGATCAGCGGCTGGATCGCCTCTGGGCCATGCGTCTTGCTGACCGCGATCAGCGTCACCGACGCGGGCTCGCGCCGTGCGGGCTTGCACACGCGGGCGATGTTGCTGCGGACGGTGTCGAGACGGGTGGCTGCGTTTTCCATGGGGGCGCTCTATAGCGGAGCGGTGGCCCGCGCAAAGACCCTCCCCGCCCTGTGGCTGATCTCGGACGCCCGCAATGATGCGGGGCTGGAGCGTGCGCTGGCGCGGCTGCCGCGGGGATCGGGCTTCATCTACCGCCATTACCACCTTCCGGAAGCACAGCGGCTGGCACAGTTCCGGGCGCTGCGGCGGGCGGCGCGGGCGCGGGGGCATGTGGTGATCCTTGCCGATTCGGCGCTGACCGCGAGGGAATGGGGCGCGGACGGGATCTATGGCAGCCCGCGCAGCCTCTATCCCCGCCGCCGCGGGCTGATCCACCTTGCGACCGCGCATGACATGGCCGAACTGGGGCTGGCGGCGCGTCTGGGCGCGGATGCGGCGCTGCTCTCCCCCGTGTTCCCGACCCGCTCCCACCCCGGCGGCGGGACGCTGGGGCCGGTGCGGTTCCGGTTGCTGGCACGGCAGACGCGGCTGCCGGTGATCGCGCTGGGGGGGATGACGCGGCATGGCGCAAAGACCCTGCGCTGGCCCCGCTGGGCCGCGATTGACGGGTTAAGCTGAGGATCGCACACGAAGCCGCAAAGGCACAAAGGTGGTGGCGCCGAAGTGGGGCGGCTTGCCCATCCGGATGCTTCTTTCCTGGGCGTCTTTGTGCCTTTGTGGGAGGCCTGACCTCGCTGTGCGCAAAACCGGGACGACATGCGGTTCATCGCACATTGCTTGACCCGGACTCTTCGAGGATTCATGATGTGTTCCGCACAGGAGACACCCCCATGGCCAGCCGCGCGGTCACACCCGTCAAGAACGGTCGCAAGACCGATGCCGAATGGCGCGCAGGCCTGCGCCGCGGATTGCGCCGCCTTGCGCAGATGACCGGCGCAGGGCTGCTGCTGGGCGCGGCGGTGTTTCTGGCGCTGTCGCTGCTGAGCTACACCCAGACCGATCCCAGCCCCTCGACCGCGGCTGATCCGGCGGAAATCGCCAACTGGATGGGCGCGAGCGGCGCGTGGGTGGCGGACCGGGTGCTGCTGATCTTCGGCCTGCCCGGCGTACTGCTGCTGCCGCTGCTCTACGTCAGCGCGCGCAAGCTGTGGCGCGATGTCGAGAACGGGGACGCGCCGGAGACCACCGCATGGTGGATGCCGACCGCGCTGCTGCTGGTCGCCATGACGCTGATCGCCACCGTGCTGAGCCTCGCCTTTGCAGGGCCGGGCGGCACCCTGCCCGCGCAGGCCGGCGGGCTTTCGGGCCTGCTGGGTGCGGGCGCGATTCAGGCCATCGCGGCCCGCTTTGGCGAGAGTGCGCAGGGCTGGGTGATCCTCGGCGCGGCGCTGGCCTGCCTTGCCACAGGCGTCGCCCTGCTGACCCGCATCTTCGCGATCGACTGGCGGGTGCTGCTGAGCCTGCCCGATTTCCTCGGCGGCGGATCGCTCGCCGGTGTGCTGGGCCACCTGCCGCTGCCGTGGGGCAAGGGGCAGGACACGCTGGCCTTTGCCGATGGGGACGACGACGAAGACGCGCCCGCCGCCCGCCCGCACCCGCGCCCCCGCCCCAAGGGCGATGTCCTGCCCGACAGCAGCGAAAAGCCGCGCCGCCCGCCGGAAATCAGCGACCCCTCGGCCCCGCCGCGCCCGGCCTCGACCAGCAAGACCGCGCAGCGCGACATGTTCGCGCCGTTCAATCTGCCCAGCCTCGACCTGCTGGCCGAGCCGCCGGCCGACAAGGCGCCCAAGCTCGACAAGGTCGCGCTGGAACGCAACGCCCGCCTGCTCGAAAACGTGCTCGACGATTTTAACGTGAAGGGCGAAATCACCGCCGTGCGCACCGGGCCGGTGGTGACGATGTACGAGCTGGAACCCGCCCCCGGCATCAAGGCCAGCCGCGTGGTCGGCCTTGCCGAAGACATCGCCCGCAACATGAGCGCGATCAGCGCCCGCGTCTCGCCGATTCCGGGCCGCACCGTGATGGGCATCGAACTGCCCAATCAGGACCGCCAGATGGTGGCGCTGAAGGAACTCGCCGCCTGCGCCGATTTTGCCGATGCCAAGGGCAGCCTGCCGATCATTCTGGGCAAGGATATCGCAGGCGACCCGATCATCGCCGATCTAGCTGCCATGCCCCACCTGCTGGTCGCAGGGACCACCGGTTCGGGCAAATCGGTGGGCCTCAACGTCATCCTGCTGAGCCTGCTCTACCGCTTCACGCCCGGCGAACTGCGCCTGATCCTGATCGATCCCAAGGTGCTGGAGCTGAAGACCTACGACGATATCCCCCACCTGCTCTCGCCCGTGGTGACCGAACCGGCCAAGTCGGTGCGCGCGCTGAAATGGGCGGTCGAGGAAATGGAGCGGCGCTACCGGATGATGAGCGCCATCAGCTCGCGCAACATCCATTCCTTCAACGAAAAGGTGAACGCCGCGATTGCCAAGGGCAAGCCGCTGGGCCGCCGCGTGCAGACCGGTTTCGACCCCGAAACCGGCGAGCAGCTGTTCGAGGAAGAACAGCTCGATTACCAGCCGCTGCCGCAGATCGTGCTGATCGTCGACGAGCTGGCCGACCTGATGGTGACGGTGGGCAAGGAAATCGAAGTCCTGATCCAGCGCCTCAGCCAGAAGAGCCGTGCGGCGGGCATCCACCTGATCATGGCCACGCAGCGCCCCAGCGTCGATGTCATCACCGGCGTGATCAAGGCCAACCTGCCGACCCGCATCAGCTTCAAGGTGACCAGCCGGATCGACAGCCGCACCATCCTTGGCGAACAGGGCGCGGAACAGCTGCTGGGCAAGGGCGACATGCTCTACAAGCCCAACACCGGTGCAATGGTGCGCGTGCACGGGCCGTTCGTCAGCGACGAGGAGGTTGAGGCAGTTGCCGATTTCTGGCGTTCGCAGGGCAGCCCCGAATATGTCGATGCCGTGACCGAGGAGCCCGAAGACGGATTCGGCTTCGGCTTCGAGGACGAATTGACTGCCTCAGACAATCCGGAAGAACGCAAATACCGGCAGGCCTGCCAGATCGTGATCGAAAACCAGAAGGCAAGCGGAAGCTGGCTCCAGCGGCAGATGGGCGTGGGCTACAACACCGCGGCCAAGTGGATCGAGCGGATGGAGGAAGACGGCCTCGTCGGCCCCGCCAACCACGTCGGGCGGCGCGAGATCTACCGCGACAAGGATGGCAATCCGTTGTGATGGTTTAGGCAGCCACCTTCGGTGGCGCAGATGTCCCTGCCCTTTGG
>NZ_JBREHG010000008.1:0-118895 GCF_056848235.1 Erythrobacter sp. RANMB8
CACTGGCAGCAGCCCACACTTTATGCGCGGCCGGGGCGGGCACCGTTGGCAGTTCGGGACACATCGAGAGCAATCCTTGCAATCGCGGAAGCAGCATCATTGTTCAAAGCTCGGATTTGGCGACCCAGCGGACAATCATGCCGGCAGCCACCAGATCGATCAGGACGGTGCCCGCACCGATCGCGAAAGGGATGTTGTTCCAATAGCTCTCGACCAGATCCAGCCAGACCAGCCACAGTGATGCGAGCAGCGACAGCACGAACACCGCCGCTGCAATGCGGCTGCGCAGGCGGCTTACGGCAAAGCCCAGCAACAATGACAAAACCGGCGACATGAACAGTTTGGTGAGGCTGATCGCCCAGCCGTTGACCGCAAGCGAAGGGGCCATTTGTAGCGCGCCTTGCAACAGCGAGAGCGCGAAGCTGGCCAGAATCAGCCGTTCATAAAGCGCCGCACCTGCAAGGCCGGCGGGCTTGGCAGTCAGTGTCGTCATAGCACCATCTCCTCGACCAGTTGCTGGGGCATGATGACCGCAGCGGCTTCATCTTCGCCGCGTCCGGGCAGGGGACGCAGGCGACCATGTTCGATCGCCAGCACGTGATCGAAGCGATCAAGACTGGTGACCCGGTGGGTAATCGCAAGCGTGGTGCGGCCTGCCATCAGCTGCTCCAGCGCGCCCAGCACGCTGTCTTCGTTACCGGCATCCAGAGCCGAGGTCGCTTCGTCGAGCAGCAGGATTTGCGGATCGCGGTAGAACATCCGGGCGATCGCAATGCGCTGCTTCTGCCCGCCCGAAAGCAGCACCCCGCCTTCGCCGACTTCGCGCAGCAGGCTGTCGGGCCCGCTCAGGAAGTCGCTGCAATTGGCCGATTGCGCAGCCCGCCAGGCCCGCTCGGCGCACGGATCGGGATCGCCATAGGCAATATTGTCGAGCACGCTGCCGGCAAACAGGTTGCTGCCCTGCGGCACCATCCCGATCATCGACCGCCATTGCCCCAGATCGAACCCGGCAATATCGCGCCCGCGATACAGGATGCGGCCAGCCTGCGGGGTATAAAACCGCTCGATCAGGGCAAACAGCGTGGATTTGCCACCGCCGCTCGGCCCGACAATCGCGGTGCGCTTGCCCAGCGCAATCGCAACACCATCGAAATCGAACAATTCGGTCGTTTCCGGCCCTGCGTTGCCGGCAGTGCCTTCATAGCTGAAGCGCACACCCTCGAAGATGATCGCATTCTCGCCCGCAGCCGCAGCGGGTGCCGCGGTGCCCGCATCGGGTTCCTCGAGCGACTCGTCGAGCATCTCGGCCAGCACGGCGGACGAGCCGAGCGCAGACTGGTACTGGTTGAAGATCATCGAAAACTGGATGATGGGGGCGACAATGTTGAAGATCGTCAGGATGAAGGCCGTCAGTGTGCCGATGGTCAGCGTGCCTTGCGCGACCCGCATCCCGCCGTAACCGAAGATGATCAGCATCGCGATGGTCAGCGCCAGCCCGTTCATCGGCGAAATCAGCGCTTCGATGCGGCTGATGCGCAGGTTTTCCCGATAGATCATGCCCAGCTGCTTGCGAGTGCGACATTCCTCGACCGGTTCGGCGTTGAACGCCTTGACCAGCCGGATCTCCCCGAACACACCCGTAAGCAGGCTGCCGAAGCGGGCGTTCTGATCGTTGATCCGCTCAGTGAACCTCGCAGTCTTGATCAGCACCGGAGCCATGATCGCAAAGGTGCCGAGGATCACCCCGAAGATCATGAGTGTCAGCGGCACATCCAGCATGACAAGCAGCACCGCCGACCCGACCAGCACCAGAGCGCCTTCGAACACTCCAGCCAGGCTTTTGGTGACGAGACCGGAAATGTTGCGGGTGTCATTGGCAAAGCGGCTGACCAGTTCTCCGCTTTCGGTGCGATCGAAATAGCTGACCGGGCGCCGCAGCAGCCGGGCAAACAGCGCCCCCTTCAGCTGGCGGGCGATCAGCATCCCGGCCTTGGACAGCAGATAGCCGCTGACCCCGCTAGCGACCGCGCCGATCGCCAGCAGGCCGAACAGCGCCAGCGCAGTGGGCGATGTCATCAGCGTGGCAAGCGAGAAGCCGCCATCGCCCATCGAATCGACCAGCTGCTTTGCGATCAGCGGGAAGGCGATAGTGGCCACCACATCGAACAGGCCCACCGCAATGCCGGCAACGATCAGTCCCTTGTGCGGCGCACTGGCAACCAGCACCTTGCGCAAGCTTGCCGTGGTACCGCGGCAGGCAGCCGTGCCAACATGTTCCTGATCGTCCATGAAATCCTCCAGACAGTTATTATGTTCTTGTTTTATGTTCTGATTGATTGCGTCCCGTGACAGTCATTCCCTGAGGCCATCCAGCACCGGCTTGCGCGCGGCATGGAGTGCGGGGAACAACCCGCCGATCAGACCCACGGCGGTGGCAAGGACAATCGCCTGCACCACCGCCATGCCCGAAACGGCGAATTTGAAGGTCATCTGCGATTGCGAACTGCTCATGGTGGAGCCTTCGAGGCCCTGGAACAGCAGGAAGGCTGCCAACGCGCCAATCGAACCGCCAACCAGCACCAGCACTGCCGCCTCGGCCATGACCGCCACAAACACCGGCAGACTGCCAAAACCCAATGCGCGCAAGGTGGCGATGTCGCGGGTCTGCGCCTCGACAGAATTGTACATGGTGTTGACCGCTGCAGCGACCGCACCCACCGCCATGATGATCGCAATCGGCCAGCCGATCAGTTCGATGATTTTGACCACGCCCTGCGCCTGCGCGCTGTAGAATGCGTCTTCGCTGACGACCTCAAGCCTGGCGAGGCGGGGATCGCGGGAGATTGCGGCCTGAAGACTGGCCGCCGTCGCGCCACTGGCCAGCGCCATGCGCACCGCATTGAAGCCCGGCCCCATGCCATAGACATCCTTGAGCGACTGCGAATCCGTCCAGATTTCCGAACCGTGCAGCCCGGCTTTGGCCGCAAAGTGCCCCACCACGCGCCAGCGAGCGCCGCCGATGGCGACTGTTTGCCCCACCGCCAGCTGCGGGTGACTGGCCAATGCCGCTTCGCCGACCAGCAGTTCGCGCGCACCCGGAGCGAACACCCGTCCTTTGGTCACTGTCAGATCAGGGCGTATCGCAATTCCGTAACTGTCGATCCCGCGCAGGCCCAGCGTTGCCTCCGCCCCCGATTGGTCGGGCAGGGAAATGCCCTGGAATACCTCGGCCGACACCATCGGCACCCCGGCATCCTGCCGAACCCCCGGCAGTTCGCGGGCGAGGACGGCCTGGCTCGGCTCGATCCAGCTTCCCGGCTCGGCGTTCGCACCCTTGCTCACCAGCAGGGCCACACGATCCGATCCGGTTTCCTCAAGCGTCCGGCGGAAGCCTTCGGACATGGAGAGAAAGCCGAGCAGCACCATCACGACCAGTGCCACGCCCACGATGGTCGAGGCCGCCAGGCGCCAGCGATAACCCAGGCTCTGCAGCGAGCAGCGGGCAACGGCGATGATCTGGGATATGATGTTCATCACCCTCTCCTGAAAGCTTCGGTGGGTTCAAGCTGCATGGCGCGGTAGCTCGGCAGGCCGCCAGTCAGCAGCGCCACACCCACTGCCAGCGCCAGACCGGTCAGCACGGTCTCCAGCGGCAGATAGAACAGCGGCATCTGCCCTCCGGCGAAGGCTTCGAAGATGCGCGCAACAAGAAATGCGCTCATCCCCATGCCCAGCACGAAGGCGGTCACGACCAGCAGCAAAGTCTCGCCGAAAATCAGGGCAAACACCCGCCGCCGGCTGAAGCCGAGCGCCCGCAGGATGCCAATTTCCTTGGTGCGCTGCTGCACCGACAGCGAGATCGAATTGCCCACCACCAGCAACATTGTGATGAAGGCCGCGCCGACGATCATCTGGACGATGAAGGTCAGATCACCGAGCTGCGCCACAAACGCCTTGGCCATCGCCGCGCCAGGTTCGGTGCGGGTTTCCGAAGGGGAATTGGCGAAATGGCGATCGATCATGGTGGCCACGGCATCATTGCGTTCGGGCGCGATGGTGCGGATCAGCAGCCAGTGCACCTTGTCCTCAAAGGCCAGCACGTTGCTGTTCACATAGTCATAATGGCCGATGACCCCCCAGCCGCCCTGATCATCGGTGACATCATATATGCCGACGACTTGCACCGGCCATTCGCCGTTGCCATCCTTGCCGCGGATCAGATCGCTGGTCAGCGAAAAGCGGTCACCCGTCTTCCAGCCGAATTGCGCGGCGAGTTCCCGATCGATGATCACCCCGTCGCGCTGCGCCAGCAGGCGTTCGCGCATGGGTGCATCGACGATCAGGTCGCGTGCGTGAAAATCCAGATAGGCATCCACATCGGTCATGGTGGTGGTGACCGGGCTGGACGGTTCCCTGAAATAGCTGGCAAGCAGCAGCACCGGAGCCCAGTCGGCCACACCTTCCATCTGCGCCACGGTCTCGCCGTAACGCAGCGGAATGCCGTTCAGCAGGCTCATTTTGGAATGCACCATCAATTCGTCGCTGTCGTCCACGCTACCGGTGGGGTCGATCGCCCGCAGCGCGCCGGCAAGCGTGCCGAAAATCAGGAAGGCGATCAGCGCGACCAGAACCAGCATCCCGGTGCGCAATTTGTGCCGCCGCAGATTGGCCCACAGAAGGATCATTCGCTCCCTCCGGCGCTGCGGTTGTTGATCAGCACCCCCTTGTCGAGGAACAGCGTGCGCGTTGCCATGTCGGCGGCGCTCTGGTCATGGGTGACCATGATCACCGTCTTGCCCAGCGACACGCACAGCAGCTGGAGCAGATCGAGCACGCTGTCGGCAGTTTCACGGTCCAGATCGCCGGTCGGCTCGTCGGCCAGCAGCAACGCGGGATCGGTCACGAGCGCGCGGGCAATCGCGACACGCTGCTGCTGTCCGCCGGAAAGCTGGCTGGGTCGGTGATCGGTGCGATCATCGAGGCCAACGATCCCGAGCATTGCATGCACCCGCGCCTGACGCTGGCTCTTGTTCAGTTTGGTCAGGGTCAAGGGCAATTCGACATTCTGGGCGGCGGTCAGGCCAGGCATCAGGTTGTAGAACTGGAAGATGAAACCGACATTGCGGGCGCGCCACTGGCCCGCCTCGCGATCGGTCATCTGCGAGATATCGCGATCGTGGAACATGACCTTGCCGCTGTCGACCCGGTCCATCCCGCCCAGAATGTTCAGCAGCGTGGTCTTGCCCGAACCCGAAGGCCCCATGATCGCCGTGAATTCTCCCGAACGGAATTCAAGATCCAGATCCCGGAAGATCGGAATCTCGAAATTGGCACGGTGATACGATTTGCAGATGCCTTCCAGACGGAGGATCGGATCGCTTGGCGGTTTGAGCATGGTACTCCTGCTATCTTTGCGGGGTTTTGAGGAAGCGGACATTGGCCACCATTTCCGGCAGCATCCGTTCATCCTTGTTGAGAATTTCGATCCTGACCTTGAAGCTGGCCTTGCTGCGGTCGGCGATCGGTACGACCGTGATAACCTTCCCGCGGTAAGCCACGTCGGGATAGGCGGAGAGAGAAATCTCGACCGGATCGCCTGCTGAAACCCGCGCGATATGCGCTTCGGCAACGTCCACTTCGAGCTCGAGGCTGTCCATGTCGACGATCGTGCAGATCCCGGTGCGGGTAAAGCCGCCGCCCGAGGATGCGGGAGAGACAATCTCCCCTTCCTGCGCGTTGATCGCGATTACCGTGCCGGCAAAGGGCGCGTAGATATTGTATTGGTCGGCCTGCACACGGGCGCCCTGAAGATCGGCCGCGGCAGCAGAGACCTCGGCCATGGCTTGTGCCCGTCGCGACTGCAGAACGGCAACCTGGGCGCGAGCCGCTTCCAGATCCTTGCGCGTAGCAAATCCGCGGGCGGACAGTTCCTCGTACCGCCCGAGTGTCGCGCGGGCAGCTGCCAGCTCGGCGTCAATCCCGGCAATCTGGGCAAAGCTGCCCGAACGGCGCGCGCTGGCCGAGGCCACCATGCTGTTCATCGCGCTGGCGTCCATCCGCGCAATCAACTGCCCTGCGCCGACCTTGATCCCTTCGCTGACCAGAATGCTTCTGACCTGCCCCGTGATCTGCGCGGCTACAGTGGCCTGACGGCGCGCCACGACATATCCCGATGCGGTCAGCGCGCTGGATGCTGCCGCCGGGGGAGAGGTGGCAGTTGCAGCGGCGCTGACCGCCGGGTCGGCAGCCCCTGGCACCTTGGCAGCGGGACCGGTCGAAACCGACCAATACAGCGCTGCGCAGGTGCCAAGGGCTGCCGCGGTGGCAAACAGAGCCAGCTTCTTGCGGCTGGATTTGTCACTGCTTACCGGTTGGGCTGTGCGGGGGGCAGAAGGCGCAAATGTCACGTCCGGCTCGAACACCGCCCGATCGAGCGGCACGAGCTTGAGCTTCTCTTCCAGCGACATCTTCGCTGCCGAGCCCTTCACACCCGCATTGTCCTTCACGTCCGACGTGATCATCTGAACCTCCTGCTGTCCCGCGCTCAGCCCGCGAGCTCTTCGAGAGCCATCAGCCGTGTGCGGCAGTAGCCGCGGACCTGCTCCTGATCGTTCCCGCTGCCCGACTGGTAGAGTTCGCGCGCCGCATCGAGGCCGTGCTGGGCACTGGCAAGCGCGCCAAGTGCAAGGCAGCGCACCCGGCCACTGGGATGGACACGGCTGACTTCATGGAGGAAATCCATGCCATTGCCCTCGTCCGCCATAGCCACGATCGACATCAGCGCCTGGGCCGGCACCCGGTTGACGAGATCGGTGATGATCCCGCGTTCGATATCGAACTGGTACTGGTCCATGAAGCTGCCGCGCAGCGTGCTTTCCATGATGTTGATGCTCATCGACATCTTTTCGCCGGGGCGCTGGTCATGCACGTCGGTAAAGGCGCGATAGAGCATGACCTTTCCTTCGTGCAGGGCGGTGTCCTCGACAAACTTGAGATTCACCTTTTCGCCCGGATAGCCATCGACCTGGGTATAATCATATTCGTAGTAGTTACTGCGATACCCCGGCCCCATGTGCCCTACAGTCATGAAGTTGAAGTTGTGATCATGCGGCACGTAGTAGAAAAATGATTTCGACTGCGATGCGCGGAAGATATGATCGTTCTCGCTCGGCCAGAAATTCGCGCGGATGTAGAAATTCTGGCTGCGGTCATGGTGCAACATGATCGTCTGGGGCCCGTATGAAAGCCGCGACGCATCATAATCGGCCCGGTTCTTCAGATTGTGCAGGGCGAAATCGGCCACCAGACGCTTGTTGTTGCCGATCTTGCGGAGCATTTCCGAAGTGGCCAGCATATCATCATGGGATGTGGTATCGATCTTGTGATCGAGCATGAATGCGACCAGGTCGCCGAGTTCGGCGGTGTCCTGGGTATCGACCTTGGCGACGATTGGCATCGTTCTTCTCCTTGGCTCAGGCTGCTTGCATCTGGCGCGCTGCGCCGAGCATGGTCAGGGTGGCGGTCGCCGCCCGGCGGACCGAGGGCTGCGGATCGTGTTCGGCCATAGCTGCCAGAGTGGGCAAAGCCCGTTCCTGGTCGAGGCCGAGCAGTTCGCGCATGGCATGCCAGCGCACGAAATGGTGTTTGTCTTCCAGCAGCTCGGCAATCGCGTCGTAGGCATCGACGCGGCCCAGCATCCGCAGCAGCGTGCTTTGCATCTGCATTCCGGTGCACAGCGCATTCGAGGCCGAAACCGTCGCGATCGCCCCGTTATCGACGTAAAGCGACAGATCGACGGGAACGCTGCCGAAGTTCATCTGGGTATACATGAACAGGCAGGCCTGATCGTGCGCCAGATATTCGAGCGATTCGAAATCCGCTTGCCGCAGCCGGTCGCCGGCTTTCAGGACAATCGGCTCGTCAGCCACAAGCCCGGTATCGAATGTCGCCAGATCGGTCGCATCATCGAACGGCTGCATGCGCCACACCCGCACCTTCAACTCACCCTTGAGCACGACATATTCGGCCCGCCCGCTGGGGAAGCTGACGGTGCGGCGCGATGTGCCCTTGCGGTGCTTGGACACGGCCAGCATGTGCGGGTCCATGGCGCTGACAAGTGACAGGGCATAGCGCGAACGCATGACCGCAAAGGACGCCAGTTCAGGCGATATCGCGGGAGTAAACAGGGATTCGTAGGAGTCGACGCGGGCAAAGGCATCGCGCTCCACTGCAACCATCGCCTGCACCCGTTCGAGCGTAAAGTGGGCGTGAACCGCATCGAAAATCGCATCCGGATCGCCGTTGGCGGCTTTCATTTTCTGTTCCAGCGCGGCGTTGTCGATCGATTCCAGCAAGGCATCTCTCTGCACCACTCCACTCGCCCGCAGACCTTCGCGGTAATCCGCGTCCAGCAGCATGGCTTCGAATTCTTCAGCATTTTTCATGGCCAAATCTCCGTTGGAGGCTGCACCGCGCCCGTCCTGACGCGGTGCAGCGCCCCGCGATTACGAGCTCACACCGATGGCAATGCCCGTGATGATTGCGCCAATGATCTTGTTGCGGCTCGTCACAGCATCATCGACCATGCTGAGTTCCATGCCGGCTTCGAAATCAAGCGAGGGAATGTTGTTGAGTTCCATTTTATTTTATCCTTTTTATTATTTTTGGAACCAATCAATATCATCTCAATCCACAATCATATGATGCACAGGATCATTATTTTTTGTTTTCCCTATAATATGCATTGTGGCTTCAGAATAAGATTGATCGTTATCGGTTAATCCAAGATCGAACCGATGAACACGGCGATGCCCGACGTGATCTGATCGACCAGGCGGCCATTCACATCCGCTTCAGCACCGACTGCGACAAAGCCGGCTTCGAAATCGAGATTGGGCAGTTCAAGGTTATCGAACATTGTTTTTCCTTTTGGTTATTGGCCCTGTCATTGGGCATCATGAAATTGCCACAACCCAATCCGATGCGCACTTCATATCAACACCAGTCTGACAGCCAATCGCCGGCAGATTTTGCTTCAGTTTGACAGCTATATACTTGGAACCGCAGAAATCTGCGGATTTCACCACCCGCGCAGGGCGGTCAGGGTGACAGGAAATTCTGCGATTCCAGCGCGGTAAAAGCATTGATCGATCACCCGCCCAGCATCAGAACGGCGATCAAAACACTGCCGGCAAGGTCACATCCCAGCGCGATCAGGCCCAGGCGATAGTCGCGCCGCCGCGGCCAGCGTCGCCGGTCGCCATAGGCCAGCACACACGCCACCAGCGTGAGCGCGATCGCAACTGCCCCAGCAATCATGCTGCCGGCGCGCGTGAACAGCAGGACGAGGGCGAAGGAGACCAATGGAGCGCCGAGCAAGCTGACCGTCGCCAACCCCGTGCCCCGCAGACGCTGCGCGCGACGGAATTGCAGCCGGGCCTGCAACATCGCCACTCCGGACGATGCCAGGGCCAGCACCTCGATGATGAGGCGCATGGTGTTATCCATCGGCACGTGCCGCGGCCACTGCGAGATAACGTTCCACACGCTCTTTCAGCTCTTCTGAAAGAACGATGATGAAGCTGCGATAATCTTCGGGATTGCGCACGCGGAGCAGGTGTCCGTCGGTCTCCATCATCTTCAGCACACGCAGCGCTGTGGTTTCGGGTAGACCCGATCCAAGCCAGATGCTTTTGACAGTCAGACCCCCGCCATTTTCGGCAGCGATGTAAAGTTCGAGCAGAATGCGCCAGATTTTTTCTTGCGGGCCGATATGCGAGAACTCGCGATCCCACTTTTCCGCGCGCAAAAGCTCATGCGCGGCCTTTGTGACCTGGGAAGATGTTTCGCGGGTAACGATGAGTGCGACCTCCGACCGGGGCCGGATGATAATCATATGAAGTCGCTATGCAATTCGTAATTCGCGATGCATTGCGTCTGTGGCCCACTTCGGCGGGGGTGATAGACTAACCGTTCAGCACGTTGATCGCTTCGTGTACCCGCGCCTCGATCTCGTCGCGGGGAAGGCCTGCGGGGATCATCTCGCCGGCCTTGTAGACGATCCGCCCGGGACGCTTGATCAGCCGGTGATAGGCCGGACCGCTGTCCACCGCGACCGGCACCACCGGCAGGCCCAGCAGCTTGTAAAGGCCGGCAAACCCGGCTTGCAGCGGCGGTCGCTGACCGTGGGGAACGCGGGTGCCTTCGGGAAAGATTACCAGCGGGCGTCCGGCAGCGACCCTGCCCTTCGCGCTGGCGATCATGGCCCGCAAAGCCTTGGCGCCTTCATCCCGCGCCACCGGCACCAGCCCGTATACCCGCGCCGAATAGCCCCAGCCGGGAATGCGGAACAATTCCTGTTTGGCGAAAACCGCAGGGAAGGCGAACAGCCGGGGCGTGTCGATCGCTTCGAAAAAGCTCTCGTGCTTGATCGCGATCAGCACCGGCGTATCGGGGATGGTGCCTTCGAGCACGACCGCGATGCCGAGCAGCTTTTCGACACACCACAGGTGCCAGCGCCCCCACGTCGCGACCACCGGGCGAAGCCATTGCTTGCGGGCCACCACCGCGACCACCGAAGCCAGCACCAGCAGCGCGCTGCCGCCATAGAACAGCAGGTAGAAGGCGAATGAACGCAGGCCGGCGGCGAGCAGCCTCAAAGGTCTGCCAGCCCTGCCGCCCGACTGGCGAGCAGCTTGTGATATTCGAGGAACAGCGTGCCGAGATCGGGCTGCGAGGGGACAGCGTCACGAATGATCGTGACATGATCGGGCAGCGCCCGTTCGATCTCGCCGGCGGCGCGGCGCATATGCCAGTCGGTAGTTACCAGCCGCAGCGAGCGCACCTCGTTCTGCGCCACCCACTTGGCGGTTTCCGCCGCATTGGAGCGCGTGTCCACCGCACTGAAACCGAGCGTCACACAGCATTCCATCGTGCGCCGCTCGACGCCGAATTCTGCCGCGAATTCGCCGGGGCGCACTTCGCGATCGACTCCGCTGACCAGCAGCTTTTCAGCGAGGCCCTGATCCAGAACCTCCAGCCCGTGGGGAATGCGGCCGGCACCGCCGGTCAGCACGATAACGGCATCGGTCTTCGCCTCCCCGGTTGCAGGTCGCGGCAAGGCGACGACAAACCACAGGAAGCCGATCACCCAGGCCAGGAACAGCAATGCAAGGATACGGCGGAACATCGCCGCCGCCTAAAGCATGTCGCGCAGGGCAAAGGCAATGGTGATCCGCGCTGTCACCAGCGCGATCAGCACGCCGCCCAGCGGAACGGCGACGAGCGCGAGCCAGTCGGCCATCATCAATGCACCGCCACCCGCCATCCCGCTGTCGAGCGCGGCAAACTGCTGGCCCAGCAGCCACACCGCCGCACCGCCGAGCGCCGTTCCGACAAGTGCACCGAACACCGCCTCGCGCAGCACGGTGCGCAGGAATTCTGCCGAAATCTGGCGATCGGTAGCGCCCAGCAGGTGGATGATCTCGACTGTGTCGCGTGCACTGGCAAAGGCATTGCGCGCCGCCAGCCACACCGCGGCAGCCGTCGCCAGCGCCACCAGCGCGATCAGGCCCAGCGCCAGCCATTGCAGCGCAGACAGCGCGCCATAGACAGGGCGCAGCCAATCGGACTGCGCGTCCACCCGTGCGACCGGAACCCTTGCCGCCAGCGCAGTTTCGATCCGGGCGATGTCGGCGGCCGAAGCGCGGCGCGCGAGTTCGACATCGATCAGCGCCGGGATCGGCACATCGCCGCTTGCTGCCGCCTCGCCCAGCCATGGTTCGAGCAGCGCCGCCAGTTCCGCCTCCGGCACCAGCCGCACGGCTTTCACCCCGTCAAGCGCGGTCAGCACCCGCACCGCATCCTTGCCGCGTTCAAGGCGAAGCTCGGGGTTGGGTTCGATTACCTGCACCGTCAGCGCGGCGGAAAGATCGGCCTGCGCATTGTTGGCGAGGTTGCGCAGCGCCAGCCCCCCTGCCGCCGCAATCACCACCAGCGCGATGAGGATCGCGATCACCCACGGGATCGGCCCGGAATAGCGCGGTGCGGGCAACAGCGGCGCGCCCGCCTCCCGCCCCGGCGCGGCCCGTGTGGCCTCGCCGTTGTCGGGATAGGGCGCATCGGGCACCGGCGGCACCGTCATTGGCCTGCCCCCGCAGGCGCGGACGGGCGCGGCGGATAGCGCAGCGCGCCGGTGGGATCGGACAACTGCCCCTTGTTAAGGCGCATGATCAGCGAATCCGGCACTTTTTTGAGCAGGTGCACATCGTGGGTCGCGACCACGACGGTCGTGCCCACACGGTTGTTGAGCGCCTCGAACAGGCGCAGCAGCTTGAGCGCCATTTCGGGATCGACGTTGCCGGTCGGCTCGTCGGCGATCAGGATGCGCGGGCGCGCAATCACCGCGCGGGCAATGGCAACCCGCTGCTGTTCACCGCCCGACATGGTCGCGGGAATGGCATGGGCCCGGTGCGACAGCCCGACCCAGTCGAGCATGTCGGAAACCGACTTCGCGATGCGCTTCTCGTCCGCACCCGCCAGCCGCAGTGGCAGCGCGACGTTATCGAACGCGGTCAGGTGCGGCACCAGCCGGAAATTCTGGAACACCACGCCCAGATGCCGCCGCAACGCGGGCAGGCGGTCTCGCGGCATGGTGATCAGATCCTGCCCGAACATCCGGATCGCCCCGCGTGACGGGCGCTGGGCGAGATAGAGCAGCTTGAGCAAGCTGGTCTTGCCCGCGCCGCTCGCCCCGGTCAGGAAATAGAAGCTGCCGGGATACAGCGTGAAACTGAGATTGCTCAAAACCTCGGGATCGGTGCCGTAACGCAGCCCGACATTGTCGAATTTCACGATCTCGGCGACGCGATCATTCATCCCGCGCACCTAACAGCGGGGCACGGCGGGGGAAAGTCGAACATCGCGTTCAAGGCCCATAATCCAGGCGATAAGCAGGCGGCAGTGTGGAAAACAACCGGTAAAGCGCCTGCTTTGCCGCACGGGCTCTTGTGCAAGCGAGCCCTCTGATTCATGCAATCGGCGACATGATCATAGCTTGTCCAGCCTGCGGCACGCGTTATGCGGTTCCCGATGCTGCCATCGGCAGCGAAGGGCGCACCGTGCGCTGCGCCAAATGCAAGCACAGCTGGTTCCAGGAAGCGCCGGTGCTCGATCTGGAGAGGCCCGCGCCCGATGCGGATCCGGCACCGGCTGCGGCTCCCGCACAGAACCCGTCACCGCAACCCGCCGCCCCGCCGCCCGCGCCCGCGCCCGAGGCTCCGGCCAGCGGCCCGTCCGTGAGCCACTGGCGCACACCCGATGCGGCCGAGGCAGCGCCTGCGGCGAGCGAGGAGGCTTCGGTCGCGGTGCGCGCCCTGCGGCGCGGGCTGAACCAGAACCCGCAGGCCACAGAGGCTGACCGTGTAACCCCGCGGATCGATCCCCCCGCAACCGTCACGGAAGACGGGCCGGCGACCGCCTATCCCGCAGACCCGCCCTTCGACGACGAGTCCGACGAGGCGGAGGAGGGATCGCAGTTCGACTATCGCCCACCCTTCACCCGGCGGCGCAACACGCTGAAGATGTGGACCATGGCAGCGGCGATCTTTGCCCTGCTGGCGACCGGCACGATTGCAGCGGTCAATTACTATGGCCTGCCCGAGTGGCTGCCGATCAGCCGTCCGACCTTCGGCATCGGCCAGCCGGGGCTCGAACTCGATTTCCCCAAGCCGCAGCAGCGCAAGGAAGTGCTCGCCAGTGGTGAGACGATCTTCCGGGTGCGCGGCACCATCACCAACACCGCGCCGGAAACGCTGGCCGTGCCCGATCTGCTGGTGGTGTTCAGCGACCAGCGCGAGCGCAAGGTGGGGGATTGGGTCGTGGCGCCCTCCAAGCGCCAGCTCGCCCCGGGCGAGACCGTTACCGTGACCGAAGCCATCGCCAATATCCCGCGCGGCGCTGCGGTTGCCGACCTTGGCTGGGCACCGAATTAAACGCTGATCGCGCGCCTGCGTCAAAGAGCTTGCGCAGGGCCAAACCCCTTGCTAGTGGCGCGCTCCTACCGCGGGGCCAGCGCTTTGGCTGCCCCGACATACCCGAGTGCGGTCGTGGCGGAACTGGTAGACGCGCAACGTTGAGGTCGTTGTGGGCGAAAGCCCGTGGAAGTTCGAGTCTTCTCGACCGCACCAAACATTAAATTCTTCAATAGGAAGGATTTTTCCCATAAACATCGTAGAAAAGCGCGCGGTTCTGCGCCTTTGCGCGCGTCGATGCGCCGCAAGGTGTGTCAGAGATGGTGGGTGGAGCGCGTTTTGGGCGCAAATCTCGGGTGTTTCTCTGCCCCTGATTGTGGGGGCACGGCCTGAAACAGCGTGAAACACGCGGCATCAAAATCCAGCCAAAAATGGCAGAATTCTGCGGTTTTCTCAAGGTTTTTGATGCCACTCCCGCAGGAGTTTTGGTGCCAGAAGAGGACCCGCATCGAATTATATTTATCGTTGCAAAACAGTAACATAAACGATGTGGTTTTCCGCAAAGGCCCGCACAAAGGCCCGCAACTTTCAAATAATGTATTGGTTCGATGCCTTTTTAGGGACTCAAATCTTCAAGAAACGTCTGATTTCCGCGATTCCATGGCCATGAACAAAACGTGAAAATCGACACTTTAATGGGCCGATTAAAAGGCCCGCAAAGATTCGTTCATGGATCGTTCTAGGCCGTTCAAGAAGGCGTCATTCAAAGAGCTGCATTCGTCCAGGGCCTAGCGATCATGCCGCCTCCCAGACACGGTTTAGGATCTGTGCAGCGAGTGCCGCCTTATCCTGGGGAAGAAACCTTCCATAGTGCTTTGCCACCGTATCGGGGGTGTCCTGAATGGCATAGCTGGCCTGCTCATATGACCCCGTTTGCTTCAAGATGTGCGTTGCCAGAACATCCCTGACATTGTGGGGCCCATGCGGCAAAAGACCCTTGATAGCACCTCGGTCAGTGTATGGATTGTAGACCCCATACCGTTGAATGATGAGCCGCCAAGCTTCGTAGAAAGTCGTTTGATTATAGGCCGCATCTCGACTGGTCGCCTTGACCGTCTTCACGAAAAAGGTCCCTGGGTCTTCGGCACCGTTCAGCAGCGCAGCGCGGTGCACCCGCACGTAATCATCGATGTGACGATAAAGTCCCCCAAGATCCGGCAGAATGAGCCTGAATGGCATTTTACCGAAGAACGACGAGTGCGCATTTTTGAACGCCGATGCTGGGATGAGGACCTCCCAACCGTTGTCACGATCGTTCCAGCGCAACTCTCCACGTTTGCGGGTTGTCAGGTTGCGTTCCGACGTGGGCGGCACGCCCCGCGCACAAACGAGCAGTTCGCGGAGGTTCTTCTGCCGAAGGCCCAGGTGGAGTCCAAGGCGGAGCATAAGAAATGAGCGCACTGATTCCGCAGCCGCGCGCGGATATCGTTTTTGATCAGGCATCAAACGCAAGATCTCCTCCGTGATCAAACGGTAACTGCCGACAGGACTATCGGCCTCGAGTACCGCCATGATCGGCTCAAATGGGTCTCGATGAACCCTTGCCACCCGCTGGATCTCCTTCGCTCGAGCCGTTCCATAGCGGTAAAACTGATCGCAAGCGCCTTCCCAGTCTGCGTGTACAGCTTGAATGTCATCCTCAGACACCAAGCCCGGAATCGGCTTTAGCCGTCCAGCCAGAGCAGGGTTCTGGCGCAGCCACCCCGTCTCCGCACGAGCGAGGGAGAGGCCGAGCTGAAGCATGTTGACCTCCCATACAGTGAAGAATCCACGCCGGCGCTCGCGCCATTGAATGTACCAGTCCCAAACTGCTGGAAACACGAGCATTCCCATTGTCAGCCGCTGTGCGGGAACGCCTCGACCGAGAACCTTACTTCGAGGAGATGCCGTAAGTGCTCCAAACAGCAGCCCCAGATGCTCAATCTTTTGGAAGGCGGTATACTCGTTCCAGACACCGTTACGCTGAAACCCAATCTCGGTCAGCGTCGATGTCTTGAAGCGAATGAGCTCGGAGACTTCGGCTGCCAGAGCGGGCGGAGCGTCCATGCCGGCAGCAAGCAGATCGAGCTCAACGTCGTTCATGAAGTGATCGGCGTTGTCATAGTCCGGGGCAATCTTGAGCTTCTTTCGCCCCGTGAGACTCGGGAAACGCAACGCAAAGCGATTCTTCGCTGCCTCGGCCTGGAAGCGGCGATAATCCGTGGATCCGGAAATGATCACGGTGCGGACCCAATCAAGGATTTCCTTTCTCTCTGCTGCGGAACGTTTGTCGAAGTCGTCCGGCAAGTGCCACGCCAGCCGCCTACGTTCAGCGTCTGAAATTCCTTTCAGCTTCTTGTGGCCAGAAGAAGCACGACAGAGGTTGGCAAGCTTCGATTTAAAGTATCCCTGAGGCAGCCGATATCGTCGCTCTATCTGATTCAGGATCGCCAGGCTTGTTATGGTGCGAGGCGCCTTCTTGCCGGCTGCCCACTGTAAAAGCGTAGACCGCTCGATGTGGTCACCTTGGTGGCTGAGTGCCCGATGAAGGTGACAGATGGACTCGCCGTGACGCCACACGTGCAAAGAGAGCGCCTCGCCAAACGACGGTGGATCAAGCCAGTCTGGCGTGATCGCATCCGGAAATTCAACAATCGGCTTCGGCTTTCGGCCCGGCTTGCGTTTAGTGTGGGAGCCCTTCGGCGGCAGGGAGTTAGGCGTAGGCTGGGAAGTAGCAGACTTGGTAGGCATGCTTTCGATTGCGTAAGAGACAGCTGAAAATGGGAGCGGCCCCGTACCGTAATTTGTTCACATTGCTAGAGCATTCAGTGAACGCCAGGCAAGTTTCCATGGGTGCTCTGACATTAGGTGGTTTGTTGGCACCTGAGCCAGGCTCGGCGCGTTAACAGATCCAAAAGCGCAATATGTGAGATGAAAGTCGACACGCAATCTGGATCGATGAAGCAATTCTCGATCGAGCCACAAGACACGATAAAAGCCTATGACCCGACCTTCATATTCCGATTTGGCAAATCAATACCTCCTCGATGATCTGCCCGGTGCGTCACAATCGGGCGCTCGGTTGAACGGAATTCTTTTGCGGATAGACAAAGGGGAGCAGATCACACCGCTGCAATGCCAGTTTCTCGCCACGACTAACCTACATGCTCTTGCGGCGTTTGCTCAAGGAAAGTCGAGCAGAGCAGAGTTCAGTGCGAACGCCGCAGAGGAGCGTGCTACGCGCATGCAGCAGGCATCGATTCAGGCTGCCGAGGCTGAAGTTGAAGCCGCGCGAATTGCGGCCGCCAAAGCCGAAGCAGTGAAGGCTACCTTTGCCGCAATGGCGAACGACCCGGTCCTTCGTCGAAAGCGCGAGGCAAAAGATCTCCGCCGACGCTTTGGATTGGGCTACGTCGATGACGAACATTACGGCCGCGTCATGAGTCTTTTGAAGCAAGTCGCGAAAGGGCAGCGCCTCCGCACCGAGGACGCGGCTTGGCTCAGAGCCGAGGCCGAATACTGCTGGACCGATGAACTGCAGAAGGCGTGGCATCGCTTGGAGGCCCAAGCACTAACCGAAGCCTGGGAGCGCACTGGTGACGCCTGGAACGTAGTCAACGCCAGTGGCCATTGGCGCAAGGCGAATGACGCCGAGCGAGCTCTATCCTTGACCGAAAAGGCGCTGGCACGAACCTCCCTCTCGCCGAAGCTGCAATCTGCCCTCTCGACGACCCGCGGCGGGGCGATGCGCGATTTGCGGCGGCTTGAAGAAGCGGAAGCGCTTGGACGACAGGCCCACAGCCTGACGCCAGGAGATTACCGACCCTGCACGCTGCTGGGGGCTGTGTTGCTCGAGCGCGCTGACCTTGCGGGAGGGCATGATTGGTACGCCAAGGCCGAGCAGCTGGGCGCGTCACGGAAGGCCATTGACCAAGATTTGCGATCTCTGCTGGTGCGATTGCCCTCGCAAGAGCGGCAGCGGATTTGCGACTATCTTATCGCTGAAGACCCCGAGAGGTTCGCCTGGTTGCTGGGCCGACGGGAGTCTCGCGATTGCGGACAAGGCCGAGTCACAAAGGCTGGGCTTGCGTGATTATCGTGCCAGACGATCCCGGCTCGGCAGGTCAGGATGAGGTCTTGAAGGCCTCAGTGCTAAAGGTATTCGACGGCGACGGCTTCCTTGCCAACGTGTGGCATCCTTTCCGAGAGACTTGGGTCGAGCGCATACCCTTTCGCTTCGCATTCATCGATGCACCAGAGATGGGACAGCCCTGTGGTCCCGAAGCGAGGGAGTTTCTTGCAGCACTCATCGTGGGCAAGGAGCTTAGGCTTGATCCGGTTGGCAAGGAATCGACGGGCTACATGCCAATCGATCCCTACAAGCGCCTGCTCTGCGTTGGCTTCCTGACCGAGCAGATGGAAGCCGGCAGGATTGACTATTACCATCAGGGCAAATGCGGCAGCGGTTTGGTGAAGCGGCCTCGGCCGGTGACCCGCAACATCGAACTCGAAATGATCGTGAACGGCTGGGCATGGGTTGTCGAGCAATACAGCTTCGAACGGGAAGACGAGTACTTCGAGGCGCAGGAAGATGCGCAGAAAAATGGGCGTGGACTATGGCAAATGGATAACCCCGAGCCTCCGTGGAGCTTCAAAAGACGACAAAGACGGCACCGGCAATCCTCCCGAGCGCAGGGCCAGTTGCTCTAGATCGGAAAGAAAATGGTTCGGCCGCTCAGGTGACGAAGAGCGGGTACTGTGGCAGCGAGCTTGGCGATGATTGGAAGATCCCGGACATATCGGCCCAGCCTGTGGGCACGCATCTTCCTGTCGGAAAACTGGAAGCTGGTCCTTAGCGCATCCATGTCGGACCGCATTCGGCTGAAATTAAAGGCTGACGACGAGGTCCTATGCCTCGATGTCACAGACGTATCATCGACCAAGGCGCTGCTATGGCATACAGTCGAAATCCGGTCGAAAGGCCGCGTCGATGCGCTGTCAGGCCTGACTGCCAAGTCCGCTCAGACATTACGCCAGGACTTGCTGGCTTTCGTGAACCAACATCTCGCGGAGCTGATCGATTCCGACAAGGAACGTCTCCGTGAGGTGGACACCAAGATCCGCGCCATAACGGACAGCAACCAGCAGTACCTGGCCCATGCTGATGTGAGCCGGGCAATTGCCAGCGTTCCCGGCAGCGCCTCGGTTGCCCTGGCCCACCCTCTGTTTGACGCCAATCTGATCCCGGCTTCGCTGAGAGAATATCTCCCCACTTCGTTTGCCATGCTCACCGATCCGGCTGTTCGCAGCCGCTACAACGAGAGCTTCGTGGTTCACGAGATGCAAAAGTTCGACGGGTTCTTTTCGAACCTGGGCGGATTCTCGCTCTCGCAGGAGCAGCGAGAGGCTTGCATCCGACTTGAAGACAACAATCTCCTCGTGGCGTCAGCCGGCTCTGGCAAATCCGCGACGATGGTCGGGAAAGTAGCCTACGTCCTGGAGAAAGGATTGTACCAGCTCGGCGAAATTCTCGTTCTTGCCTTCAACAAGAGTGCGGCCGACGAGCTGAAGGAGCGGATCGCGAAGCAGCTCGGCATCGACGAGGACGCCTTGGAATGCCCGGTAACCACCTTTCACGCCTTGGGTCGGGGTATAATCGAGGAGACCGAGGGACGGCCGCCTCAACTGGCCAACTGGGTAGAGCACCCGGCTGGTGAAGCACGCGTGATCGACAAGATCATTCGGGAGCTGATGGATACGAACGACGAGTTCAAGCGGCTCTGGATCGACCTGCTCTCCATCCTGCCCAAAGCCGATATTCCAGCGGAGGTCTTTGACTCGGAAGCGGACTACAATCGCTACATTGCCGATCGAAATGACAAGGGCGGCAGCACCATCGGCACCCTTGCAGAGATTTATGTGCGATCGCTTCAGGAGCAGCGCATCGCGAACTGGCTGTGGGTCCACTCGGTCGAGTTCGAGTATGAGAAGCAGATCTCATTCGAGGAGGAGGAGGACGGGAGCGAGCGTTTCGTTCAGCCTGACTTCCATTACCCTCTAACCGACACGTACCATGAGCATTTCGCCATCAATGCTGATGGGTCATCGCCCTTCGACAATTACGTCGAACACATGAAGGGCAAACGCGCCGGGTACAAACGCGAAGAACTGGATGTCTTCGAGACGACCTCGGCACAGGCGCGAGACGGGACGTTGCTTCAGCGGCTCGAGGCCGAACTGGTGAAACGGGAAATCCCGCTGACCGAGAAAAGCACCGAGGAAATCCTGAAAGCAATCGAGCCGGTGGTGATTACGCATTACCAGAAGCTGATCGGCGTCTGCATCAAGCACATCAGGGCCAGTCAGCTGACCTTGGAAATGCTGCTGGAGCGGGCCAAAACCCTGCATGACAAGCCCCGTGCACAATATTTCGCGAGGGCGGTCTGGCTGATTACACAAGCCTACTCGCGAAAACTCGAAGAGGCCAAACGGATCGATTTCGATTCGATGATCGGCGACGCTGTGCACCTCGTCGAGACGGGCCGCTACCAGAGCCCCTATTCGCTCATCCTCGTCGACGAATTTCAGGATATCTCGGATCCAAGGGCGAACCTGATCAAGGCGCTCAAGCACCAAAAACCGTTCACCAAGGTCTTCGCCGTCGGAGACGATTGGCAGTCGATTTACCGCTTTGCCGGATCGGATATCACGATCTTCACCCAGTTCGAGGCCAACTTTGGGGCTTGCTGGCAAGGACGCCTCGAGCAAACCTACCGATGCAACCAGCTACTGGCCGATACGGCCGCACGCTTCGTTCAGCGCAATCCCGCGCAAATCACCAAAACCGTTCGCTCGACGCGTGCCGCCATCCCGCGATCCATTCGAGTGATTCCTGTTACTGTGGAATGGCGTAAGCCGAGTTTTCCGGCTGCATGTTTCCAGCTGCTCGAGCGCCTCGACACTTTCCTGGAAAGCATTGCCTCCCAATGGCGCCAGCACGAAGGGCAGAAGCTGAAGGTCCTCGTGCTGTGGCGCTATAACCTCCTTGATCCGTTCGGCGGACAGATGCCGCACTTCTCGAACATCGAGGTCACGGGCATGTCCTTTCATCGGTCCAAGGGCCTGGAAGCAGACTACACAATCCTGCTCGACGTCAGCGAGGGCGATTACGGAGTTCCGAGCCGGATCGAAGATGACGAGTTGCTCAACCTCGTCATCCCGCGGCCGGAGACTTATGCCTATGCTGAGGAGCGGCGCCTTTTCTATGTGGCGCTGACCCGCGCCAGCAGAGGGGCCTTCATCCTCTGTAACCGGCGCAAGCCCTCACGCTATATCCGCGAGCTTTGCGAGATTGCCGGTGACGACGTTCGCTTCGAAACGATTGACGGCAAAGAACTAGATCAGTGCCCTCGCTGCCTTGTCGGGCAGATGGTTGAGCGCCAAGGGCGGAACAACACGACATTCTATGGCTGCAACCAGTTTCCAGAATGTAGCCACACTCAGAAGACCACGCGTTTGAGCGGTGAGGAAATCTGTCGACACAATCGGGAGCGCCCCACAACATTATAGGCCAAATGATGTTCTTGGGGCATTTTAACCACAACATGTTGTGTTAAGGTGGCAAGTCATTGAGGTCGAGCACTAAATTCACTGATATCGTCGGCATCACGTAAACGTAAAATAGCTCTTGCCCCGTCGCTTTTCGATGCTTTAGCGCAGGCTTTGCGTTAGCACATATTGGTGCTCGACGAGGGGGCTTGGATGAATCGACTAATTCGCCTGATCGCGATCTGCTTTGGATCACTGATCTTTTGGACGTCACCTCTTCAGGCGCAAGAAAGGTCGGCAGTCCGGGCAGGATTCGAGCTGCCTGCCAACAGCGGCAAGAAAATTCTGATCTTTCGCCCCAGAATTAGCGTAGGCTCTCAGTCTACAGGCGGCATGTTCGAGCCGAACGCTGAATGGACAGATCGCGCCAAACTGAACATGCAATCCTCCCTGGCGGAACTCCAGAAGCGCCTTGGCAATCAGGTCATCGAAGCCCCCGAAGCCTATGGTGAGGATGCTCTTGCAGTCCAGGAGCACATGAGCCTGTTTGCTGCCGTTTCGGAAGCAGTGATTCAGTATCAGTTTTTTGTTGGCAATCGGCTTCCTACCAAGAAGCGCGATAACCGGGAGGGCGTTTTCGACTGGTCCCTTGGTTCCACGGTGGCCAGTTTGCCGGGAGCTGCTGAAGCTGACTACGGATTGTTCATTTTCACGAAGGATGCTTACGGATCGACCGGTCGGAAGATCCTGCAGGTCATGGCTCTTCTCGGTCCTGGGCTCGCTGTCCAATCCGGGGAGCATATCGGCTATGCTGGCTTGGTTGATCTGAAGACCGGGGATCTGCTCTGGCTCAACGCCGACGGTGCGATGGGCGGTGATGTCCGCGAGCCCGACGGTGCCCAGAAACGAATGCGTCAATTGCTCGAAGATTTCCCGGGCAGCGAAATCAAGGCCGAATGATGACCAAACCATCGCGAGCGATCGCAGCGGCGACGTTGCTGGTCTCCAGCGTTCTCGGTTCCACTGCTCACGCGGGACCAGCATCGGCGCCTCCGCCATACGAGGGTGCTTATCAGCCCAAGGGCGTGGACGAGATCGGCCTGTGGCAGAGGGATGACGAGTACGAGCGCGCGTTGGTAGCGTCACCGGTTGTCATCCGGGATGAAGCCCTGTCCGCCTACGTGAAGAGCGTGCTCTGCCGAGCTGTAGGCGCTGATCGTTGCAACGCAACGCGTGTCTACATTCTCCGGGAGCCCACGTTCAATGCGACCATGTCGCCGAATGGAACGATGCGCGTTTTTAGCGGCTTGTTGTTGCGGATGCGTAGCGAGGCGGAATTGGCAGCCGTGCTAGGCCATGAGTTTGGCCATTTCGAAAAGCGGCACTCTCTCATGCAGTTCAAGGCAGCGAGAGGTGGTAGCGATTTGCTGGCTTGGAGCGCGTTGCTCGCCAGCATGTCTCCCAGCTACAATACCCAGAGAGCTTACCAGGATCTGCAGATATCGGTCTACGGCAGCTTCTTTCGCTTTGGCCGGGATCAGGAACGTGAAGCCGACCTGCTTGGACTCGGATATCTCAATGCTAGCGATCTGCGTCCGCAAGCTGCAGCCCAGGTCTGGCAGAATCTGATGGGTGAGATTGAAGCCTCGGCAACAGCTCGAGGCATCCGGAAGCCGGACTTCAAGGCAATTGCATTCACGGCGTCGCACCCTCCCCAGGGAGAGCGGGCCGAATACCTCGCTGAGCTAGCCGATCCGTCAGCCAAAGACCGTGATGAAGGAGTGGACCGCTATCGCGCAGCCATGGCAACCTGGCTCCCGATTTTCCTTCAGGACCAGATCAAGCTCAATGATTTCGGTGGCAGCGATTACCTCATCAATCGTCTGGCCGAAAACGGGTGGAACGCAGATCTGTGGTTTGCACGAGGTGAGCTCTATCGCACCCGTGGCAATCAGCGCGATCTGGTGAACGCGGTGCAATTCTATCGCAGCGCGATCGGTCTCAACCCTGCATTTGCCGAGGCACATCGAGGGCTGGGGTTGTCGCTTATCAAAACTGGCGAACGTGCAGCCGGCCAAGCAGCGCTTCGCACATATCTGGAGATCAAGCCCGGCGCAGATGATGCGGGCATGATCCGACTGATGATTCCGGGGGAGTGATTTCAGTGAAGAAGACGGGCAACATTCGAGCAGCGCTGATATCCACTGCAGCCATCCTTCTCCTTGCCTCCCCGGCTGCCGCTCACAAACTGCGCGTTAACGGCGAAGCGGTTGCGGTCGCCGACTCGGGGGTCACGGTAACACCAGGCAGAGACTGGAATCGTCTGGACGCCAAGGCTGGCAAGAATACCGAGACCTGGACACTGGACGGGGAGCAGCTCAACGACGTTACATTCTTCGGCGGGATCGAAGCTGGCAAACCGCTGGTGAAAGAGCGCGACAGGAAGCGCGATCCGTTGCCCAAGTTTACGAGCTCGACCCTGCTCATCGAAATCCCAGAGTTATTGGAAGGGACCTACCGCACTCACAAGGAGATAGGTGCTTTCAGCCTGCTGACCACGGAGCCCTCAAAGTTCCTGGGCCAAGACGGCGTGTCATTCACGTATGAATATGTGGATGCCGATTTGCTCACGCGGAGGGGTGAGGCTCGGGCCGCGATCATCGCCGGCAAGCTGTACATGATCACGTTTGACGCACCGCGTCTTCATTATTTTGACCGTAGCATTTCCGATTTTCGGGCGTTGGTGAGTTCGGCTCGATTGCGCTGAGGGCTATCGCAGGCTGCGAGTGGCGGATCCGTGTCTTGGCTCTAGACCTTCGCCTTGCCTCAACTGAACTATATGAACTTCTTCAAGGCATGGAGTGCTGGGCTTGTACAAGAGGTTTGCCGACGGCCATGCTACGAACTTTGTTCAAAGTCGGCCCCGCCTGACTGACATTACCGATTGGCTGAGCTCACCACGTCGAGAGGCGGCGGTTTTGGCTTTTCGCGAGTCTGCGTACGCGAAAAAGCCTGGCCGCGTCGTCAAACGGGTCTCCAAATATGTGCGCCCTGCTTTCGATGCCGTCCACTTGGCCCAGTGGGACAAGGTGATGAAGGCAGTCTTCGCCGTGCGATTGGCTTCGGTTCGTGAGACTGATGTCTTCGCCATGCATGCAGATGAGGAAAAGGTCTTTTCCGAACGATCAGTCATTATATCTGACTTATTGCTTCTTTCGGTAGGTAACAATTTTAGCGCCAAAATAAGCATATCGGCGAACATATCTCATCATGCTATTTCCAGATTGATGGAAAGGGGTGCTTCAAATCCAGAATCAATTGAGATTGATGTTCTAGAAATATTGCAGCAAGCAAGGGCTTTAAGGGATTTTCTGTCATCGAAATCTGATCATAGCCTAACCAAGCTAAAAGATGGCATGACGTATGACTTGATTGTTCCATATCGTGATGGCGCACTGATCCTCCGCACCCTCCGAATTAACGCGACCCAACAGTCGTTTTTTTCGAGCCCGATGCCTGTTTTTTCAGTCCGGACGTATCTCGATGATTCAATGCTGTCCAACCGGCAGCACGCCCGCATGGAGGGCTTTCGGTTGTCTCGCGACCCGCTCATTTCCAATGAGGACTGCCAGCACACCTTAGCTTGGCTCCAAAAAAATGCAGAAGAGACTGACCCAAGGAGGAGGCTGATGGTCGAATAGGCGTTCACCTCCAATCTGTGCTCTCTATTAAACTTAACCGGGGAGAGGCTCGAGAATGCGGCTGGCGCACACTGTGAGTTGAATCCATCGGTGTTATCGGGCTCATCATTGATAAAATTGAGAAAGAAAATTGCATCAAGAGGAAATGATATCGGCGCTTGAATCAAGTGGAGACTTTAAGGTTTTGCGCCGCCTAGAACCGAAAATACACTTCGGCCTTGCGCCGAAAAATGCGCGCCGAGCAATTTTTCTTGATGTAGAAACTACTGGCCTCAATTCGGAACATGACGAGATCATCGAGCTCGCTATGGTCCCGTTCTACTACTCCGAACAAGACGAAGTCGTCTATGTGGGGGAGGCCTTCACTGGCCTGCGGCAGCCGAGCTCCACCATTCCGGCTGGAGTCACAAAGATAACTGGAATCACCGACGACATGGTGGCCGGACAAGTGATCGATCCGAATGCCGTTGCCGAATTTGCGGGTCGCAACCTCATTATTGCTCACAATGCAGCCTTCGATCGACCTTTCATCGAGCGATTTTGCCCAATGATGCAGCAGAATCCTTGGGCTTGTTCGATGAGCGAAATTGGTTGGAACGACGAAGGCTACGAAAGCAGCAAGCTCGCGTTTTTGGCGCTCAGCAGTGGATTTTTTTACGACCGTCATCGTGCCGAGAGCGACTGTCGTGCGGCAATCGAGCTTCTCTCCCGCGAATTGCCGATCAGCGGCCAGGGCGCACTTTCGCAACTCCTTGCTTCGGCTCGACGCACTTCCTTTCGCTGCTGGGCAGAGGATGCCCCATTCGAAGCGAAGGATGTGCTTAAAGAGCGCGGGTATCGCTGGAATGGCGAGGCAAACGGGCTACCCCGGGCCTGGTGGAAGGATATTGGAGAGGCCGAACTGGAGGGGGAAAAGTCATTTCTGCGGTCCGAAGTTTACAGATCCGACAAGGTTATCAGAACCGCAAAAATTACGGCGCAGAACCGCTATTCGCGGCGCATCACCCCATGTGACTAATAGAGGTTGCCGCATGGCCTAGCGCTGCCCCTGGCTTTTGCGCTTTCAATTCAGCATTTTTTGATCGAACTCGTGGATGATAGCCGGGATGCAATGCCTCGTTTCGTTCGCTCGGCCAGCAGGGGAATTTTGTGATTGAGTTAAATGCGGAGCAGGCTTCCGCGCTTCAAGCGATCAAATCCTTTCTGCGCGACGATGACCTCGATGCTTTCATTCTGCGTGGCAGCGCGGGAACGGGCAAAACAACGCTCATAGCAAGGCTGATTGAAGCATTGGATGAGATGAACTTGTCCTGTGCGCTGATGGCACCGACCGGCCGAGCTGCCCGCATTATCGGTAACAAAATCGGTCAGATTGCTGGCGACAGCGCCTACGGTAGTTCGACGATTCACAAGGAAATCTACAGCTCTCCGAAAATCAGCGTCAACGAAAACGCTGAAGCGGAGAACGATCCCGGTGTCCGATTGGTTTTCCCGCTCAAGACCGACGAGCCAACCGCCTCGCTCTTCGTGATCGATGAGTCCTCCATGGTGGGGGACAAGGAGCAGTCCGGCGACTTCATGCAGTTCGGCTCTGGACGGCTGTTGAGCGATGTCGTGCAGTTCGTGAGAGCGAAGCGGCCGGGGCGCATCGAACGGCCTTTGACGAAGTTGTTGTTCGTAGGCGATCCAGCTCAGCTCCCACCGGTGGGTGACAACATTTCACCCGCCCTCTCGGACGAATATCTCGCGCGCGAGTTTGGCCTGCGAGTTGCTTCGTTCGAACTGCGGACCGTGATGAGGCAGGCGCAGGGAAGCGCCATCTTGGCTCGTGCCAGCGAAATCCGAGACGCTATCGAAGCGAGGAGGTTCAACAGGTTTTCGTTGACCACCAAACTCGAAGATATCCAGCGCGCCGATGTCCGACAGGCCGTCGATCTCGTCGAGAAGGGTATACGCGACCGGGACTCAAGTGTGGTTGTCGTTCACTCGAACTCCATTGCACTGGAGTACAATCGAACCATCAGGGAACGCCGGTGGGGCGATGCCGGCATGCCGATCCAGATCGGTGAAACGCTTCTTGTCAACAAGAACAAGCCACCCTTCAGTAACGGTGATCTGGTCCGCGTGATGAAAGTTGGCGCCGAACCGAAGAAAATTGTGGTGCCTTTGCGCGGAGGGCATCGTGTTGATATTTCGTTCCGCGAGGTCAGTCTTGCGTTTCGTGACACCGACGGAACCATCGTCAAGCACGACACGCTCATCCTAGAAAATCTTCTTGACGCACCCGGTCGCCAACTATCCGCGCTTGAACAGCGTGCATTACTAGTCGACTTCCGGATGCGGCATCCGCATCTTCGGCCAGCTTCCGAGGAATTTCAGCGTACCATTCGCGACGATGCGTATTTTAACGCGCTCCAGGTGAAGTACGGCTACGCCTTGACCTGCCACAAGGCGCAGGGCGGTGAATGGAAAACCGTTGTCGTGGACTTCGATGGCTTTGGCGATCCTCACAACGAGCATTTCTATCGATGGGCCTATACGGCGATTACCCGAGCAGCAGAAAGGTTGGTGCTCGTAAATGTTCCGGAGTTTGAGCCGTATAGTGACCAGATCTGGCGGGGAAAAGATCAGGAAAGCGCAATCGCCGAAGGAGCCAGTCCGCCCCCGTCTGGCGATCCCGACTGGGATCGCTTCTCCTTCTCTTCCTCAGTCGCCCCGCTGATGGAAGTTCACCAGAAGCTTCGTTCCGCGTGGTCTGCGCGAGGTATCACAATCGATCAACTACGGCATCTCGACTATTGCGAGCGCTACACGCTGACCCGCGAAGGTAAGCGTGCTTCTGTGCAGTACCATTACAACGGACAGTTTAAGATCAGTCGATCCGGTGAAGTGCCTGGCTCTGTGTCTGACCGCCAGCTTGCCGATGATGCACTCGCCATTCTCGGTGAGGTTGCCGGGAAGAAGGATGCCATCCAGCCCGACGCATTCATTCAAGAGTTCCTCGATTTGATGGACCGCGCGCTGGCTGGGTCACCCATCGCACGCACCGGAGTTGAATTGTCGCCATATCGTCTGCGCGTTAGTGTCGCCGATGCTTCACGCCGCGGGGATATCGACTTTTCGTTCAACAGCAAGTCGACCTGGACGACAGCGCAAGAGGTGGGCGGCCCAGGACGCACCAACGGACTCTATGAAGATGTAAAGAGGCTTATGTCAGCGGATACAGTTGGCAATCAATGACATCCGATGTCATATTCAAACTACGGAAGCAGGGGCGTTCATCCGAGGCGTTGGGTGTGGCCCGGCAAAACCTCGAAACGAATGCTTCGGACATCTGGTTTCTGCGTGCATATGCTTGGGTTCTCTATGACCAGATGAAGGATGTTGTGGGTCGGTACGAGACAGGTCAATTGTCTGCCTCTGAACTGAACAACCAATTTACGCCTTGCATGCGGGAATTTGTCAGGTTCGCAGACCTGCTGAGACGCGATACTGCCTTTTCCCAGATGTTGCGTCTGTCCGGCAAGGTTTCGAAAGACTGGCGCGAATTTCTTGGCTTTGCCCGTTGGGTCGGGATCGATGACTTTTCCGATGAAGATCGGAAGCCGTTCATCAATGACAAAGGTAAGACCATCGATAGTCTGGAACAGCGTTTCCGACGAGCAATCAGCAGGGAAGCAGTCGCCCGTCTTGTCGATGGTCAATCCTCTTCCAAGCTGATTGACTGGGGATTGGACGTTCTCGACAAGTCGCTTGCCGAACACCCCAACGATCAGTGGTTGAATTACTACCAAAGCAAAGCTCACCTTGCTCGCGGCGAGGATGAGCTTGCGATCCAGCGTTTGGCGCCGGTTTTACGGCGCCAGTCACGCGCAGCCTGGACTTGGGCGTTACTCGGCGAGATACTCGAAAAGTCACAGCCCGACGATGCCCTGGTATGTTTTGCCTATGCCACACAGCTCGCAAGAGAAGAGCAAGAGGTGGCGAAAATCCGCATTCATCTCGCCCACAGACTTGCGCTTGCAGAGCGCTATGCCGAGTCTGCACGTCAGATATCGCTTGCACTGAAATACCGCGAACAGGCTGGGTACAAGATCCCCCAAGAGCTGCAGCAACTAGCGAGCAGCGGGTGGTATGCACGCATCAATGCCGATGGCGGCATGCAGGATATGCCCGATGCGGGCCCAGCAGCAATGGCCCTTCTTCGCAACCTGGACCGCAAGAGTCTTACCTACGTTCAAGGCGTGGTGGATCACGTGAACAATGACAAAGCGCTCAGCTATGTCGCCACGAGCGTGAATACCGGAATCGCCCTGAAGCACGCCAGATTTCCCCAGATCGCCGACCTCGTTGCCGGGACGATTGTGGAAGTGGGGCGTGCAGAACCCGAGGGTCCGCCGTTGGACTGGCGGTTGTCAGACGTGGCGGAATTGCCAGGGCTTTGCGAAACGATCTCCGGTCGTTTAGAACGCCATGAAGGTAAATCCTTTGCCTTCATCCGCGCCTCCCGCGACGATATTTTTGTCCCACCTGATTTGGCGAAAGGTTTCGAGACGGGGCAAACATACGATGTTTGCTGCCTTGCCGTTAGGCGTCAGGAAAAAACAGGCAAGATTGGTTGGCGTGCTGTGCGGGTCTCTTCAAGCCAGATTAAATAGCCCGTGTTCTGACTTCGGTATGTGGGCATAGCAAATCCTGCTCGGCGGGTTCAGGACCGTCTGAAGGCTGCAATCCGAGCTTGAAGGTCCGCCCTTGCCCTCGAAAGTGCGGCTGTGTTGGTCTTTGCTGAACAGCGCTCTGCTGCTTTGTCGCCCAGGAAAAACGCGATCCGCTCAGCATTGGCCCCGCTGGGATGAGGTAGACCATCCAATATTCGGCGACCATCTACCAGACCCTCGGCCGCAAGAGCTTGCATAGCCGCAGCGACCTTCGGCCCCAGAGGGACAATCACCGCATCGGACAAGGCACGGAGCTCTTGGCCAGTATAGGCCTCGAGCCAACCTCGCAAAGCGGGCGTCTTGACCATGTCGGGCTGCCCTGACCAGTTCTGCCCATCGACGAACACGGGATACCGCAGCGCCGATGTAAAATGCACGAGGTCGCCTTTGTCGGACCAAAGCGAAGCCGTTGATGCCAAGCCCAACCATTGTCCGACACCGATTAGGTCGAGCATGCGGACAAGATTGGTTCGCATGGGTTCACCCGAGAAGCTGGCAAAGGTTTTCGCAGCAGCGGCGGCCTCGGCAACGGTTCGCCCTTCCAGCAGGGCCTTTCGCGCGGCGCGCAACGCATTGGCTGCCTGGAACCGGCCGGGAGTCATGCCGACGATGACGACGCGCGCTGATGTGTTGATGTGATCGAATGGAGCGTAGATCATCTCCACATGCCGCGCGCCGACGCGTTCGCTGGCCATTCTCAATCTTTGAACTGCTTGCGGATCTTCGATTTCCGCATCGCTCAGGCTGGTGAGGACGGGGACAAATTCTTCAAATATCGTCAGGGACATGGAGAGCCTTGTAATCAGTTGCGGCCCTTATTGCAGATCCACGCGTCGATGTCCTCCTGCGCCCAAGCAACTGCGTAGCCGCCGAGTTGGACCGGTCTCGGAAATTTCCCTTCGGCCATCCAGCGATAGATCGTCGATCGGCCCAGCCCGACACGGTGCTGAACTTCCTTGAAGCGGATGAGGCGTGTCACGCGCTTCGGCTCTGCGGCCGGCGGCACGGCACCTTCAGTCATGACGGCCTCCAACGGTAGCGGCAAAGATATCTCCCAGCAGGGCATCCTTACGCTCAAGTTCGTCGATATGATCGGCAAGCAGCCGTGCCACCCGGTGCGCGGTTCCCTTGGCCCAGCGCGGTTTCACGTCGTGCACCTGGTTACCAAGAACGCGCTCAAGGGCGGCAGGCAATTCGCAGATGAGTTCCTCGAAGAACTTGGCGATGTCGGTCTGAAGCCAGCGGGTCGCCTGATCGCCGCCAGCCCCGAGGAACAACAGCATGTGGGCGTGCGGGGCCATCCCGGAGGACGCCAGAATCCGAAGCGCTTCTCCTACACTGGGGCTGCGCTCCCCCATCAGCGTCCGGCGCAGCGCATCCTTATGAATATCGGCCTCGCGCGCGATTTCGCAGCGATTGCGACCGCTCAGTTCAACGGCGGTGTGCAGCAGGTTTGCGAGCTCCTGCCGGGTCTGGGTTTCATCAAGTACGCCCATGTCGATCATTGCTGTTTCTCCTCTGGCTGGAATGACCGACTCATCGGCTATGCGAAGAGGAAGGGTGTAGGAAAACGAAAAGAACATAAAAGGAACATGAAGGAAGCGGCGAATCACTCGGCTTCGGCGATTCGCGCAGAAATCCGCCACGAACGCGCACATTTCGGCATGGTCCACGCAGTTTCCGGCTGAATTCGCGCTCAAGACGAGCGAACTGGCGCGAAGGTCGGCCCGACAGGTCTTTCCCGTCGCTTTTTGCTTGGTCGACGTAGCGAGAGCGTAGGTCTCGATTTCCTACAGGCACATCGAGGGATCACGAAGAACAGACAGCGAACGGCTTGGCCGCTTGCTGTTTGACCAACCTTCGAAAGGTCCTGCCCATGAATACCCCTGTTCCGCTTGCCCGCCGTTCCCGGCTCAAGGACTATATCCTGCCCGCTCTGGTGGCGCTCGCCGGTGCTGGTGCGGCCTATGCCGGCGCTGACACCACCTTCGATCCGGCTCTCACCAAGTTCACCGATTTCCTCGAAGGCTCGGGCGGCAAGATCATCACCGTTCTCAGCCTTGCGGGCGGTCTCATCGGCCTTGCCTCCGGGCGCTTCTCGCTCGGCCAGGTCGCCGTTCCCGTGGGCGTCGGCATCGGCGTCGGCACTGGCGTGCCGATCGTCACCTCGGTCGTGACCGCGGTCATCTGAACAGCGGATCCGGTCACGGCGGGAGGGCGGCATCATGGCTGACAAGTACCTCGTACCCCAACGGCTCGACGATCCGGAGCTCATCGGCTTCTGGACCATCGACGAGTTCGCGGGGCTGCTGATCCCCTTTGCCTGGGGGATCCTGGCGCAGCACATCTTCATCGGGATCGCTCTCGCCTTTGCGGCCTGGTTCGTCTTGCGGAAGGCGAAATCCGGAAACGCGGGCTCGGCGCTGGTGCATGCTGCCTACTGGTACCTGCCCGGGGGCTTCCTCGGGCTCAAGGCCACGCCGCCCTCCCACTGCCGCCTCCTGGCCGGCTGAGGGAGGACGCCATGCGCGCTGAATTCGCCTACGAAGAGGCCCAGAAATACCTGCGCCAGCGCAATCGCCTGGCGGTGGTAGCCGGGGTGCTCGGGCTTGCGAGCCTGCTTGGGCTTGGGGCTGCTGCCACACGGGACCGCGAGGTTGTCCTCGTGCCCGTGACGAGTGAGCGGCTTTCGCTCACCAGTGCGGGGCCGGACGCCCACTATCTCGAGCTTGTCACCCGCGACACCGCGCTGATGCTGCTCAATCGCAGCCCGCAGGGCCTCGATTACTGGATGGGCGAGATCCTGAAGCTCGCCGATCCGGCTGCCCATGGGCGGCTCAAGGCCGAGCTCGTCAAGATCGTTGAGGAGCAGCGCGGCTCCGATATCTCCCAGGCCTTCGTCATCCGCCGAATGGATGTCGATCCAGGCGGCCTCTCTTCGACTGTCACCGGCACGCTCAAGACCTTCGTCGGCGCGCAGGTGATCGCCAGCAACGATCGCAGCTTCCGGTTTCGCTGGAGCAGGCGAGGCCTCTCCCTCGCGCTCACCGGCTTCGAGCAGCTGCCCGACCCCAGCCAGAAGGATTGAACACAGCCATGAGCGCTCTCACACCCTGTGCTTCATCGGCGCTTGGCGCCGGTGTTGCCTGCCTTTCCCTGGGCGCAACGCGCCGTATCGATACGGGCTGGAAGGCGCTGGGCATTGCCCTTTGCGCCCTCGCGTTCAGCGCGGCGCCAGCGCGTGCCGACCAGTTCGTCGACGCGGCTGACAATGCCAAGATCGACTGCACGCTCTCGCGCGGTGAACTGACCCGCATTGCGCTCATCGATGATGGCTTTGCCAACGTCTCGAAGATCGCGAGCGCCTATCCCTACAACGATTTCACGATCACCCATGAGCCGGTTCGCGGCGACATCTATATCTCGGTGCCGCCGCAATTCGCCTCGGACCGGGTGAGCTTCTTTGCCACGAGCAAGGCCGGGTTCGTCTACAAGTTTGCGTGCCGGACGGTCTCCCAGGAGGCGAGCCAGATCTTTGTGACCAATCCGGCTCTCAAGGTGCGCGAGGCCGAAGAATGGGAGCAGACCAGCGGCCCTGACGATGCGGCCATCCGGCTGATCGAGGCCATGGCAGGGGATGCGGTGCTTCCGGGCTTTACCGGACGGACCGAACTCGGGTTGCCGCGCAAGACTGGCACCATCGAGGTCCAGCTGGTTGCAGAATACTCCGGCGCCGAGCTGACCGGTCAGCGCTTTCGCCTGCGCAATCTCGGCAAGGTGCCGCTCGAGCTGGGTCAGGATCGCGAAGGCCCCGCTGGCGCCATCGCCTTTGCTTATGGCCGCGACATCCTCGCCCCCAACGAGGTGACCAGCGCCTTCCTCGTCTTCCGCAAGGGAGGGCTGGAGTAATGGCAAACGCAGACAAGCCGGCGACCGATCCGGTTCCCCAGACCCCTGAGACGGCTGATGCCAGCGCCACTCCGGAAAGCCGGCGTGAGGTTGGCAGGCGCAATCTGAACCACCAGATCGCGCAGCGGCAGAAGGCCTTGCTCGCAGGCGTCGGCGCTATTGCGCTGATCGGCGGGGCAACCTTCCTGTTCAGCGGCGCCGACGACAGACACGCGGGTGCCTCCGGCGATACGGTGAGCATCGACACGGGCGGGCTGGTCAATCGCAACCTTTCCGAACGCGAGTTCGTCGCGACCTACGGCAACCGGGCCGATGCCCAGGACCGTGAGATCAAGGCGCTCAAGGAGGGCCAGGTTTCGCGGCCCGAGCTCGAGCAGCAGCTCGCCGCGCTAAAGGCCGAAAACAGCCAGATGCGGACCGACGGCCAGACCGCGATCGACGCCATCTCGGCCGAGAATGCCGCCTTGAAGGCGCAGCTCGACCAGGCTGCGCGCGCCTCAGCTGCCGCGGCTCCGCCGCCCCCGGCTTATGGTCCCGGCGTCGCCCCTGGCGCTGCACCTGCCGCTGGCCGGACGGCGGCGAGCGGTCCGCTGCCCGAGGAGGGCAAGGTCAGCCTGATGAGCTTCGAGACCGGCGCCGCCGGCACCAAGAAGCCCGCCCCCGACAATGCAGCCCCGCCGCTCGTCTTGCAGGACAGCCGGGATTACCTGCCGCCCAACAGCTATGCGCCGGCGCGCGTGATCGTGGGCGTCGATGCCTCGACCGGAGTTGCCAGCCAGACCGATCCATTGCCCGTGGTGCTCCGGATCACCGGGCCAGCGCGTTCGGTCATGCGGGGCGGTAAGGTGCTGACGACCGATCTCACCGGCTGCCTCGTCAATGGCGCAGCGCGCGGCGATCTCAGCAGTGAGAAGGTCTATGTGAAGCTTGCCCGCATGACCTGCGCGCAGCCCGGCGGCCGCTATGCGGTGAGCGAGGTCAAGGGCTTCATCAGCTTTGCCGGCAAGTCGGGCGTGCGCGGCCGCGTCGTCAGCCGCGAGGGCAGCCTCGTGGGCCAGGCCCTGCTTGCCGGGATCGTCGGCGGCTTTGGTCGCGGTTTTTCCGCCAACGCCAATGGCGTCTTCACGGGCCAGATCGGCGCTGACGGCAAGCGCCAGGCGCTCTCGCCCACCGACATTGTCGCGGGCGGCTTTGGCCAGGGCGCGGGCGAAGCTGCCGACACGGTGAGCAAATACCTCATCGAACGCGCCGAACAATACCAACCCGTCGTCGAGATGCCGACCGGCATCGAAGTCGAGATCGTCTTCCTCGACGGCGTTCATGTCAGGAGCAATACAAAATGAAGTACTCGGAATTCCAGCCGGGACTGAAGGCGCGCGCCGCGACCGCGGCCCTCGCTGTCACCACAGCCTTTACCGTAATCAGCCTCGGCCTCGCCGCGGTCACCGCTGAGCCTGCGCGGGCCGAGGGCATGGCGAGCACCGTGCGCGCAGCGCTCATGGCCCGCCTGCCCAAGACGCCGATCACCGGCCTGTCCTGTGAAGGCTTCGGCGGGCTGTGCGAAGTGGTCTCGGGCAACACGCTGTTCTACGTCGATGAGACTGCCCGATATCTCATGGTCGGCCGCCTCTATGACATGGAGACGCGCCGCGATGTCACTGCAGCGCGGCTGCTCGAGCTCAACCCCGATCTTTTGGCGGCCGGCGCTGCCCGCGTGGACGCAGAAAATGCCCGGCACGAGACCGGTCACGAAGCCGGGCCGCCGGCACCGACAGCAACCAAGGTCGACCTGGCCCGTCTGCCGACGGACGGCGCAATCCAGTGGGGACCGGCGAATGCTCCCAAGGTCGTCGTCTTTTCGGATTTCCAGTGCGGCTACTGCCAGCGCCTGACCGGCGAACTGGTCAAGGCAGGCGTCCGGGTCGAGGAGCGGCCGATTTCGATCTTCGGGGCCAAGAGCCGCGAGATTTCTGAAGCTGTGCTGTGCGCTGCCGATCCGGTCGCAGCCCTGCATAAGGCTTACGCCGGCGAGGCCGTGCCGCAGCGCAAGGGCTGCACGGCCAAGGGGCTCGATGCGAATGAGGCGTTTGCTCGGGCGCAGGGCTTCTCGGGCACGCCGGTCCTGGTGCGCGCCAGCGATGGCGCCGTGCTGCAGGGTTATCGCCCGGCTGCTGAAATCCGCAAATTCCTTGGTCTCGCCTCGAACCAGGGAGGCCGCTGATGCGCAGCTTCAGCCATGTCCCTCGCTCCGCGGCGCTGCTCGGCCTGCTGCTGGCAACCAGCGGCTGCGCGGTGCTCGGCGGCAACGTCAAGGGCAACTTCTCCTGCCGGACACCGGCCGGAGACTGCGCGCCGACTTCGGTCATCGATGGCCGGGCGACCGCGACCGCCGGTGAAAAGGCCGACGATCTCCCAGCCCAGCGTCCGGTCGCCGCGGCTTCGACCTCGGGCAGCCTCAAGGTTGTCCTGGCCGCTTACCGCGATGCGCAGGGCCGCAGCCATGCGGCGCGGGTGGTCGAAGTGCCGCTGCCCGAGCCGGCAGGCACGCACTTCCAGGATCCGGCAAGCCGCCGCGAAGTCGCGCGGGCGCTTGCGCGGGCCGTCGCCACGGCACGCGAGCCGCAGGGCGAAACAGCGCCGCCTGCCACCGATACCACCAACTCCGCCTTGCCGGACGTGCTTACTGCCCCCTTGCAGCACGCGCCGGCCGGGGGATCCGGGACTGCCTCCCTCCCGCCCCGGGTCCCCCAACCAATCGCAGGACAAGGGGAGCCTGCTCCCCAGGAAGGAAACGTGCCGTGAGCCTCTCCCTTGCCAAAGCCCGCGATGCCCTGATGGGTGCGCTGTTTGCCGATACGGCGTCAGCGGAGAAGCCGCGGGCGCGCTTCGGTCTCGACATGCTGTCCGATTGGCTGCCTTACCGGGTCTTCGACGAGAGTGCCGGGCTCTACCGCAACGCTCGTTCAAAGGGTTTCATCCTCGAGGTGACCCCGTTGATCGGCGCCGACGAGCGCACCGGCGAAATCCTGGGTCAGTTCTTCTCTGAAGGACTGCCCCAGGGGGCCTGTCTGCAGGTGCTCAATTTCGCGAGCCCGCGGATTGGGCAGATCGTCTCCCCATGGTTTGCGCCGCGTTATGAACAGGGCGGTATCTACGAAGCGATCGCGCGGGAGCGGCTTGCCCGGTTCTACGATCTGGTCTGGGAAAGCGGCTCGGCCTTTGCCCCTTTCCATGTGCGCAGCAGCCGCCTGATCGTCTCGCTCGGCGTCCCGGAAAACACAAACGTCACCGATGCCGAGCTTGCCGAATGCCGCGAGGCTCTGCTGGGCCTCATTCATTCGCTGGGGCTCGATGCGCATCCACTGCGGCCATCGGCGCTGATTGGCCTTGTTGACGAGCTAACCTCGCCAACCACGGCGCGCGAGCCTGAGCGCCAGACCTGGAACCCGCTCGAGCAGATCGATGTCCAGGCGATCCGCGCCGATATCGAGCTCGAGGTCGAGGACGACCGCATGGTGCTGAGGACCGAGCGGTTCCGCGAGATGGGCCGCGACAGCGCCGGCAACCCCGAGGTCGGGGTGTGCCTCCCCGATACGTTCGACGTGCGCCATTTTGCCGTGCGCTCGTTTCCCGAGCGCTGGGCACCGTGGGAGTGCGCGCGGCTGATCGGTGACATGTTCGCCGACAAGCTGCGCTTTCCTTGTCCGACGGCGACGATGCTGTGCCTCGTCTATCCGGACCAGGAGGCAGCCTCGGCCCGCGCGGGCTACAAGTTCATGCGCACGACGAGCCTCAGCCAGACCAAGAGCGCGCGCTTCCTCCCCAAGCTTGCCGACCAGTCGGCCGAGTGGCGCCACGTCCAGAACGAGCTCCAGGCCGGAAAGAAGTTGGTGAAGCTGTTCTACGGGCTGACCAGCTATTCGCCGCTGGGCTCGGGCGATGGCCATGAGCGCGTGATCAAGGCGATCTTCAAGGCGGCAGGATGGGACCTCACCGATGAGCGCTTCCTCCAGCTCCAGGGTCTGGTCGCCGCGTTCCCTTTGAGCCTCGCCGATGGGCTGGCGGACGACATGCTGCGTCTGAAGCGCATGCGCACGATGCTGTCGACCACCGCCGCCAATATCGCGCCGATGCAGGGCGAGTACCTTGGCCGCACGGTTCCCCACCTCCTGCTGGTTGGCCGCCGGGGGCAGCCGTTCTGGTGGTCGCCGTTTGAAAACGGTGCTGGCAACCACAACATCGCGATTTGCGGCAAGTCCGGGTCGGGCAAGTCGGTCCTGCTCCAGGAGCTCTGTGCGGCCCTGCGCGGTGCAGGCGCAAAGGTCGTGGTGATCGACGACGGCCGGTCGTTCGAGCACTCGGTCAAGCTCCAGGGTGGGCGCTTCGTCGAGTTCACGCTTGCTGCGGGCTTCTCGCTCAATCCCTTCTCGATGGTCGATGATGCCCGGGCTGAGGCCGACGAGGATTACCGCCTCGACTGCTTTGCCATGATCAAGGCGATCATCGGCCAGATGGCGCGTCATGACGACAAGCCCAGCGATACCGAGCGGGGCCTGATCGACCGCGCGGTCACCACGGTCTGGGACACGCTCGGCAGCGGCGGCAGCATCGACGATATCGCAGGCGCTCTCGAACAGGGCGGCGGCGAGCTCGGCGTCAATCTCGCGACCGCGATTGCGCCCTATTGCCGGGGCGGCAGCTATGGCGGGTTCTTCTCAGGAAAGGCCAGCTTCGCGCTCGACGATGATTTCACGGTCTTTGAGATGAGCGATCTTGCGAGCCGCGGGGAGCTTCGAAGCGTCGTTCTTTCGGCGATCATGTTCATGACCGGCCAGGCCATGACGCGGACCTCGAGAGCGACGCGCAAGCTGCTGCTGATCGACGAGGCCTGGTCGATGCTGAAGGGCGGCTCGATGGGCGAGTTCGTCGAGACCTATGCCCGCACCGCCCGCAAATACGGGGGCGCGCTCGCAACCGCGACCCAGTCCCTGAATGACTATTACAAGTCGGACGGCGCGCGCGCCGCGCTTGAGAACAGCGACTGGATGCTGATCCTCCAGCAGAAGGCCGAGACAATCTCGGACTTCCGGCAGAGCGCCCGGCTCGACATGGACGACCGGACCGAGACGCTGATCCGTTCGCTGAAGCGCTCGGGGGCGGAATATTCCGAGATCTTCATCAAGGGCCCGGAGACCGAAGCGATCGGTCGTCTCGTGCTCGATCCGCTTTCGGCGACGATCTTCTCGTCTGACCCGGGCACCTATGCCGCGATCCAGGCGCTCGAGGCGAAGGGCATGCCGCTCGCTGACGCGATCCGCACGGTCGCCGGCCTGGCTCCGGGAGAGCGCTGATGGCGTTCCATCAAACCCCGTTCGACCACATCGGTGTTTGGTCGCCGCCGATGCGGCTCATCCCGTTCCTGCAGGGCACCTGCCTCGTGCTTATCGAGGCATCGCGCTTTGCGGCCTCGAGCCTGCTCATCGTGCTGGGCTTGCCGCTGTTTGCGTTCCTGTCCCTTGCGGGCTGGGACATGGGGCTCCTGTTCGCGCAGCTCGCCAATCTTGCCGATCACTACCGCGAGGCGGACGCGATCCGCCGGATCGCTTTCTCCCAGGACCTGCAGGGTGCCTTCATCGCTGCCGTGCTCGGCGTGGTGTTGGTGCGGATCCCGCGCTTCCTGAAGCGCCTCGAAACAGCCCTCGCTCCGGCCGCACCCAAGGAGACTGTCAATGGCTGACGTTCGCCGATTACAATCTTTTAATCGCCCGCTTGCGCTCCGGCTTGGCGGGGTTCTCCTCACGGTCTGCGTTCTGCTGTGGGGGGCTTGGGTCAGCCGCGAAGTGGCCCGTCCCCGTGAACAGATCGTCACGGTGCGCTTGGCTGAGACCATCGCGCGGTTCGTCGATGCTGAAGCCCGCGCGGCCCGAGACCCTGAAGTCGGGCAGGCCCGCACGCTCGCCTATCTCAAGGCGGCCGAGGCGGCGGTCCAGGACATGGGCAAGAATGGCCGCGTGGTGCTGGTGGCCGAGGCGGTCCTTGCGGGTGGAGTGCCCGACGCGACCGCCGAACTGGAGCAGCGCATTGCCGCGCGGCTCGGCCGGGAGCGGCAGCCATGACCCGCATCGCCCACCTGCTGCGCGGAGCCCGGCGTCCGCTGCTCCTGACCGGGATCGTTGCCTTGCCATTCGCCTGGGCGCCGCTTGCGGCCTTCAGCGAGGACCATGCCTTCCTGATCAATTCGAGCCCGAGCCTGCCAAACTGGGCCTTCTGGCTCGACAAGTCGGCGCCGATTGCGCGTGGCAGCCTGATCTTCTTCGAGCCGCCGGGCTCGCCGCTGCTCGACAAGCATTTCGGCGAAGGGCCGCACCTCTTCGGCAAGCGTGTGCTGGGTCTTCCGGGCGATGTCGTGAGCCACGAGGGCGCGCAAGTCCGGGTGAATGGCCGGGTTGTTGGCACACGTCTCGAACAGACCCGGCTTGGGCTCAGGCTCAGTCCCGGGCCGGAAGGCCTCATCCCGCGCGGCTGCTACTATGTCGGCAGCGACCATCCGCGCGGGTTCGACAGCCGCTACGCCGAGGTGGGTTTTGCCTGCCGCGGGCAGATTCTCGGCAGCGGGAGGGCAATCCTGTGAAGCGCGCCCTGCTTGTAACCTTTGCGCTTGTCCTCGCCGTTCCGGCCGATGCGCGGGACTATGGCCAGCAAGGTGCCGTGTTCCCGGTGATCGAACGCGATCTGCTGGAACAGATCCACACGCGGCTCACTGCCATGGAAAAATCAGGTGAGACCCAGCGGCTCAATCAGGAGCTGAAGCGGCGCACGGCGGCGCGCGTCAACCGGCCAGAGCCGGTGGCAGGCCTCGTCCGGGCGAGCGTGGCTCGCCGCTGGAGCTTTGATCCGACGATCACGCTCGAGACCGATATCCGGGGCGCCAAGGGCGAGCTCATCCATGCCCGCGGGACCCGGGTGAATCCGCTCGACAGCGTACCGCTGCGCAGCGAGCTCCTGTTCTTCGATGGCGACGATCCTGACCAGCTCGCTTGGGCGCTCAGGGTATCGCCAGGCGCCAAGCTCATCCTGACCAAGGGCGCACCATTGGAGCTGATGAAGGCGCGGCAGCGGCGCTTTTACTTCGACCAGGGCGGCAAGTTGATCGCGCATTTCGGGATCAGGGCGCTGCCCGCCCGCGTGCGCCAGAATGGCCGGGTGCTCGAGGTCAGCGAGGTCGTCCTGCCTTCCCGACAAGGAGCCCGCCCATGAAATCGCTTCGTCGCCTCGCTGCGAGCCTGCTCGCAGGCCTCGGGCTGGCGCTGGCCAGTCCGGCCGGCGCCGATGCCGGGCCCGGTCGCTGCACCGGCAGCTTCGTCAACCCGATCACGGATATCTGCTGGTCGTGCCTGTTTCCGATTTCGGTCGGCGGGCTGAAGATCTGGCCCTCCAACCGGCCCGATCCTGACAACCCTGATCTGCCGCTCTGCCTGTGCGGGCTGCGGCCAGGGATTGCCATGGGCTTCTGGGAGCCGGTCCGGCTTGCCGACGTCAGCATGAAACCATGGTGCTTCGTCAATCTGGGCGGGATGAAGCTCGATCCTGGGTTCGACATCGGCTTCCGCTCGATCAAGGGGCCCTCTGCCGTGGGCGGGGCCAGCCAGAACTATTCGAGCTGGCACGTGCATTGGTACGCTTACCCTTTGATCTACTGGATGGAGATCATTGCCGATTTCCTGTGCCTTGAGTCCGGCTCGATCGATATCCTCTACATTTCCGAGATCGATCCGCTCTGGCAGGACAGCGAGCTCACCGCGATCATCAACCCCGAGGCGGTGCTTTTTGCGAACCCGCTGGCACTAGCTGCCTGCGCGGCCGACTGCGTCTCAGCCACGGTCAATTTGCCGGTCGACGAGATGTTCTGGTGCGCTGGCTGCCAAGGCTCGATGTACCCGATGAACGGCAACGTCTCGGCGTCGATCGGCCATGTCCAGGCCTCGCGGCTCGTGCTCTCGCGCTTTGCCTACAAGCTCCACCGCGAGCTCGTTGCCTGGGGCACGATGGGCGGCAAGGGACTTTGCGGCAAGTACCTGATGCCGGTGATGCGCAAGCAGCAATACCGGTTCCAGGCCACCAACCCGAACCCGGCGACCAAGGGGCGCTACGCGTGCCCGCCGATTGGCGCCGCCACCACCTTTCAATCAGCTGGACAGGTCATCCCCGCGATCGGTGAGGACATGGGATACCTCGTCTGGCGCAAGCGGAACTGCTGCGCGCTATGAACCGGAAACTTCTCCTTATCCCGCTCGCTGCGGGCATTTCTCTCGCAGGCCTGGCGCTGGCCCAAAGCGCGCCCGAAGGTATCGACCTCGAGGCCATCCGTGCCCGCTCGGCCGAGCATGCCAAGGATGCTGATGCCCTTGCGAGCACGGTCCGCACCCGAGCGGAGGCCGTGCATGACGAGGCCTTGCAGAGCCAGAATTCGGCTCAGACTGCGGCCAAGCGCTTTGCCGAGACTGTTCCGACAAAGGCTAACAGCGCAGAGGTCTTCGACTTCGACGCGATGGTGCGCGAGCGCGCCGAGGCGGACAAGGCACCGCTCTCCCAAAGCCCGCGCTTCATCGCCTTTGCGAGCCTGTCGATGCCGCCCGAGGCGCTCAAATCGCTGGTTCGCGACATGGGACGCGCAGGCGGCGTAACCGTGCTGCGCGGCTTCCCGGCCGGGGACTCTGCAAAGTTCAAGGCAACGCTGGCGGCGATCTGGCAGGGCGATGATGCCCCCCAGGCGCTCGGGATCGATCCCCGGCTGTTCCGGGCTTTCGGCATCGAGACCGCCCCCAGCTTCGTGATGGTGGGCAGCGACTTTGCGCCGTGTGATGGCTTTGACTGCCGCGACGCGCCGCCGCCGCATGACCGGCTCTCAGGCAATGTGACGGTGAGCCAGGTTCTCGAGACCTTCCGCGATGGCAACGGCCCAGGCGCCCAGCTGGCGCGCCTGCACCTTACCCGCCTCGAACAGGAGCACCGCCCATGACATGGCTTCGCTCGGTACATGGCGCCCTGCTGCTTCTGGCAGGAGTGGCCCAGGCGGCCTCCGCTCAGACGACTGCCGACGCAAAGGCTGACGGCAAAGCGTTCGGCGCCAGCGTAATCGATCGCGCCAAGGGCGCGGCAACCACGGCGCCCGATGCTTCGCGCGTTCCGGGGTTCAATCCTGCCGCCACGCAAGGCCTTGAGGACCTGGCCGACCATCCCGATCGGATCGAGGGCGCCGCCCGTAGCGCGGCAACCGGCAACACCGCGATCCGGACGATCGAGGACAGCATGGATAACCGCGCCCGGTTTTCACCCCAGGAGATCAAGAGCATTCTCGCCCGCTCGGGCGAGATCAGCGAGACCCCGCTCGATTACACGAGCGGCATGTCGGTCTCCGGCTCGAAGGGCAATTGCGTCCCGCTTCCGCCTGGAACTGGCTCGGTCGGCATCTACATGGCGACCTGCAACACGGGCTACACGGCCGAGCAGAAGACGGCGACGTGCCAGGTGCCCCTCGAGGTGCGCGCCGAGCCGCGCCAAGTCTATGGCTACTACTGCGTTGCGGGAAGCGGGGTCGATCCGACCGGCATTTACGCCTGCAACCATTATCCGGCGCCGCAGTGCACGGTTACGCAGTCCTGGCCGATTAACCTCTGCGATCCCTATTTCGGGATCTACTGGGGCTGCAACTCGGGTGACCTGCGCGTCGATCTGGTGAGCTGCACGGCCCCGGTTGAAGGGGCAACGCCTTACACGACCACCACCGAAACCGTGGTCACCGCCGAACGAAACGAGAGCCAGTGCTCCGCGCTGGCTGGCGATGCCAACTGCACACTCGACACCGAAGTCTGCACCGATAGCGACCCCGTCACCCGGATCGTCGATGGCGTCGCGGTTACCCAGCCATGCTGGGCCTGGCAGCGCAGCTATACCTGCTCGGCCAAGATGCCCGGCAATGACTGCGGCGAACTGGAGGCAAACGGCAGCTGCCGCTTCGTGCGCGAGGATTGCCTGACGGGCGACAGCCCCTGCTCGACGGCTGAGCGGGTCTATGAGTGCCCGGTGCCTCCAGGCGAGAACGCAGGCCAGCAATATGTCTGCGACGGCGACGTCTACTGCATCGACGGCTCGTGCGAGACGATCACCCGCGAGGCCAACGACGAATTCAAGGATGCGGTCGTGGCCCTGAACGCGATGGACCAGGCGCGGCGCGAGTTCGACCCTGCGACCATGACCCTCTTCAAGGGTGAGCGCGAGACCTGCTCGTCCAAGGTCTTCGGGGTGCTCAACTGCTGCAAGGGCAAAGGCTTCCCGCTGATCCCTGGCATCCAGTTCCTGGTCATGCTGGGCTGCAGCCGGGAGGAGGTCCTGCTCCACCAGCGCGATGCGCAAGGGCTTTGCGCCTATGTCGGGACCTATTGTTCCTCGAGCTTCCTCGGCGTCTGCCTGACCAAGAAGAAGGTCTACTGCTGCTTTGAGTCCAAGCTGACCCGCATCCTGCAGGAACAGGGCCGCGCGCAGCTTCCCAAGCCCTGGGGCAAGCCTAAGACCGAGCAGTGCCTCGGCTTCACCCTCGACGAGTTCGCCCACCTCGATCTCAGCCGCATGGATTTCTCCGAGGTCTATTCCGAGTTCACCGATGCGGCGCGGCTCCCCGACGAGCTCCAGACCTCCGAGCTCATCCAGCAGAAAATCCGCGACTATTACGAAAGGAGCAGCCAATGAGCGCCCGTCGCTTCCGCACGGCCATCATACTGGTCGCTATCCTAGGCCAGGCAGTCCCGAGCACCGCCCAGGATGCAGGCAGGTTCCCAAGCACCTCTGCCACCGACACCGGTGACGCCTTCTACTGCGGTGAGCGCCGGCTCGGCTACTGGTTCTACTGCGTGCGGCCGAAACCCTCGCCGCCGCAGACCACCGAGCCGAAGTCCCAGGCACCGACCGCCACGGCTGCGCTCGACGCCATCACCGCGACGCTGCGTGAGCTCAAGGCTCGGGCGATCATCGAGCCGACGCCTGCGAATGTGACGGCCTATATCCGCTTCCAGCGCGAGCAACTCGACCGGGCCTCGCTGTTCTCCGATGTCTGGCAGCGGGCGATCTGGCAGGATCCGGGGCTCGACTACACACTCGAGCGCCCGGTTGGAGCGGTCGCCAAGCGGCAATGGCAGGATGCCCGGACTGCCGAGCGCGATAGCGTGATGGCTCATCTCGGCGATCGCTACGGGCTGTTCTACTTCTTCGCCCAGACCTGTGGGGCCTGCGAGGTGATGAGCCCGATCGTCAAGGCGGTCGCCGATCGCTGGCAGCTCACGGTGAGAGCGATCTCGACCGACGGCGGGCCGTCGCGTCATTTCCCGAATTACACGGTCGAGAGCGGGCAGCGGCCGCGCATGGGGCTTGAGCCCAAGATCACGCCGGCGCTGGTTCTGTGGGACAGCGAAGCCAAGCGCGCGATACCGATCGGATATGGCGTCCTGTCAGCCGACGAACTGCAGGACCGCATCTTTCTCCTGACCTCGAAGGAAACCGGCCATGATTTCTAAGCTGCGCACGGCGGCGCTTGCTCTTGCCGCCACGAGCCTCGTTGTAACCCCGCTCCAGGCCAATGTCGGCGACAGCATGGACCGCTTCATGAACGACATGGGCGGCGCCGCGAACGTCACGGGTCCGAGCGCGTTCCAGGGCCAATCGGCGGGCTACTACAGCCTCGGCAATGTCTGGACGCGCTTTCCGCAGAAGACAACCAACATCGCCAATCTCCAGCTGCCCCGGGCGCGGGCGGGCTGCGGCGGCATCGACATTTTTGCCGGCAGCTTCAGCTTCATCAACGCGAGCGAGATCGTCGCGCTGCTCAAAGCGGTCGCGAACAATGCCGTGGGCTTTGCCTTCAGCCTGGCGATCGACACGGTTTGCCCCGAGTGCTCGAAGATCATGCAGGAGTTCGCCCAGAAGGCGCAGCTCATGAACAACCTGTCGATCAACAGCTGCGAGATGGCGCAAGGGCTGGTCGGCGGCATCTGGCCCAAGGGCGACCTTGCCGACAAGGCGATCTGCGAGGCAATTGGTAACAGCGAGGGCATCTTCACAGACTATGCGGCGGCCAAGCATGGCTGCGGGACGCGCGGTCAAAGGAGCTCGACCAACTCCGGGGCCGGGGCAAACTATGCCGATGTGAACCCGGCTGTGCCGCGCAACTACACCTGGCACGTCCTCGAGAAGTCCGCCTTCTTTTCGCCCAATGGCACCTTCGACCGGGATCTTGCCGAATATGCGATGACGCTGATCGGCACGGTGATCTACGTGCCGCCCAAGGACGACGAGCCGGGCAAGTTCGTGCCCTTCGCCGGCGATGCCTCCTCAACGCTGGTGACCGCGCTGCTCGATGGCACGCAGGGCCAAACGGTCAGGGTCTTTGCCTGCGACGAGCCGGACCAGTGCCTCAATCCCACGTTTCGGGACATGAGCCTCAGTTCAGCCAAGGCCATCCGACCCAGGGTGGCCGCGCTCATCGGCAGTATGGTGGCCGCGATCCGCTCGGATACGGCGATCGGCGATGCCGAGAAGGAACTGCTCCAGGTTGCCTCGGTCCCGCTCTACAAGATTCTGACGGTCCAGGCCGCCTATGGCCGAGGCATGGCGACCGATGACCGCGACACGCTCGCGGAGATCACCAGCATCGACCTGCTTTACGCGGTGCTCGACCGGATCGTGTCGGAGGCGGGCCGCTCGATGGCGAGTTTCATCGCCGCGGACGAAGCCAAGCTCGCGATCTGGCGCGCGCAGGTTGCCGAAGTGCGCTCCAGCCTCGCGCAGCGCCAGGCGACGGGCCAAGCCAAGGTCTCGGCCATCATGCAGATCATCGAGAAGACAGCGATGATCGAGAACATGTTGGCGGCCTCGATGTCCCCCTCGATGGCTGCATCGCTCGACTGGTCGCGCGCGCTCCAGTCCCGCTCCATCGTCCCTTAAAGGCGAGACAATCCATGATCGAGATCTTCACGGTTGGCGGCGGCGAGTACATCGTCAATGTCCTGAATGCCGTCGCCAGCTGGACCGGTGCCGGCGGCTACAAAAGCCTGATCCAGGTGACCATGGTCATGGGCCTGGCGCTTGCGGTCATCGTACTCGCCTTCAACCAGGACTGGCGGGCCTGGCTCAACTGGTTCCTTGGGGCGACGCTCATCTACATGTGCCTGATGGTGCCGCGCATGGACGTCCATGTGACCGACCGGGTCAACCCGAGCCTTGCCCCCGCAAATGTCGCGAACGTGCCCCTGGGTCTTGCGCTCATGGCCAGTTTCACGAGCCAGGTTGGCGACTATCTTACGCGCTCAGCCGAGCTGGTCTTCGGCCTGCCGGACGACCTCAACTACTCGAAGAACGGCATGATCTACGGCGCGCGGCTGATGGAAGCGACGCGCTCCTTGCGCATCTCGGACCCCGAGTTTGCCGCCAATCTCGACGAGCACATCCGGCAATGCGTGTTCTATGATCTCTTGCTCGGCCGCTATTCGATGAAGCAGCTGGCAGAGAGCGACGATATCTGGACGACAATCGCACCCGGTAGCGCGGCGCGGGCGCAGAAATTCGTCACCCGGCAGGCCGATGACAGCGTCACGGCGTCGATCGTCACTTGCCGTGATGCCTATACCGGTCTTTCGAACCAATGGGCGGGGCTGGTCGATTCCATGGCGCTCAGCGCCGGTCGGCAACTCTATCCGCGCCAGACGGCAGCGCTTGCCAAGACCAAGCTGCTTGCTGACCTGCCGGTGGCCTACCAATATCTCTCGGGGGTCTCGAAGAATGCGAGCGACATCTTTCGCCAGGTCCTGACAATCAATGCCATGAATCAGGCCATGCACGGGTTCGCGGGCGCCAGTGGCACCTCGAGCGTCGATGTCTTCGCCCAGACCCGTGCCGACATTCAGACCGAGCGGACCTACGCTTCGATCGCCGAGAACGCGATGAAGTGGGTCCCGATCCTCAATGTCGTGCTGACGGTCGTGTTCTACGCGATGTTCCCGGTGATCTTTCCGCTGTTTCTGATGCCGAAGACCGGGCCGCTTGCGCTGCGCGGCTATGTCACCGGGTTCTTCTACCTGGCGGCCTGGGGCCCGCTCTTCGTGATCCTGCACATGATCTTGATGTTCAAGGGCGCGAGCGATGTGGCGGCAGCTGGGAGCGGAACGGGCCTGTCGCTTGCGACCTTTGCCAGCATGGCCGATGTAAACCGCGATATCGGCCTCCTTGCCGGCTATCTCGTCGCTTCAGTGCCATTCCTTGCTGGCGGCATCGCCAAGGGCGCGCTGGCAATTTCCGGCCAGGCGACCTCCTATCTCAACCCCTCGCAGAATGCGGCAGAGGAAGCGGCGCGCGAGGCGAGCACGGGCAATGTGTCGCTTGGCAACAGTAACCTCGACAATTCGACGGTGTTCTCCCGCCAGTTTGCCCAAGGGGCGCTCAACCCGAGCATTTCTTATGGCGCTCCACAGACCCGCGGGTTCAGCGAAGTGGGCACCCAGACGACGAGCTTTGGCGGAGCGGAATTCGCGACGGTGCCGAATTCGCAGTATCCCTTCACGCCAACGCTGGGGCAGGATTTCACGAGCAGGCTCTCGACCATGGCGAGCCAGAGCCGGGGCCAGAGCGAGACCTATTCGAACCTTGCCCAGCAATCGACTAGCTCGGCCGTCACCCGCTTCAACGAGATCCGCAATGCCTACAGCCAAGGCCACTCCACGGAGACGGTCAGCGGCACCGGCAGCAACGACAGCATCGGCACCGCCTTCAGCGAGGTCGACAACGCCTCCACCACTCTTCAGCGGCAGTTCGGGCTGTCGCGGCGTGCGGCTGACGACATCACTGTCTCGTGGTTTCTCAATGGAGAGGCAGGAATTGAGGCAAAAGCACAAGGTGGGGTTCTTAGTGGCGGCATTGGTGCCAAAGGTGGACGAAATCAAAGCTGGACCGACAGCGACGTCGGTATCGCGTCTGAGGATCGCAACCGGATTACTGGGACGTTGCAGCAGCTTTCGGATACCCGGAACTGGTCGAGCACGCGCGAAGGCTTCCTACGCCAGACGAGCTCCAGTTCGAGTTCGCAGGTCTCGACCAGTGCAGCAGGTCTCAGCCGCTCGCTGACCGAAGCGCAGACGTACTCGGTCGAGGCACGCCGCGCCGAAGAACTGGCAAGCCGGCTCGAGAACCAGGCATCCTGGTACGAAGGTGCGAATGCTGCCGGTTCGCTCAATCTCAGCCAGGCCTATCGGGAATGGGGCATGTCGGAGCTTGAAGCGAACCGCGATTATTACGGCCCAGTCCGGTTCGACGACATCAATTTCCAGATGAGCGCACAGGGCCAGCAGCTCCAGGGGCGTTTCGTGGAGAGCTACGCCGACCGGCTGCAGGATGACATTGAAGGGCAATTGACGCTGCCCGACTTCGCGCCGGTCAGCCGCCCTGCCGTTGCGAGCCAGGGTAGCGTCCGCGCACACGGCCCCCGTGGCGGTGGATCAGGCAGTCTTGGTGCGGCTCCTGACACATCGGGGATCAGGGACGAAGTCCGCTCGGCGCAGGAGCGAGGCCGCGGTCGGATAGGTCAATCCATGGGCAATCTTGACGCTGTCACCCGTGGAGCAAAAGGAGCATCGGAAGAGGCGGCGGATGATGTCAAAGAATGGTGATTCAGTAGATCACATCGTGGATGATGGCGTAGATCGCGAAGGCTGTGATCAATCCTGCAAAAACGAGTAAGCCACGACGTTCCCAGGGGTCGGCCCAAGCCTTTTTGATGCGATATTCCATGAGACGATTTTCTGCGATGGCCCGGTCGATCTCTTTGAGACCCTTCCAGTCCTCGGTCGAAACAGGGTCATCGGATGACTTCAACATAGGGCACCTATTCAGCAGGCAGACTGTTCAAAAATCGATGCATCATCCCAGAATTCCGGGCTTAATGCCGCGATTCTGACACAGAAAATCATGAACACCAAGCGAAGGTTAGCTGTGCACTGACCGCGGTGAACCTTCCCAAAACGGGGGTTTCCGACGTTAAGTCAGTGCCGACGCGCCGAACCGCTTGCTCAAGAATGCTTGAACCTCGCTCAATGGCATTTCAGGCGAAGAGTTTCCGCTGCGAACATATAGTTTCTCTGCCTTTAGACCGTGCTTGTCGGGCACAGCGATGACAATAGCAGCGTCCGCAGGCTTTACTTCGATCTGGCATATTTCAACCCCGTTCACGACGGGGAACGAAACCTTCAATTTGCTCGCCGTGAAGTTCTGTCCGAACGACTGGCCAAACAGGTTGCGCAGGTGAATTTCGAACCGATCTTTGTCGGCATCGCCGAGGCACGCGAAGTCGTGTTCTAACCCAACGGATTCGCCATTGTCGGAAACGCCGATGAGCAGCGTGCCACCGTTGAAGCTGTTCGCGAATGCCGCGATGGTCTTGACGATGACTCCCTCCAGCTCTTTGTTTACTCGTCCTTCTTTGACATCCCAACGAAGTGTCTGTTTAAACTCGAGTTCTTCGCTTTCACCTTCCGCGATCATCTCCTCGAGCGTGATCGGAACGTCAGAGACCGTAAGTTCAGTGATCGAGTTTAGGAAGGTATTGAGCTCGCTCGCCAGCATCTCCCTGCGAGCTTGCAGAAAGCGCTCATAGTTTTCGAGCTTCCAAAGGTCTGGATCCGCTGGGATGCACTGGCGGGCTAGAGCTTCGGGATTAATCGCCGCGATTTCCGCGAGGTAGGTCTCCGCAGTCGTCGCGCTCTTGGTGCGATTGGCAATCTGGGAGAGAATGGCCCGGTTGGTGATCTCTTGCGCTAAAGCATATTTGATGCGGTTCTCAGTCCCGTAGCCGGCAGCCTTAAGTTTGGAGAACGGAAAGATGTGGTCGTTCTCTAGCGCGTACTTTTTGCCCATGGGCCGCGCCAGCTTTATGCCCGTAGTGAAGCACGTTGCCCCTTTGCTTTTGAAATACCAGCGCATCATCGGATAGAGCGGGTGCGAGATTGCTCTTCCGACAAATTCATCGGGGCTAATTTCTAGGGTTCGTTCGTCCTTTATGATCTGAAGCAGATCATCGAACGGTTGAGAGGAATCCTTTATTACCTTCAGGTCTCGGTCCAGCTTCTGCGGCAGCTGACTGACATATCGAGTTCGGATTTGCGCGTAAAAGAACCACTTGACCACCTTACGGATTTGCAGGTCGGTCAAATGGCCATCTAGCTGGTAGCAGTAGGCAATGATCGGAATGAGGGCATAGATCGAGTTGATCTCATCCGTGTGGTCGATGAACGCATGCGATTGCATGATGTTCGCGACATAATCCAAAGTCTGTGATTCGAGTTTTTTCCATGCTGCCTGGATCGGGCCGTCATTGGCCTGATCATGCAAGAGGCGCATGTTGGAGCCGGAATGGTGTAGACACGCGAGCAGTGCATAGACGATAAAGTCCAGCTTGAAGGAAAAGCCCCGGGCTTCGAGCTCGGTCAACTTGGCTTTGAATGTGTCGCGCGCTTGCGGCCAATAGCCAGAGATCTGCGCAAGTGCGAGTTCAGCTTCCGTGAGGGAAACGCCGCTGGCATTGACCTTGTAGAAGATATCGATCGCTTCGCGGATGGTCGCCTTGACCGGAATTGTTTGTTCAGGGAACTCGCGATCGAGAATGTTCTCGATCGCCTTCACGTTGTCATCGATAAGATCGTCGCGTTCACGCGAGACCATTTCACCTCGAGATTCTAGAGCGCGCACAACGTCTTTGGCGCGAACCTTACGCTGGAAAATGTCCGTAACATTCTGCCAGCATGGGTCGTTCTCCATCTTGAGTTTTTTGTAGTACTCGAGCTCCAGGCTCTCGACGTTCACGTACAGGCCGCGGGTGTCGTTCAGGATTTCAGGTGCAGTGTAATATGGCGGCAGTTCGCCACGAATGAGCATGTAAAGTGTCGTAAGGCGCTGCTGCCCATCCAGCAAAATTCGCACAGCACCTTGCTTCTCATCGTACTTGTGGGGGCCTTTAAGTTCAGGTGGGTTGTTTGTCTCCCAAGTCAGCATTGTGCCGGTGGGATATTCCTTAATCAAAGAGTCTATCAGCTGCTTAGCGTCGTCACGCTTCCACACGTATTCACGCTGAAAAGCCGGAACGAAGAGCTGCCGCTCATCAAATTTATCAAGTGCCTGACAGATCTTCACCGGAAACTCCTTTGCGAAACTTTACGCAGCATAGCGACCATCCATTAGCCGCCGGGCCATGCCGATGCCGGCCAGCGCATCCAGAACCGGACGTACGGTGGCAGCGCGCTTGCCCTTGAACGCGCGGGCGACGTCCTGCGGGGCCAGCGGGGCGCCGGCGGCGGAGAGGATGGTCTGCACTGCGCTGACCTGTTCGGGGAGCGAGCCGGGCCAAGGGATGACATTGTCGGGCAGCGCGGCAGCGGCCTCGCCCAGGTCGAGCGTCTGGGCGACCGGGGCCTTGTAGTCCGGCGCCTGGAATTCGGGGCGCAGCCAGCGGATCAGCCCCTTAGCCTCTTCGGCGGCACGTTTCTTGTTGAGCTCGACGAGGCGGGTGAGCACTTCCTCGTCGGAGAGATCGGCAGGCCAGCCATAGGCCTCCGCGACGAGGGCATCGATTGCGTCGTGGTGTTGGCGGATCAGGGTGACGAGCCCGCGATCGTGAATGCCGCGCTCGGCATCCGTGAGCGGGCGGCCTTCCTTCAGGGCTTCGAGCACATTGTAGAGCCGGGTGAGGGTCAGGTCCTCTTGTTCGACCAGCACACGCTTGCGCAGCGCGTCGAGCGCTTCGGCCTGGGCGCGGATCTTGTCCTTAAGCGGTTCGGGGACGTCTGCGGGGAACGGAAAGGGGTCGAAGCAGCGAGATTTCACGTAAACCGGGTCGTCGCCCATTCCCAGCCTTCCACCGCTGGCAATGGCCCAGGGCACGTGGAATCGGCTCGACAGGACACCGAGCGAATAGGCGTCATCCAGTGCGATGCAGATCAGCTTGTTGTCGGGCAGGATCGACATGGGCAGGAACTGGAGTACCCGGTGCTTCGCCGTTTCGATGGTGGCGATGTAGCGATTTACTCCGCGCAAGGCCTTGCGCAGTTCTGTGCGCTGCTCGCCGAACACCCACCAGTTATCGCGGTAGCTAGCGCGATTGTTCTGGTCACGGTGCGGTTTAACGCTGGCCAGCACGTACTGGTAAACCGCCGGATGCCGTTCGCGCACTTCGGCTTCGCTCAGACCAAAGAGATCGATCACCTTCACACCGCGCGGTCGCGAGGCGAGATCGCGGCCATTGCGATAGTCGAAGATCACCGCATCACCATCGCCGACGCCGGTGCGGAGGTGAGGTGGTGGCGTGCCGCTGATTTGAACCTGCGAAAGTGTCGTTGCCTGTTCCGGCGTAACAATGAAGCCATCGCCGTGCAGCTTCACGCCGGGCGAGCACAGGCCATCATTTGCCTTGAGCGCTACGGTCGCCGTCACATCGGCGCCGATGCGGAGATCGCTGCTAATCTGGCCGACCCTCTCTGTATAAACGAGATGGGCGGGGGCCTGGCTTTCATCAGCGACGCCCCAGTGCCGACCTGCGGCCTTCCCAGGTGCGGCGACCGTCATGGCGATGCGCACGGCCGCCCCGTCCTTCTCGTCCACCCAGGGGTGGTTAGGAATGGCGAAGAGCAGGCTCACCCGGTCCTTCGCGTCCAGATGCTTTGCGATCACGCGCCGGCTGAACACCTGCGTGATTGAATTGGTTGTGACAAAGCCGAACCGGCGCGTGCCGCTCTTGCGCACGGCAGTGGCCGCCTTGTCCCACCAGTGCATGACGAAGTCGGCGCTTTCGGGAACGTCAGTCGTGGCAAACAGTGCCTCGAAATAGCCGTCGCCAAGCCGGTCGCGCACGTCTTTGCCGCCAATAAACGGCGGGTTGCCAACGATGAAATCGGCTTTCGGCCACTTCGCCGCCCGGGGCTTCACGTAGCGCCACACCTCGACCCGTGCTTCCTCGTCGGGCACCAGCTTGCCGGTGACTGGATGCGGCTTCATCGTCTCACCGTCCCAGCGGCTGACGGGCTTTCCGGCCTCGTCCAGTTCCAGCACCTTGTCGTCCCATTCGATCAGGGCGTCGCGGTTCTCAATGGTACGCACATCGCGCAGGATCGGTTCGGGCGGGGCGCGGCCCGCACCGTTCACGCGGAAGTGCCATTGCAGGTAGCCGATCCACAGCACCAACTGGGCAATCGCGGCGGCGCGCGGGTTGATCTCGATCCCCAGGAAGTTTTCCGGCGTGATCGTGTGGCCGGTCAGTTCCGCCACATATTGATCGTCGCCCAGCTCTACCAGCAGGTCGAGCACTTCGCCTTCCAGCTCCTTCATCCGTGCCATGGCGACATAGAGGAAGTTGCCGGTGCCGCAGGCGGGATCGAGAACCTTGGTCTGCGCCAGGCGCGCATGGAAAGCCTCGACGTATCCCTTGGCTTGATCGGCTTTGCCTTCCTCGATCAGGGTGGCGGCAGCGCCGCGCACACCGTCCCAGTCGGTGCGCAGCGGCTCCATGATGGTCGGGCCGATCAGCCGCTCGACATAGGCGCGCGGGGTGTAATGCGCGCCCAGCTTAGCCCGTTCCTTGGGGTTGAGCGCGCGTTCCAGAAGGGTGCCGAAGATCGCCGGCTCCACCTCGGTCCAGACATGCTCGCCCGCCTTGATCAGCACTTCCAGCTCTTCGGCATCGAGCGGGATCGCGGTGCGTTCCTTGAACAGGTAGCCGTTGAACTTCTTGAGCGGCACACCGAGTGCGGGAGAAAACTCGCCCTTGTCCATCGCCGCCCACAGCGCGGACAGCTGATGTTCCAGATGTTCCGGGTGGGCGCGCTGGTTCTTCAGCAGGGTGGTGAAACTGCGTTCCGGGATCAGGCCGCTGTCCTCGGCAAACATCGTGAACAGCACCCGCATCAGGAAGCCGCTGGTTGTCTCGGCATTGTAGCCGCGCTTTTCCAGCCTGCGGGCAACCCTTGCCAGCAGGTCGGCAATGTCACGCGTGACGCGGGCGGCCCGGGCGGTGGGATCGAGGCTTTTGGGATCGGTCCAGATCGCGCGGAGACGGTCGCGCACATCAGGATCGCGCAGATCCTCCAGCATGATCCGGTAACGCGCCCGGTCGGGGAATTGCGCATAGGCCTTTCCGGTGCCGGTAAAATCCGCATAGACTTCGATGCAGTAACCGATGTCGGCCACCAGCAGGAACGGCGGCCAGCCATGATCGACAGGGAGCGCCTTGGCATAGCGTTCGGCCTGGCCTTTGGCCTGGACCATCGCCTTAGCCCAACCGGGCGTGCCGCGCCGGGCAGTGCCGCGCTTTATGCGGGCGCTGGCCGTCTGGCCGAAGATGTCGAGATCGTCCTCGCCCTTGTCAGCGGCTGCCCGATCAGCCTCGCTACCCTGCTTCGCCTCGAGGATGAAAGCGTCGCGCTTGTAGCAATCGATCCGACCGAAGCTCTGCGTGCCGTCGCCGTTGTCCTGGAACACGCGGCGTTCGAATACGTAATCGTTGTGCGCATCGTCGGTCCGGCTGCCAGCGGGCGGCTCCAGCCCCAGCAGGTGGCACAGGCCGTTGATGAAGCTCTGCGTGTTGGCGAGTTCGCTGCCACCAGTATTGCGCCAATGAGCGACAAAGGCATCAATCTGCAGATTATCTTTATCGCTCATTGCCATTCCCGCTTGAGTAACCGGTGGCCTACAATATCGCAACGAACACGTTGGTAGCTCAGCGATTTATTGGTCAAACATCCGCTCCAAAGCGGTGAACGTTACCGGCGCGCCACAGCGAAGTAGCTTTCCCCAGTCCCCGACACTGCAGCGTTTGACCGGAAGAGGTCACTTGCCTGAGCGGCCGGTGTCGCGCGGAAGTCATGTCTCGGCGGACTGCCTACGATGCGCCAGTAACCAAAACCCTGATCGAGCAGGATGATAGCCTTGCTCCCGTCTGCGTACTCCAGTTCGAGTTTCCGCCCATGAATTGCGCTATCGGACACCTCGAGGGCGACGTCGAGCCCAAGCTTTTTACCCAGAAACTGCGCGACCTCTTCACGGTCGCCCTCATGATCCCAGTCATTGAAGATCCGATACGGCACGCGGTCTTTCTTCAACGGCTGTACAACCACATCGACTTCGACTGTGTCACCGGCCTTGAGTTCTGCGGCAAGAGCCTCGCAGGTCCTAAGGAACAGAAGCATGGGTAACGGTGCATTGAGGTAGCGGTCCGAATAGGAAATTCGGACGAGCTGGCCCGGATGCCAGATTTCGGCCGCTTCCATATGCTGCTTCAGCTTTGCGCCAAAACGTTTGCCAAACTGTCCCACCGGGCATTGGCCAAAGCCAAGCATGACCTCCACCTTGTCCCCGGGAGCGACTTGGCGCTCCAGGTCGTCGGCAGCTATCAGAGTGAAGGGCGTCGACGGATTGACGCTGCCGGCAACGACAGCATGAGTTTCACCAACCCCCCATCGCTCGCCGGGCTGCGCTGCATTCTCGTCGCGTGAAAAGAAACCCTTGGCGCTGTCCTGAGAGACCAATTCAGCGATACGATGGTTTCCGAAACAGCCTCCTGCAGCTTCGCCCAGTGCAAGCCGGAAGTCGTTGCGTACTGCCGTGTCGCGCAAGAACCGGCGCTCCACCTCAGCCAAGCTATCGAACGATTTGCGGGACAGAACCAGCGTCACCGGGACGCCGCGGGCGGAGGCAGACGAGAAAAACGAGCGCATCTTGATCGAGGATAGTTCGGCAAGGTCGAATGCGTCGGGCAGGAATACTGTTACGCTATCCCCGCTACGGGCGCGCAGCAGAATTGTGTTTGCTGCATCGTTGACAGCCTTCGCATCCGCAACGGCCCGATCCTCCTCAGGCAACTCGGCATTCGTCTCAAGGAAGGCACGGACAGCGATCAACGCCGCGTTGCGGTCCAGGCGCCCTTGCTGTTTGTAGAGATCTGGCGCCAGCACACAGGCCGAGCACCCCATTTCGCATTCCTTGGGGCAGTCGAGAACATGAGAGGCCCGTTCAAACACATGATAAATGTCGTCGAGCAACCTCGGCGCATACCCGGCGCCGCCAGAGGCTTCGTCAAACAGGTAAACCGAAGGCGTCTTGCGGCCCAACCGGCCATCCCTTGCCGCAACTGAAATTCCCAGCTCGCGTGGCTCGATGCCAAGCCAGCGGGCGAGACTTTCACGCAGAGCGGCGCCGAGTGCCCAGGCTGCGCCGTCGCTTTCGAGCCCCGGCAACTGGACTTCGACCACGTCGGTCAGAACCTCGTGCCCCAATGCCAGGGCACGCGTGATCGCGTACCCTTGATCGTTCCCCGGACAACGATCAATCGCCTTCTTGTCGCGTGGCGTAAGCGGCCAGTGATCCTTAAGCGCGTCAGTGCCGGCTTCCCCTGCTCGTCCGCACTCGAGGCAAATCTCGTAACCCTTGTCGTTAGGGCCGCGCGAATGGTGGTAGATGTAGCCATCGTGCGAAGCACGGATGCGACCGCTGGTTGGCTGCAGCAAGGGTTGCCACAAGGCGTCTCCCACGCTGACCTTTGGTGACTTGGGTTCGATGTAAACAGCTTGATCGGTGTCCGCATGGGGCTGCGCGTTCCAGTCGACCCTGAAGCCGGCCGGTTCGAGGAATTGCTCCGTCTTGACGTGCGGATCGCCGCAATGATTGCAGCGCTCGGGCATCTGGTGATCGGAACCTGCCCCGCCGCATTGATCGCACCACCAGGCCCAGCGTAAGTTCTGTGGCTCGCGCTGCCCGCTATCAATCGGGCTCAACCAATTGAGAGTCACGCCGGCCGACTTCCAGACGAGTCCATCGACCACAACCTCAGCCCCCGGAGCATATTCTCGAATGGCAATGTCAGCATTGCGGGTCGGGCACTCATAGCGCCGATCCCGGGTTCCCTCCTCGTCGGAGCGAAGACGCTCCTGCGCTTTCTGAGTTTCTGCACACAGGGTATCGAACGGGACAACGGCTGTAGGGAACCCGCTTCCCGGGATCAGGGAGCGGTTGGCCAGCTCTTTGAGCAGGAACTCCTTGCACAAGCGCCGAGCCTGGAACTCGATTGCCTTCTTTGCTGGCCCATCAAGCGCATCGGCATCTTCCTTCAGCCGCTGCCAGGTCCGTTGGAAGTTTGCAGTTTCCTGCTCGAACATCACGGCCGTGTGCTCTCGAATCTCAGTGTCGAATTCGAGACCCGTGCCCTTCAGCAAGCGTCCAAGGCCAGCGTCCGTCGTCGCAGCGGTAGCCGGCAGTCGGACCCATTCACAGAAGGCCCCTACGGGCGGCAGCCCTTCGAAGGGGCGAAGATCAGCCCTGCAGCCGAAGAAATCGCCCGTCTTGGTCCGCGCGAACTCACCGTCCACCTCCCGGAACCATTGGGCGAGCAGATAGGCGTTCGCGTGGCGCTGGGCGATACGGTCGGAATCCAGAGACACGCGGGGAGAAGCGAGCTTGCGTCCGAGGTAGCTCGCAGGATCGGCGAAGGTTTCCAGATCGAGCGGGGTGTTGCGTGCAATCGTCAGGCTCGCCGAAAACCCTTGGCCCCGTCGACCCGCTCGACCGGCGCGCTGGTTGTAGTTGGCAATCGAGGGCGGAACATTGGTCATCAGGACCGCCTCAATCGAGCCAATATCGACGCCCATTTCCATCGTTGTCGAACAGGCCAGGAGGTTGATGTCGCCTTGCTTAAACTGCTCCTCGAAATCGCGCAGCCGGTGCGGCGGCTGCTGCGCGCTATGTTCTTCTGCGCGCAGATAGGGAGTCGCTCTCGCCGCTTGGTCGTGAATATCGGTCCATAGACGCTGGTTGCGAAGAGAGCTCACCAACTCGTTGTCTGCGAGCCAGTCGGCTAGCCTTTGCTTTGCTTCGGAATTGAGTGGGCGGGTATGCGGCAGCTTCGGGAATTCAACTTCGGCCACCATCTTGCCATCGAACCTTCCGGTTCCCGTCGTGACAAGGTTTGGTGAGCGACCGAACACGAGCCGGGGCAACACCCGCCGCGTCAGCGGGCATTGCCAGGCTTTCGTCACGGCCTCGATCTCTGCGGCCTTCTCCAGGCGCAAACTGAATGTGCCGCCGACACCGGAGAGAAGCGGCGCCATGTGTTCCCACGCTGTGCGAAGGAGTTGATTGATTTCGTGGCGATCGCGCGGCTCCGAGATATCCAACCCCAAGGCGGTAGCAAGGAGGAGGACAGCAGTCGGTTGCCCACCTTTCGTGTTAACTGATGGCCAGAGGATATCCCTCTTGGAACCGGGAGGTTGATCAGGTCCGATGACATTCCGGGGACGCGCCCGCCCGGGCATCCAACGGGCGTCGCCGTCATCTACGTCCAACGCAAAATAGCTCCGGAGATAGTCAACCATGAAATACTGAAAGTCCCGCCAGTCCTCGATTGAGTAACCTTTTGCCGCAACGGCCTCGGGCAGCTTTTCTTTGCCGATCCGCTCGATGTCGGGGAATCGCAAGCGCGCAAGGCCCAGTGTTTCCATGGCGTTGGCGTTGCGCGGTCTGCGAGCGAGTTCACGCAGCATCATGAAGCGCGCGAGAGCTTCGCGATTGTCATAATAGCGCTCGCTGCGATCAAGGTCCCAGACCTTGGCCATCATGCCGATGGTCGGCTCGGAGGCCAGAGCCGATATCAGGTCCTTCCACGGAATGCCGGCTGCGCTGCCACCGTTTAGTTCGGCATCGATCTTTGCGATGTCGTCTTTGAACGATGGCATTTCATCGACCAAGCTCGCGAGCTTGGCGCGCTTCTGGATTAGCTCCTGTCGTTTCTCTTCGGGCAGGTCGCTGCCTTGCGCCGCCTTCTGCACCGCATGGTAGATGAACCCGCGTACAAATCCGCGCTCGCCATTGGTCTCGATATTGGCGGCAAACCGCGCCGTGCCCTGTCGGCTATCGGAGAAGCTGATCAGCTGACGACCATCGAAAGGCAAGGCATGCTCTGCCTGGTGCGGTGACACCCCCTCCAGGAGGATGGGCGCCGCATTCTGGGTCAGGAACGGCGTGCCGAAACGGAATGACAGCATCGCGGGCCGTCCATGGCGCTTGTTGCTGAGGCAAGCCGGGCAACGCCCCTCGTTCAACTGCGTCAGCGAGAATTGGCTCGTGTCGTCGGTCAATTCGCCGCTGACGACGTCAAATCCAACAGGCGTCGACTGGGATTGCGCGTTGATAGCGATCAGGCGCGGATGCCCGATGCCGTCCGGTTGCCGCTCTTCCTCGTCGTCTTCGTCATGGTCCCGATCGCGGTAACTATTTTCGCGAAACTCATCGGTGTCTTGATCGCTGCGCCGCGGCAAGACCCTGTCCCCCAGATCGTCCGCAGGCAGGAACGGCTCGCCACAATCCGGGCAGCTCTGGATCTCGAACACCAGCGACTGGCAGTGTGGGCAACTGTCCTTCTGGTCAAACAGGACTGGGCCGAATGGCCAGCCGTCCGGCCGTGCGCCCCCGGTGCAGCCCGCATTAATGCAGGTCCACAGGCCAGGAATGGCTCGTGTGAAGCTGTGCGCGCGCATCGGCAGCACCGGCCTGATCTCTTTGGCATTGTGCGCAGACAGGTCGAGCAGGATCCTCTCTGGTGACGTCGTCACGGATGACAGAGATGAAATGGTCTGCGGCTTCTTTTCGAGCATCTCGGCCACCACGCGGGCCGCCGGATCGTCGGATGCAGTCAGGACCTTCGAAAGATCCACCGGTTGCGGCTTGCCAATTACGACATGCGTGCGCTCAAGCGGGACGCCAGCGATATCGGAGAGGAAGCGCTGCAGTGAAGCGACTGCCTCCGCGTCATCTGCCGATCCTATGGTGGCCGAGGTCGCTACAAATCGGACCTGATCGGGCGTCACATCGAACGCATTCATGACGCGCCGAAGCAGCAACGACAGCTCCGCAGCGGCTGAACCGATGTAGCTATGCGCTTCGTCGATCACGATCCAGCGCAGCTTGCCCCTGGACGCATCGAGTATCTTACGGTCCTCACGCCGGATCGTCATGTATTCCAGCATCGTCTGGTTTGTGACGAGGATGGGTGGCGGGTTCGCGCGGAGCGTTTCGCGGTAAAGAACCTGATGCGGGACATCGTGCTCGGCCTTGTCGCGGTTTGATTTCCGCGCCGTTCCCATCAGCCCGTTGTAGAGGGCGAAGCGGACATCACCGGTGAGCGGTCTGGTCCAGGCCGTTAGACGCTTCTCCTGGCTCGCGATCAGGGCATTGAGCGGATACAGCATGAGGGCTCGCACACCGGTCAGCTGACCTTCTGCTTCAGATGCGCGGACCAGATCATCAAGCAGCGGAACGAGGAAGCACTCGGTTTTGCCAGAACCGGTCCCACTGGAGACCAACACAGATTGCGGATCTGCATTGCGCAGAAGCTCCCAGGTCCTCAGCTGGTGGGCGTAGGCAGGATAATCGAACCGCAACTCCGCATCGGGCGTTTTCGTGATTGCGTCGATCGTGCGCGGATGAAGTAGTGAAGTGAGTTCGTCAGGGCGCTTGCCCGACGAAACATAGCCGGGTGCTGCCTGAAAGAGCTGTTCTGACAGCAAGGCACCCTTGGAAGGATCCGTGCCGGCGAGGTTCTGCCGGAGAAAGGCGTTCAGGCCCTCATGCCTGATGCCAGCACGTGACACGACCGCTTCTGCGAGGCCAGCCTGCAAGCGCCGATGGACATCCATCGGCGACAGACGGGTAGGCTGGGACACATCATCAGCGGTCATTCTTGAGCTCCGTAAGGGCGTAGCCATAGGCCTTGGCGAAGTATGTGGGATGACGTCGCTCGACGTCTTTCACCGTTAGAATCTGTACCTTGTCGAGCGTGATCCGCCCCATAGCAGCCAAGGCTGCGACAAACGGGGCGTCGAAGACGCGCATTAGGGATTCGAGAAAATTTTCCTTCGGGAGCAGCTCGCGGAAAGCGGGGCGGAACGGATTGAAGCCACCGGCATCTGTGCTGATGCCCTCGCTCGTGTGGTCGGTGAAGTGACTGCGCACTTCCTCCCAGGTCGATGGCGAATAATCACGGCAAATCAGAGGAGCTAGCTGGGGAGCGCGCGCAGCGATTTCATTCTGGCGCTCAGTGAGCCTGGTCAATGCCCACTGGGGATCATCCAACCGGGTAACGAGATAGTGCCCTTGGGCCTGGAAAGCTGCATCCCATGCGGCGTGTGGCAAGAGCATCCAGCTCGAGCAAAGCCCGTCGAACAACTCGAGAATGGTCGACAGGTGCTCTTCTTCACAGCGGTACAGTAGCAGGGGAGCAAGGGCACCGGCGTGAACCAATTTGCTGAAGATCTCGAATGTCTGCGGTGGGAGGCCGTTTAGCGACAAGGCCAGTTTCATGACGACCTGGATCGTCTGACTGGCCTCTGCGGTCGTCGGATCTTGCGCTATTTCGGTAACGAGGGACTGCAGGTCCTCTTGCGCCTTAAGGAATGGCTGGGCCATGGCCCGGCCGAGCCGGTGCTGCGGAACTTCGGGATCAGGGTCACCTGAGACAAATTTGGGTCGAGTGAGGACGCGGGAGCCCTCACGAAGATAGACGAGCCAATCACCTTTGAGACGCGGCAAGTGAATAAGTTGGCCACCAAGGCCACTTTGCAGGCCGTCGTAACTGCCAAATTCGAGCTCTTTCTCGGGAGCCCCAAGTGAGCGTCCACACACCCTCACATCCTCACCGACTATAGCGGTTTTTGGGCGCAAGCCTCCATTTGGCTCCCACTCTAGGCTGTTACCAAACTCCGTTACATACCAGTTGTCATTGCTCCCGTTGTGGAAATCGAGCCTGACCTGAGCGTCGATGCCAAGGGGGCGCATGAGAGCTGCAATGTCCGTTCGCAATGCGGACAGGCCAAGCTCCCCATCAATTCGCCAGTTGGCGTCCAATGCTGCGTCAGCATTATGGGCAACTTCCCCCATCAGGATCGAAGTCGAGGGGACGCGGGCCACCGTGTCACGAAGATCGGCCAGGCCAAGAACTGCGTCGCGCGGGAGGAGGTCTCCGTCCCAGGTTGTGAGCCATTCCTTCGATTGGAGCGGAACCTTCAGATCGAACGCAGGAGTTTGCGCGGCGGCCAAGCGTAAGGTCAACACGGCCCGGCGAGGAGGATCAATCCGTATCCGCCAGCTGTGCTTCGAACTCGGTGCTTCGTCGCCAAGTACAGCTGCCCCGTCCCAACCGCTCAGCTCGATCTCCGAATGAGTCCCGTTGCTTCGCTGCGTCAGCTCAAAGTCAGCGGGCAGAACGAACGCAGTCTGCCGATCGCGCACATGACCTGTTGCACCATCGAGCCAAGCGAATTCGCACAACCCGGGTCCCGCAGCGGCCAGGTCTTCCGACCAGCTGCGTTGGCCTGCAATCCGCCAGCGTACCTCTCCCCGAGATGCGACCCGGTGTGAAAGACCATCTGACACCTGCGCATGGAGCGGGTGCTTGAACAGCTGTTCGCCATCCGGTGCCTGTACTCCGGCAATGGCATTGGCCACGATCGAGAGGCGGTCTTTGCGGTCCGCACTCTGTCCGGTTCGCACAAGGAAACTGTCGCCGTTGCTCTTCTGAGCTATGATTGAGCCCGCGCACCGGTAAAGACTGCGCCCGGGAGCGAAGGCAAAATCTTCGGGCTCAATCTCGGCGTTGTCGTCTTTTCCTCGAACTGACCAGTCCTCGGGAACATCGATAAAAACAGGCTCCGCTTTGTAAGCGCCGGAGCCTTGGCCGATGAGAGCAAAGGTTGTGCGCTGGGCATCTGTGCCGCGCGGTTCGAAGACACGCAGCCCGCCGCTCACGGGCTTACCGCCAGGCAGCATAAAACCGCGTGCAAGCCGATCTCCGCGTGCGTGAAATTCGGCCGTAACCGGTAGGTCGAATGGAAACTCGATTGCCGCCTCACTTCGCATCGGTCTTGCGATCCAGCGGTTCGCGTCCTCGTGCTCAAGATAGGCAAGTCTGCCGGAAATTCGGTCCGCCAATCCATCGGAAGGCTGGAGGAACACGCGTATGTGATCGCTGGGTGAAAGCACCTGGTCCTTGTCGTCCCACCGTCCATCGAGGTGGAAGTCGAGGCACTCACGCCAATCTTCGCCGTGCCGAGACATCATCCGGCCAACGCGAATGCTACCGCTGCTAGAGAGCTTTTTTGCTTCCAGCAGCGTATCGATCAAACCCGCCGCCGCCCCATCCAGGGTCATTGGCAATTCATCGCGCCAATCCTCGTAGGCCTGGTCCAGCCGCGCCGAGTAAGGACGGCCATCAGCCGGCACTTCCTTGTCAACGAATGCACGCAATTCGACAATCTTGAGCGCCAGCTCGCCGCAGATCGCGTACATTTCCTGGCTGCGCCAGATCGTCGGCAGCAGGTATTCGTTCCGCTCGCAGATGGCGACTGCGGCGGCGATGTCCTGTACGTCAGCGCCCAAAAGCTCGCCAACAGCCCGTTCCAAAAACTTTCTTGGCCAGCTTGCGCCGCTCGCCATTGCAGCGGCTGGAAATCCGCCCTGACGCGCCAGGTTGGACAGCCGCTGATTCCCGTGAGCAGTAATCAACGGTTCGATACCCCAGGCGCGAAACCCCTGGTCGGCCAGATCTCGCCATTCGCCTTGCGAAAGCCGCAGTCCTAGTACCTTCTCGATGTCAGCCCAACGTTGGACGCCGCCCTGATAGGATCGCCGAAACCAATCCGCGGCCCAGAGAACAAAGGCTGGTGCAAGTGAGGGCCGTTGCCAATCAGAGGGGAGGCCCGACGATAGCTTCTTTCCCATGCGCTCAAACATTCCGGGCGCAAGCTTGTAGCGGTAAAGCGGCAGACCGGTTGGCCGAGGCAAGCCCAGTTCGGCGCTTGCTTTGCCAAGTGGATGAGGACCCGTGTCTGCAGCCCTGGCACGCTGGATCGCCCGGATCACGAGAAGACGCGAACCACCTGCCGCCTGAATTTCGTCGGCAATCTTGCGCAGCTGTGCGGGATCGTTGCGCTCAGCTTCGATTTCAGCCTTGAAATCGCGTTCCTGCATTGCTGATTGGCCTCCCCTTTAACTGCATTGCTTTTGGGTAACAGGCGTTCCCAACCGCAGGCTAACCATCAATGAACATTAGTTTATAATCAATGATGGCGGTCGATACTTTCAGTGCATCAGGGACGAATTCGGCGAAGCTCTATCGTAGAAAGCATTGACTACGCAGGACCAGCGGGCGCTCATGATCCCGTCGATACCTCGACCCAAATCCCAGATGACTGAGTCTCCGTTGGCGAGCCGGGCTTTCACGAACCGATCGTGCAGGTCGCCGACAGATCGGCGCGACTTTTGCGCCAGGTGCAACTGCACCGAGGCCAGCATGCGGTTCCACCGCTCTTCAAGATCTCTTCGCTGATCGTTCGTGCTTTCGGGTTCCCGCGTTTGGACCGAGTCCGCATCAAAGGCCACAACATGGACAGCTGCGATTTGAGAAGCGAGCTGACCAAAACGACTGATGAAATTGACGAGCCGCCCCCGCGCTTGACCATCAGCGCAGCAGTAGGGGTCCTGGATTTCAAGCAATGCGATATTTGCATCGCGGGCATATTGCTCAAAGATGGTCCAGTCCCGCGGACCATGTTGTTCGAAGACGACGCGCTGGACGTAGGAAGCCCGTGCTTCTGCCGCTTCAACGGGTGTTCGTACCGAGAGAATCGGGCGCCGAACTGACGGTTTATTCAACTGCGCTGACGCGATCTCCTCAGGTTTGCCCTTTGATCGTGTGCTTTCGGCCTCTGTCGGACTGGGAGTTTTCACGTCCTCAGGGGCGGGCGGCAAGGTTTCGCTCGCTGAGACATTGAGCCGTTCATGACTGACCTGCGGCTCTGTCGGAGCGGGTGGCTCAATGTTGTAACTGCTCCGCTCCTGGGGGGATTGGGGTTCCGTTTCAGGGGCTGTAACAGATTGATCCTGCTGCTCGGCCCGCTTCCCATCGAGCACGTCGGCAAGCAAGTCCTCGACATCCCGCTCGCTCTCGGGCGGCATAAGCAGACCGCGACTCAATGAGCGCTTGCGCTCCATGAGGGCGTCGAGGCGCTGATCGAAGCTCGACGGACCAATCGCTTCATCCGGATGGATGGCCATCGGAATGTGGATCGTGACCGGGCGTGTCTGGCCGATCCGGTAGGCGCGGTCGGTAGCCTGATCCTCGACAGCTGGGTTCCACCAGCGTGAGAGGTGGATCACGTTATTTGCGGCGGTAATCGTGAGACCCACGCCCCCTGCCTTGGGAGACAGGATGAGGACGTCAAAGGCAGATGGCGAGCTCTGGAACGCGTTCACCATCTCCTGGCGCTTATGTCCAGCCACCTTGCCGCTGATGCACATCGGCCTGTGCCTGAGGTCAAAGCGCTCCTGGATGGCCATGGCCAAAAACGCCTGCATCTCGAGATCTTCGCAAAACAGTAGCGCCTTCTCGCCGCGCTGCTTAACCTCCGCGAGAATCTCAAAGGTCTTCTTCAGGCGCGCCGACTGGGCAACGTAGGCGTCTATGTCAGTAACGCCTCGCGGCGCCGACGGGTGGAGCGATGTCCCGCGCAGCATGTGCAGCACTTTGAGCATCGCGCCTTGCTCGCCGCTTTCGCGCAGCGCACGAGCTCTGGCGAGTACCATGTCATAGGCCTGCGCTTGGGCGGGCGGCATTTCCATCGCGTATTTGCGCGCCGTTTTTTCCGGCAGGCCGGTGAGGATCTCGTCCTTCATGCGCCTGAGCATGAACGGAGGCAGCTCGTCATCACGCTCGACCAATCGCCGCTGAAGGTCTTCAAGGCCCTCCAAATCGTTCGCTGGGTAGCTGCTTTCGAACTCCCGGCTCGATCCGAGGAACCCGGGGTAGACCGTATCGGCAATCGACCAAAGATCCTGAAGTCGGTTTTCGATTGGTGTGCCGGTCATGGCAATTTGCAGACGGCCATTAAGCGCCTTGGCTGCCCGGGTCATTTGGCTGGCCGGGTTCTTAAGCTTCTGAATTTCGTCGTATACGATCGCATCAAATGGGATGCGCGCGAAGCTCATATGATAGTCGCGCATCGTTTCGTAAGTCGTGAGGACGATCCCTGCGTCTTCCCATTCGCCGGAATCGAGCCGTGAAGTACCGCCGCGGATATCGCTTCCAGCTTCCAGCCGAAAGCTGCGCAAATTTGTCCCGAAGGCTTCAATCACTGGACCCATGAGGCCCGTCTCGACATGCTGCGCGAGTTCAGCTTGCCAGTTCTTGAGCAGACCTGTTGGCGCAACGATCAGCACTGGCTTGGGGTGAGCCGAGTTGGTCCGCAACCAGAGCAGGAACATGAGTGCCTGGAATGTCTTTCCCAGACCCATATCGTCGGCGAGCAGGACGCCCGGCAATCTGCGCCCCCAAGCTTCAGTCAGCCACGCAAATGCATCGCGTTGGTGCGGTTTTGGCTCGGACTTCAGGCCTTGGGGAAGAGCTGGCACCTCAAATGGCTCTGGCGCCGACGTAGGCCTAGGCAGACGCGCATAGTCGAGTTGCTCGAAATTCTCACCGACCTGCAGAAAGAAGATCTCGACCGGTTCACGCTCATCCTCAGATCGCGATTGGTCTCCTGTCTCCGCTGCGATTTGTCTCTCAAGATCGGCAATTCCGCGCGTTGCCTGAAGCGTAGCCGTGGTGGCCGGGATGCTCTCGTCGCGCCAGGCGACGGTTTCGTGTCCCGCTTTGATGGCAGTCTCAAGGTCGCCAGCGAGAACCTCAGCTTCACCGGGAGCCAAGGGGACGTGTCGCGCATCCGGCGGATCACCAATCCGCAGGCCGAAGCTTTCGGGCAGCCAGCTGTTGGGCTTCGGCTTGATCCAGGGAAGGACCGGCTTTTGCCAGACTTCGATCCCGCTGACGCGCTCGGAGAACTGCTGCGTCTCAATGAAGAGGCGGTCGGCCGCTGCGTCATCGCCGGTTGCATCGAGTTTCAGCTCTTCGCGCAAAACCCGCTGGGGAGAGCGCAGGAATTCCCGCTTTTCCTGCGAGCTACCGCCCTGCTTGGCACGAACAATATCGAGGGCTTTACCCAGCAGGGGGTCGAGGAAAAGTAGCGTTCCATCGGAAAGGAGATAACTCCGCCGTCCCCCTTCCTGGCTCCGAAACCTGCGCTGGAAGTGCGCGGTATCCTGCGGGGTCAGCAGAGATGCTTCATGCTCATCGATGAGATCGCCGTCGGAGGTCTCGCCGACGTGTCTTGAGAAGAGAACCGGGTCAAAGTCGAAGCGGCCGTGATCGGTCTTTGCACTCAATGAGAAGTTCGCAGCGTAGGCTATGCGGATGCGTTCCAGAAATCCGTCGGCTTCTATTCCCGCGCCCAGCTTATCACCCAGCAGTTCGCGAAGCTCTGCAAAGGCTGCTCTTCGTTCGTCGGGCTCACTTGCTGCCTTTACGGCTTGCGCAGCTCGGAAGACGGAAAACACCGGCTCGGGAATGCGGCTGACGCGCCCACCCTCTCTGACACGAGCACCTACAATATCAGCGCGAACAGGGACGCCGCCGCGACGAACCCACTTCGGATTGACCGTGATGGATCCTTCGGCGAGCGATCCGCTCGAATTCAATTGAAGTGTCAGGGGCGTGGCTGGTGGCAAGCCGAGAGCAAAGGCGTCGGCCTCGTCCAATTGGGCGGCAATGTGAGGGGGGAGGATAACCCCTCCGTCCTCTTCAAGAATTTGCCCTTCCTGATCAAACGAGCGTGCGAGCGCCAAGGCCGCTTGCCCTGCTTCGGGAGCGATCTTGGGCCACTCCGCGACTGGCACCGTTTCGCTTGAGGCCCGTTTGAAAAGCCCGCCCGGTCGCTCACGCAAAAGCGTGATAGTTTCACTGCCATCGCTCTGCTGAGTTGCAATGAATTTCGTGCTTACCATCGATCGTTCCAATTACGACCACGGCCTTTGCCGAACCGGGGGTGCAAGATTGATGTCCGGCGATGAATTATCCCGGCAAATTTGCCTTCCCAACCCGGGCTTGCTGGAACGTGAGATTCATACTCGAAGTCAGACCGACCTGCCGTGGTCCGCAGTTTGGCACCGTCGTAGATCTTGGCATAGAGCTTCGGAGCATTTGGATCGCTATCGCTCCAAAACCGGCATGAGCCATTGTCGCTCCACTCGGAAATCCTCAAGTCACCGATCTGCATGATGATCGAGGACGATGAGGCAGGGCCGCCTCGAATGATCCCATATTCCGGGCGTTCCCCGCTTTGTCGGATCAGGTACTCGATCTGGTTCCGAGCCCGGACGCCCAAGGCAGGCCACGCATCACTGACGAGGCCTTCGTCCAGATAGGCCATCCAGAACTTCTCACGCTGTGCCCATTGATCGGGCCGATCGGTAGTCTTGGCGATAGCCCGGAAGAATTCCCGCATCGCGACTTCGGTGAGCCACCGCTTGAAGACTTGTGTGACCGTGAGCGCGCGCTCTTCACCAATGGTCTCTGCCAGCGAACGGACGATCCTATCCCAGCGGGGCCGCTGAAGACGCGGATCACCAACCTGGTCGAGGAGAAACTCGGAAATCGCCTTGCGATGCTCAGGTTCGGGCTTCTCGCTGACCCAAGGTTCGAGCAAAGCCCGCACGACCAGCTCGATCTGTCCGGCGAGTGCCTCTTGATCAAAGAGCCTCAGCAAGCTGCGCTGCGCCGAGACCGCCTTTCTCGGCGGGAGCTCTGCCGTCGCAACGCATAACCTGGCGAAGGTTGCTTGACCGAAGCCGCTCGCCGCCAGGTTTGTTCCTAGCCCGGTTTCCCTGATGAGCTGAAAGATTTGATCGTCATCGCGCTGGATCAACTCGAACGCCACCCGTGCCGGGCCTTGGGTTGGCGCAAATAGCTCCCATTGTCGGGCCCTCTCTCGCCATGCCCACTCGTGCCGCTGGGCAGCACTTGAGGCAGCATCGGCAAGCTTGCCCATAATAGGCCGGTCGACCGGAAAATAGGTGAGGTAGCCATCGATCATGGCTTGGTCGGAACTGCGCCGCTGCTCTTCGACCGCGCGGTCGAGAGCAGCCGATCCGAGGTCATCGAATTCTGGATCGCACCATGCCCCACGCAGAACCCGGTTGAGTTGAAAGCGCGGCAGCGCCCCGGCTCCGTTTTCAGCCGCACTGCGCAAGAAGGGTTTCAACTCGGCAACTGGCTCCGCCTCACCGAGACTCGCATCAAGCTTGGCGAGTTGCCGCTGCAGTTCAGGTTGCGTTGTCGGAGGCTTGGCGAGCCCGGCAGACGCCAGGGCGTCCATCCGATCGATTGCCGCGCGCAGGAAGCTCATTGCTCCTGCCTCAAGATGTCCTTGTCCAAACCGGCGCTGGGTGTGGTCATCAAGAACCGCAAGTCGATCCGTCGATTACGCTTCTTCGCCGCCTCGCTATCACCTTGCGCGATAGGGCGATCCGGACCGTAGCCGCTCAGGCCCAGGATCGGCGCAGAACCTGGCTGACCTGCTGGCTTGTTGAGAAACCCCCGCAAGGCCGGTTGATTGAGCTGAAGCATGGTGAACGTCGTTTCGGCTCTTCGAACCGAAAGGCCATAGTTGTTCATCCCACCGTACATCGCGTCGGAATCGGTATGCCCCTCTACAAAGACGGCGTCGATCATGTGCTTTGAGCGCTCCGCTTTGCAGAGGTTTGACGTCGTGTAACAGGGAAGAACCTCGACCATCGCGCTGGCAACCTTGTTGATCGCGGCTTGGCCTCTGTCGTTCAGCTCCCAGCGCCCTTTGTCGAACAGCACGTCATCAGGCAGGCGTAGAACGCCCGTCTTCGTGTCAATTTCGACCTGCAGGCCCTTGTCCTTCAAAGACTGCTGCAGGTCGTTGAGGATCTCTGCCCGGGTTCGGTTGGCGCCGGTCAGCTCCTCGGTTTTCGACTGCAGATTTAATGCGAAGTAGGCCAGTAGGATGATGAAAATGAGAAGCAGGCCAACCATCATGTCCGTCATGGACATGAAGTAGCTTTCGCCTTCTTCAGGGGGCCTCCTGCGAACGGCGCCTTCCATTATTCAGCAGCTTCCCGATTTTGGTTCGCGAGAATTCCGGCCAGTTCTTCAACAGTGTCACGCAGCGTGGTCAGTGGCTCAAGCGCACCTGCAAGCTGGGCGACACCTTCGCCCAATGCGCGGTCGATTTGACCAACACGTTCGTTGAGGTTTGTGGCGTGGCTGCCTGCCGCGTCGGTGATCTTCTCGAGCGCTGCTCCAAGTGAACGATCGACTTCCTCAAAGCGCGCCCGATATTCAGACCAGGCTGACGAGGCTGCTGATGCGGTTTGGTTCAACGATACAGCGAGCTCGCGCATCTCTTCTCGGGCGTTTTCAGAAGACTGCGCGTTTTTGACGACGACGGCCTCAACCGATTTGACAGCTTCGGCGATCGACAGGGCAGACTGACGGACAGGAGCAGCGGCAGCTTCGACGTCGTTGGCAACTGTACCGAATGCTGTGGCCAGATCGCTCGAACGGGCTGCGACCTGCTCGATAGCGCGAGCGTGGTCGCCAATAGCGGTCTGAGCCGAAGATAGCCGATCAGCCGAAACCGAGATCGCGTCGCCGGCGTCCTTCATGCTGGCAACAAGCGGAGTGCCCGCTCCGTTGAAGCGCTCCACGAATTCCGAGAAGGACTTCTCCATCGCTTCCTGGCCGATCCGTGCAGCGTCATTTGCGGCGCTGGTCGAGGCTTCCCCGAGCTGCGTGGCCGCCGCGGCCAAGCCAGCTTTCATATCGTCCAGGGTCGAGCCGAGGCTGGTGAGCAGTTCATCCATTCTCTGGCGCGCAAGTGTGCTCGCTTGCTCATTTTCCTCGCGCATGCGGTCGGCGATCACGCCGAAGTTGCGATTAAGGTCGCCAAAGGCAGTGCGCATCTCTTCTGACGCTTGGCCGAACCGGCGCACTGCCTCTTCGATCTGCCGGTCCGCTTCTCCTGTCTGTTTCTCAAGTCGCTGCGACATCGTGGCCATCGACACGGTCATTGCCCCGATGGCCTCAGCAAGGCCCGCCATCTCGGCGCCCGCGCTCGAAGCGATGGCATCACGGACAGCTTCGCCGCCGCCGCCACTGATTTTGTCGATGCCTTGCTGGATAGACCCCAGATGGGTGATCATCGGAGCCATCTGCTTTTCGAGAGCGCCATCGAGCGCAGCAGCCAACTGCTCGGAGAAGGTACGGAGGGCGGGGGTCTGTTCCTTCAGCTGCTCCAGCTGATCGCTCGCAATGCGCTGCGGTGGGAGATAGGCCATGCCATGCTCAAGCTTGTCGCAGAGCATGGAGAGGCCGTCATTGATCCGCTTGCCGAACCGGTAATCGTAAGAACGCAGGACGATCGACGCCACGATACCGCCCACTGAGGCCCAAAACTTTGCGCCGGCGACCTTCATCAGTTCATTGAGGCGCTCCTGCATCGCATCGACCCCACCGCTGAAATCCAGGGTCGACAGGGCAGCAATGATGCCAAGGAAGGTGATCAACAGACCGATTGCGATAAAGATGTTCGCAAACCAGTTGAGCCCGCGATGACTGTCTCCGAGATTTACGAAGAAGTGCTCAGGGCGGGCCGAATTCTGGAGAACATCTGCGGACGGATCGACGATCGTTTCGCGAAACTCTTCCCAGGTGCGGCGCAGTGGGAGCACCTCGGGGTGCCCAACCTCCATCATCTGCTCATCGATTTCATTGAACCGACGGGCGAAGGCAAGCCGCGCTGAATCGATGTCCGCCGTGCTGCCACCAGTCACATCATCGAGGAGTCGAACCCGTGCTTCGATCGCTTTTGCAAGCGGCTCATGGAAATCGCGCTTGTAGCGGGAAGATATGGCGAAGGCCGTTCCAACTAATACGACGGCCAGGAAGGCAGCCATCGCATCGCCGATGAGCGGAATCTTGGTAAAGAAGAAGATCAGACCATGACCCAGCCATTCGGTAATTTCCACGCAATCCCCCTGAACCTCGGCAAAATCGACGATCTCTGCTTCTATGCCGGGAAGCAGACAGGTCTGCCCATAGCATTCAAACAGGAGATCCCCGAACAGCTCGAACGGTATCGAACACGCCCGCTGCCGCCAAGACTGGTTCCATTAGGGACATGAGAATTCTGTAAATTACTGATGTGTTTGGCGGCTATGCGATGACGAGGCTAGGTAGGCTTCGACCTTCTCCAGCGTCCGCCGCCTTGGCCGCCGCCCCAGCCGCAAGTCCAGAACAAAGCGCGGATCTCCCACTGCCCTTCGCCCGAAGCGGGTAGCCGACATGTGGGTCTCTTTGAGATGACGCTCGATGCGCTCCAGCAGCTTCATGGCCTACCTCGAATCAAATTTGGCTTGTGTTCTTGTTATGTTCTTATTAGGAAGACTCCATCGAGTCTAGGATGAATTCCTACACCTCTCCTGGACCGCCCCTTGAAAGGCGACGCAGATGGAGAATGTCAGGGAAGAGCTGGATCGCCTGATCCGGCAGAGAAACGTGGGTTATTCCGCGGTGTCGCGGCTGCTCAATCGCAACCCCGCTTATATCCAGCAATTCATCAAGCGCGGCTCACCGCGCAAGCTGGACGATGAGGACCGGCGTATCCTTGCCCAGTTCTTCGGGGTCGATGAGCAGGTGCTCGGTGGGCCGGCGCTTCCTGTGCGTGATGGCCTGGTTGAAGTGCCAATTCTGAACGTCGATGCCTCGGCCGGTTTTGGTGCGATCGCGGAAAGCGAGACGGCCCATACCCGGTTCGGTTTCGATGAGCGGTGGCTGGGGAAGTTGACCCGGGCGAAAGGGCCCAGCCTGTCAATCATCCACGTCCATGGGGAGTCGATGGAACCGACGCTGCGGGACGGCGATGAGGTCCTGGTCGACGCATCGGATCAGGGCTCGCGCCTGCGCGACGGAATCTACGTGCTGCGTGTCGACGATGCGCTCGTGGTGAAACGTGTGACGATCCAACCAGGCGGACGGCAGATCACCATCTCAAGCGACAATGCCGCCTACCCGACCTGGACCGACGTTGAGCGCGCGTCGATCCATGTGGTCGGTCGGGTCATCTGGTTCGGTCGTTCTGTCTGATCTGCCGCGATCAGATCCCTGCAAATCGCTCTCGGTGGCGGGCCACGAAGTCTGCCCTTGGATGCAGTGATCGATCACGCGGCAACCGGATTTGCTGACCGGCCGGCGGAAACAGCTGCAGAAGCTCGGACGGCACCTTGTTGTGTGACACGAGCAGGCAGAGGTTGTCGTCGAAGGTGATGAGGTGACGGTCAAACAGCCAATGGGCTGTCGCTGACAAGGCGACCCCGTTCTGGACGATGTCAGGACCGCCATCGGCAACCGACCAGATGTGGGCCGCCTGGGCTTCTGCCTTGCCGCCGCCATTGACGATCCTGAGCCCGGTGACGGCGCAGGTGTTCTCGTACGCATCGAGAACATGGTTGCGAAAGTTCGCGTCACGGATCTTGCGGTTTAGGAGCATTTGCTCGACCCGCCGCTCCGCGAACTGATCTTGCAGAAGCAGATTGGTCTCCGGATCGATGCGCGGGGCATCGAGCTCAAACCGGATCCGGTTTTCGGGATCGAGAGTTTCGGCAAGGCCCGCATTGACGATCGCCACGAAATCCTCGTTCTCCAGCTTGCGGACCGACTTGCCGCGCAGGTTTCGCCCGGCATCGCCCGGCCGTGCCATCTCGCGCAGAAACCGCTCGGCAAACCGGCCGCTGCCGTCGCGGTACGGAACGGGCTGATCGAACTCGAGGTAGTCACGCACACGCGCGTAGAAGTGGCTGGGATCGCTCGGGTCCGCGTCGATGCGCTCGACGAAGGCAGCAGCGATGTAGGCCATGCGACCGCCAGAGACGCGGGTTTCGCGGTAAACGATCCAGTCGCGCTCGAGATCTCGGGCAACCGAAAGGTAATTGCTCGGAAAGTGATACCGCTCGGTGATCGCGTCATCGTACCGCGAATTGCCACTGATCTCGAAAACGCCCTTCACAGTTCCGCCCTAGCCAAAATCAATGTGCACCAGGTTGCCTGGAGAATGTCCGGCGGTCCAGGCTCAACCTCGCAGAGATTAAATACCGATTTCGAATGGCTTGGTACGCTCCTTGACCAGTTCTGGCGGCTTTTTGGAATGATCCTCCTTGCTTGGTGACCCGGCAGCCTGGCCTTTCGCTGCAGCCTCGCGCAGACGCTCGGTCACTTCCAGCGCCGAGGTCTTCTCCCCGCTATTCTGCGAAACCGCCCTCCCGAACTTGTCGGTACTGTCGACGACAAGGGTCAGATGGTCCCGCAGCCGGGTCACGGTCACGAGGAAGGTCTGTTGGTTGGCCAGATTGCGCTCCCGGCTGTCCATGACGGCAATGCCTCGATCCGACGTCAGACCTTGCGCCATATGGGCATTGAGCGCGTAAGCGAGGTCGAGCCGCCTGAGCATCGGGTCGGTGCGCTCCAACTCGTGTCGCAGGCCCGTAGAGGTCACCACAGTCACTCGCGAGCCTTCGACCGTCTCGATCCTCGCCTGGTCGGCATTAAACAGCCCTCGGCGATGATCATTCTCGGTCCACCGGATCCGGTCACCGGCATGGATCGACAGCCGCTTCTCCTCGAAGAGCACAAGGCGATCGTCCTTCGCACCGGGACGGATCCGGCTCGGCCGAAGGGTTCGTGCCTTACCCTTGTCATCGACGAGGAACACCTCGCGCGTTGTCTCGTCGATCCTGTCGACCTTGTATTCGCCGCGTGGGAGCCGCTGATGTTTTTCGGGGCTCCGAACATCGAGGACCATGCCCGGACGGTATGCCGAGACATATCGGAGCTCCTCACGCGTTGCATTGATCCGTGACAGTACGGTCAGGTCGAGCGAGGTTTTGCCGAGCTCACCGTTGGCCTTAAGCCCCCGCTGAACAGCTTCGTTCACCGCGGTTCGCAAGGCCCGACCCGAGGCGTAGATCGCGGTCCGCTCCCGCTCTAGCGGCGCAAGCTGGAGCCATTGCTCGGCAGCCGTCAAAGCGCTGTCGCCTGATGTCTCGATCGTCGAGTTCTTGAGATGACCAAGTGCGGTTTCCACGTCACCCGTTTGCGCAGCAGCCTGGGCCAGACGCAGTTGCGGATCCCGGCCGCGCAGATTGGTCGTCATTTCAGCGCGCGCGATACCGGCCTTCTGGACGAGATCAAAGGGTTTGCCGGCATCGACCGCGCCGAGTTGGCGGGCATCGCCAACAAGTACAAGCCTGCGCGCGCCAACCAGATTGGCCAGCGTGACCAGACGCTCCTTGTCGCTGTTCGAGACCATCGAGGCCTCATCAAGAACGAGGACCCGGTCGCCCAATGCGGCTCTCGCCTCGGCCATCAAGCCAGGATTTCCAGGATGCTCCAGCAGCGGTGCCCAGCTCTTGAGCAGGCGCGCCAAAGTCATCGAGCGAATACCAGTGTCGCGCTCCAGCATCTGCACCAGGGTGTTCTGGACGGCGAGCCCGATGATCTCCTTGCCTTCCTCGCCGAGGATCTGTGCCACGGGCTTTAAAACACTGCTCTTGCCCGCACCGGCGACACCTTGGATGGCGATTGTCCGGTGGGTCGAGCTGAGGATCAGGCGGGCGGCCGCTTCTTGGCCACCATTAAGGTCGATGCCGTGATTGATGGCAGCGACGGCCTTGACCCGTGCCCCTGCCTCATTGCTCCCGAGAACGGGGGCCACGGCGTCCCTCCCGGCTTCGACCGCGGCGAGAATGCGATGCTCGCTCGCGAGCGCATCACGCGAGGTCAGCCAGCCCTTGTGTTCACCTGACCCTGGAACGAGTTCGCCCGAACGGACCAGCGAGCTGACCCGCTGCTCAATGGCGCCAATGGTTGTCGGCAGACCAAAATCCAGCGCCGATTTGAACAGGGCCTCGCGCGGAAAGGCCGCTTCGCGCTGCGAGAGGTGGCGTACCGCTGACGCTGTAGCCTGGGCTGCGGCGATGGTCTTGCGGTCTTGCTTAAGGACGTGAGCCGGGATCAGTGGATCGGCAGGATTGCCCCTGGTGCGCTCGGCAAAGTCCCTGAGCCAGGCCCTGCCGCGCTCGATCAGGCTGGTGCCAGCCGCGGGTGCGTCCTGCGAGGAATGCGAGTGACCCTGTGCTCGTTCAATCATGGCCTTCAGGTCGAGCCCTGCTGCCCGGGCGTGGTCCTGCCAATCCGCCGTCAGGGCGCCCCTATCGGCGACGGCTTGTTTGGCGCTGCGGGTATCGAGGGCAGCGATCTTGCCCGCTTCAAGGCCCGGGCCGCGGCGTGCGTCCAGCACCTCCTGCCGCCTTGTGGAGAAGGCCATGACCTGGTCGCGAGAAAAGCCCGCCGCCTCGAAGTTCCCGTGCTTGCCGACAGGACAGACTTCATAACCGAGCTTCTCGACCGAGAGACGGAAGCGCGCCATCGTCATGCTGTTGAGAAGCGTATTGAGTGACCAGAGCCGGTCGTTCTTCAGCGTCCGCCATTTGTCATCGGCACCTTTCGTGACGTTGGCGATGACGGCATGGAAATGGAGGTTGGGCTCCTGGTTGCGATTGGTATCGTGCTGGAACAGCGCCACGGTGAGATTGCCGGTCTGCACGGTCCGCACTTTCCCGTTTTCGACGAGACGCGTCTCTGCAGCATTCTTCTCGGCCCACTGGAGCGTTTCCACCACGGCCTCGCGGTAGGCCTCGATGATCCGCTTGTCGCCGCCGACTAGAGCGAGGACCGACCAGCTCTTGGGCAGGGAAAAGGTCAGATCGGTGCCGGCTCGGTGCTGGTTTTCGTGACCAACCCTGGTGCCATCCGGAAGCTCGCCCTTGAGGAGCTTGTCGAAGACTGTGGCATCGACCGCTCCGGAAAGGCCAAGGGCATCGGCTCCTGACCCAACCCATTGGCCTGAGCGATCCGCGTCTGCGCTTGCGTAGTAATTGTCAGCAGCAAAGTAGCTGGCTGCGCCGGACGCGGACCGGATATTGGCAACCGAGAGCATGGCTTATGGTCCTTCAAGCAAGGTGCCCCCTTGCTGTGGTGCCCTCAAAGGTCGGGTTCGTAGAAGTCTTGCGCCCCGCTCTCGACGCCGCCCTCCAACAGGTCCCGTTCGGCCCGTTCGCGGGGGCTCGGGCTGTCCTGTGATCGCGGAACCGCGATTGGCTTCGGATCGCCTGAAGCTGGCTTTTCTCCGTGTGCTGACGCTTTCCCATCGGGGGATGGCTGCGTCTCATCGGTCGCTTCACTTCTACCGGAAAGAAGCGGCCCGGGAGGCAAGGTTGTAGCCGGCCCAGAACTCGTGAGCGCTTCGGCCGATGTTTCGACATGGGCTTGTTCGCGAGCGCCCTGCAAGACCTGTGCAGAGGCTTCGGACAACCGCTCTTCAGGCAGATGCGCGGCGTCAGTCGGCGAACCGGATACACGCTGAAAGTCCAACTTCAACTGCTCGGGAACGACCGGCTTGCCGGCGCCGTCGTCATTCGCGGCCGGGGCGCCGTCAACAGCTTCGGCAGGCAAGGAGGCCCATGCCGAGGGATCCCCGCCATCTTCATCCGCCGCGTGTGCCCCTGGGCCAGGCCGGAGCTCCCGCGCGATGAATCCCTCGGCCATCCGCGGCCAGCGGCGCGGGACAAGCGTGACCGGAGCGGCAGGAAATCCGTCGGGGAACTTGAGGTAGCCCGAGAGCCTCGGCAGGTTCATGAACTGATCGGGCAGCAGCAACGGCTCAATCTGGCGACGGGGCGTCAGGCTGACGGCGTCGCGGGCATTGTTATAACCGTAGCTGTACCCTTCTTCCATGTCGCGGACCTGGCGATGACCGATGAAGTCGGAACACCAGGTTGCCGTTTCCCGGTCCGCAGTGGCGAGGATCAGCTTGCTGCGCGCGAGCGACGATAAGGTCATCGCCATGTTCTCGCCGTAGACCTCCTTGAGCTTGGCAAAGGCATGGACGCCAGTGACGATCGCGCCGCCAAAATTGCGCGCGGTCTGCAGGCCTTTCTCCAGGGCGGGCAGCCGGTGCAACGCGCCGAGTTCGTCGATCAGAAACCAGACCCTGAGATCGGGCGTACGCTCCATGGTCATCAGCGTGTTCATGGCCGTGTCGAGCCACAAGGTGAGCAACTGCGAACAGATCGACATGTCGACGTAGCGTGCGGAGAGGAACAGGATTGAGCCCGATTGGGAGCTGCCGCGGATCCAGTCCCGTACCGAAAAGCGCGGGCCTTTAGCGGGTAGCAGCTTCAGTGCCTTGGCGTTGGCGTTAAACACAGCGCGGATTGATTCCGCCATGCGCGCGGCTTCTGGCGCTGTCAGCGGATCGGCAATGGTGCCACGCATAAGCTTGTGCACCTGCGCGAGGTCGGCGGTCATGAGCCGAGTGGCAAGCGCCTGGTTGCTGGCCTGACCGGTGCGCTGGAGATGCAGGCACATTTCAACGAAAAGCATACGGGCTGCGAGCACCCAGAACTGCTCGGAACCACCGCCATCGTGCGGAACCAGCGCCTCGGCTGCGGCATGGAATTCGCCTTCGCTGGTGCAATCGTTGAATACGCTCCAGTTCGGGCAACGGGCATCGAGCGGGTTCAGAATGATGTCGCGGGTCGGATCGTAGAAGGTCTCGATAAAGGCTCCGGTGAGATCGAAAACAACGGCCCGCTGTCCGCGTGCCCGGCCTTCGGCAAGGAGTTGGCTGAGGGCAACGGTCTTGCCGGTGCCAGTGGTGCCGATCAGCATGGTATGGCTTTGCTCAAGACGCCACGGCCAGGATACGCCCGCGAGATGTGCCGGACTGTAGAAGCCGGCTTCCTCGGTCGCTGCTGTGCCTGCCAAACGCCATTTCCATCCTAGCGCTGCGTGCAGTTCGCGGGCACGCTCGGCGCGATTGTGCCGGTCGATCTCCGCTTCGAGTTCGTCCAGCGTGACGAGCATCGCCCCGCGCTCGTGCTTACGCTCCTTGGACTTGCCTCCGAACCGCTCCGCGAACCACCAGAAGGCCGCAAAGGCCGGGATCAGGACAAGCGCCGAAAGCCCGATACCGCGCCGGATGGCACCACCGAGTGCACTCCAGGCTTCGCGCATGGGCGGAAAATCGCGCACGACATTGAGAGGAAGGCGGACAGTTCCGCCACCAGCCATGTTGAGTTCCACCAGCTTGCCGGGATCGAACTCCATGAACGCGTAGCCGGAGGCATAGACATGCATCCAGGCGAGATAGACCTGGTGATCGCTGAGCGTGGACGTCACCTCGAGATAGCAAAGCCAGGCGCTGACCAGGAAGGTCACCAGCAGGGGGCCTTTGAGCCCCGCTGCGAACATGAAACCGAAGTGTCCGAGGAGCTGGCTGCCGCGGGTGAAATTGAGGAGATTACGCTTCATCGCTGCCTCCTTCGGGCGTGGAGGCGCTGAGTCCGAGACGGGCGAGACGACGGTTGTAGGCGTCGTGCGTACGCTGCCTCAACGAACCATCGGTATGGCTGGCCAGGAGCGCATCGAGGGCAACCGTGATGAAGAGGTTCTGCCGTACCGGGTCGAGGGCCGCAGGCCGCTTTCGCGCTTCGTTTTCACGCTGCCATGCGTCGATCAACTGGTCGCGAATGACGATGCTGACGGAGACCTGCTGGTCCCGGGCCTTGCCCTTTATCCAGTCAGCAAGTGGGCGGGGAACGTAGGTCTGAAGACTGAGATGCCGATCCATGTTCGGGGTCCTATTGACCCTTGCGAACCCGGTTCGATCTTGCGGAAGACAAGAATGAGAATAAATCAGGAACATAAGCCTGTCAATCGCGGAATATGCAAATACTATCAATGGTTTAACTGGATTCGATTTGCCCGCAAATCGCGAATCTGAAGCATGCTTCGCGATTGAATTGGTTTGACACCAGCCCTGAAATTTCGCCTATCACTCTGAAAAAGCTTCCTTAAATCCAGCAGTGTCACTGCGTACGGTGTGCTCACTCTACCAAGCTGCGAGAGGGTGATCCGGTCACTTCGCCGGACATGCAGGAGGGAATGAAGAGCCTCGATAGCGCGGAACCAAAGCGCGTGCGGGCGCCGATGCCCGCACCCCGCTCATCGGGCCCGCTTATGAATCGAAACGAACCGACGGCGAGCAAAATAAAAGGGCAGGAACCGTTCCCGGCTCCCACCCTTTCCGGCGTCAGAATTCATCCAGCATCGATCCGTGAATGGTGTGGACGACACGTGCTGCCAGGTGTGCAGGCAGAGCGCAGTAGTCGCCTTCATCGAGGGCGATATATCCGAGCTCTTCGTCTGCCACGATGTGCTGATCGAAGTAGCTATGCAGTGCCCTGCGTTCGGCGAGCTCCAGGGCCTCGAAGTAGCTGCGGGATGAAGCGGTGCAAGGTGCAGAATAAGCCATGATGATCCTCCTGAGATTGTCTCGAACGACAGGAGAAAGTGCGATGTTCGTGCACACGACGGGTCAGGGACCGCGCTCCTGCGCGGCCGCGTCAGCGGCGGTGGGGGAAACGATTTTGTCGGGGGAGGGATTCATCCCTTCTCCGGCAAAATGGTGGGGCCCTGCCGTCCTTGAGGCGGCATGTTGACGGACATCATGCTGGGCATTCCGTGAGCCAGCCCCTCTACCCTCGCGGTTTGCACCGGACGGTTGCGGGCGGGCTCCGCTTTTCTCGTTTTCCTACACCCGGCGCGCGGTGGCAGATGCGCTCTCGAGGGATCACAAACCAAGGGGGCGGAAAGGAATGACATGCCCCGTAAGAACAATCCGGTCGATGCCTTGAAGAAGCTCCGGGAACAGCGCGATGAACTGGCGGCCAAGGAAGCAAAACTCCGCGACGAGGCTGCCCTCGTCCTTGGCCACATTCTGATCGAGTGCGGCGCCGAGACGATCGAACCAGCGCAACTGCGTCAGATCGTGCGAGGAGCAATGGCACTCGGGATCGAGGAAACGCTGAAGCGGATAGCTCCCGCGTAAGCCCAACCCGGCGGCGGCAAGGGGTTCGATGCCCCGCGCCGCCGCATAGGACCAGAGCAAAAGAAAAGGCCCCGATGGCGTCTGCCACCGGGGCCTTGTCGTGAGGGAAAGACGTTCAGTCCTCGTCGATGTCCGGCGCGCCCTCGTTGCTGCCCGAACGGCTCTTGGTGAGGAAGTCGACCTTGTCGGCGATGATCTCGCAGCCGTATCGCTTGGTGCCGCTCTGATCCTCCCACTGGGTGTAGTGGATGCGCCCTTCGACCGTCACGAGCTGGCCCTTGGTGCAGTACTTGGCGACGTTCTGGCCCAGGCCGTTGAAGCAGGTGATCCGGTGGAATTCGCTGTCCTTGGCGGTGTAGCCGTTTTCGTCCTTGTAGGTCTTGCCATCCTTGCGGGCAGGACGGTCGGTCACGACCGAGATCGAGGTGATGCTGGTGCCGCCCTGGGTGGTGCGGGTTTCGGGGTCGCGAGCGATGCGGCCAACGAGGATAACGAGATTGGTCATGGGCTTTCTCCTGATCGAGCATTCCGGGTCCATCCCGGCTGCAAACCCGAGCAGAAGCGCCCCGCGGCGAAGCGCACCGGAGGGGAACCCGGAACTGGTCCGGGTGGTGCGGGCAGCCGGGCACGGCCCGGCAACTCGGCCGGACCTGATCCGGGTTGCGCGTCTCGACGGGGGGTGATTCAGGGACAGGTTTGTATCGAAGCCGGGTGGAGCCGGATGTCCTGAACAGGTCAGCCCTGCCTCGTTTCCCTCCGGTCTTGGCCGGATCATTCCCCCGCCAGCCACCCACCGGAGAACCCCTTTCTAGATCTCGGTACGGACCGCTCCTCCAGCAGGTGGCGCACTCCTGGACGCAACTGCTTCGCCGGGGAGAGGCATATCGATCGTCACCCCTTCAGCGCCATCCAGAGGGTTGCCTCGCAGCATCCAGGCCTGCGGCGTGATCAAGCGCGCCCAGTCCGCAAAGGAGGGGATCGAGCCCAGGTCTTCGCGTACGTGCTGTTCGCCGACCAGACGCACCGGAACGACGCGGCCATCGGTATTGACGAGGGTCTCGCCGAAGATCGCCTCCAGCATGAATGTCCCCTCGGCATGGTGCCGCAGCGCGCGGTGACGGGGGTCTGCGAGAATTGCCTTCGACTGGTCGAACCACTGGTGCAGCGGGAGATAGTCATCGACCGTGCCGCCCCATTTCCGGACCGACGAGAGAGCGTGGTAGTAGCAGTGGGCCATGCCTGATCTCCTAGAGCTCGGTCGAATGATCATCGGTCGCGATGAAGCGCAGGCTGCAGTCGAGCACGAAGGTCGCTTCAGGCACATCGATCACGAGTTCGCCGCAGGCACCATCGTTGATCTCCCAGCCTGGATGGTGGCGTTCGAGTGCCAGATAGGTCAGCTGTTCGAGAGCTTGTCCGAGTGATTGCAGCTCTTCGGAACCGGCACGATCAACGCTGTCTGCTTCGCCTTCCATGAGGGAGACTTCCGGGCACGGGATCGCCGCGCCGGCTGCATCGAGGCATGCACATTCTTCAACGGCACCGCTGTCGCCGCAGCCATCAAAGCGGATCTCGACGCGGGCGATGCCAGCGTGCTGCAAGCGCGGAAGAATGGCTGCCTTGAGCTGCTGGATTTCTTCGGCAACTTGCACCTGCCGCTCCGCTTGCCGGACGACAAAATCGGCCATCACGGCCTCGATATTTATCATGGAATGCCTCCTGGTGAATGAAGCCAACGGCTATTCGCTGGCTCCAAACGACAGGCGCGCGCCTTTCCTCTGATGGATGACGCCAGCGCCGATTTGGCGCTGGCGCGAGGATCGGCATGACCTCAGTCAGTCCCTGCCGAAGTGCTCTTCGGATTGGTGCCAAGGGGCCCGCGGCGATCGACAACGGTGATCCGCCGAGTCTTGGCCTCGATCACCAAACGTTCAAGTACGCCATTGCCCGGAAAGGCGATGACGTAGCGCGGATCGAGGGAGAGCATCCGCTCGTTACGCTTGAAGCCGGCACGGGCGCCGAGGCGCATATCGAGCGAAAACGTGACCTGCGGGATGCCGCGACGTTCAGCCCAGCTCGATGCCAAACGGTCGACGCCCTTGGTGTCGCCGCCGTGGATGAGCACCATGTCAGGGACGCGGTCGCGGACCTTGTCGAGCGTGGCCCAGACGTTGTTACCAAAGGTCAGAGCATCGTCTTCGGTCGCATGGCGGGTGCGTCCGCCAGCGAAGACGACCGGGGTTCCTTCGGGCACTGCCGCACGGCGCTTAGCCTCGGCACGGGCACGCAAGAAGTCGCGCCCTTCGACCAGTGCGGAGGTGAGCATGACACTGTGATTGAAGCGAGAACTGGAGACCGGCTTCCACGATGACCCGAACTCATTGAGGTAAAGGGCTGCTGCGACCTCGCGCATCTCTTCGAGCGCCAGCATGGCACTTTCGGCGCACTGCGCCCGCTCGATCTGCGTCTCGAGTTCATGGGTGTGGACCTCGGATCCATCGGCCGTAGAAATCAGCGCGCGGACCTCGTCGGTCGCCCGGTCAAGGGCCGTCGATTTGCGTTCGGCCGAGCGGTGAAAGATGTTGACGAAAGCCCAGCCAAGATCCTCGGCGTCGGCTTCGAGAGCTGTCCCGGACACCATGGCGAAAAGATCAGACCAGACCGCTTCGAGAGTTTGGACGACCGCCTCCCGGACTGGGAAATCGCTTGTCGATACGGGAGCTGGTCCAATCGAGAAACCGGCAAGATCGAACCCGGCGAGTTGGTCGGCAAATGACGTGTGCATGGGGTATCCTCCTGACTGACGTGAGGCCGACGCACCCGTTCATGGCTGCGCCAGCGAGAGCCCGTCAGGGTCAGCATTCAGGCAGGATTGCGCACCCGTCAGGGGAAACCCGGCTTGGCGGGCTGGCGCGGGCAGGCCTTGAGCCTGAAGGGCGACGGCCAACACGGGCCCGCCCAAGCCGGGTTGCGCAAGGCTGTCGGCTGGCCCAGGGCCTCTCTCGCATGGCAACAGACCATGAGCGGTCGGCAAAGCTCAGTCAGGGACGGCAACCCAAAGCTCTGGGCGTGACCAACTCGCGGAGCTCAAGCTGCGCGCTTGGTGTAGACCCCCTCGCCGTTCGACATATGCCCAAGGCAATCGTAGTCGCCGAACATGGCATCGAACCGGGATGCAATCTGGGACAGCCAGCGCTGTGCGCGGGGTGAACGGGCCGTGCGCCAATCGGCGTCCCAATAGGCCCCGTCATCGCGTTCGACGATCCAGACGGCCACCAGCCCGCCATAGACCGATACGCCGAAATCCGCATAGGCATTGCGCAAGAGGGTCCGGTCCTCCCGACCGCGCCAGGCGTCATGCGGGATCAGGGACGGAAAGGCTCTGGATGCCCGTTCGCGCAGATCCTCGCGCAGCCATTCGTACTCAAATTCCCAGTCGTCCTCGGCTTCGACCTCGAGAACCGTGAATGCGACGATTGCGCCGCTAGGATAGCTGACCGATCGGCCCATGATATCCTCCCTCAAGCCGCGAGCGCAGCGTCGTCTGACGCGTCGTCAAACTGTTCGGGCATGACCCTTCCGCCAAGCTTCAGCAGCAGGGTCGACGCCTCCTCAGCCTTGGCGGCAGCGGTCAGGATCGCGCGATTGTCATCCTTCAGAAGCTTGAGCCAATGCTCGATGTAGCTCGCGTGGCTGTCGAGATGCGTGACCGGCAGCCCCAGCTCAGCGCCGAGCATGGCGCTCGATAGTTCGGCTACCAGTTCTTCGGCGGCATAGGCCGCCGTGCCGAAGCGGTTCTTGAGATCACGTCCCAGTCGGCTGGTATGGCCGGTCCAGTGCGACAGCTCGTGGGCGAGCGTGGCATAGTAGTGGTCAAAGCCGGAAAACAGGCTCGTCGGCGGCATCGTGACGCGATCGCTGGTAGGTTCGTAATAGGCTTCGCAGCCTTGGTGACGCAGATGAACGGGGATGGCAGCGAAGAAGGCGTCGAGGTCGGCCTCGCGCCCTTCAGGCTCGACCAGCTCCAACGTCGCGGCCGGATGCAAGCGCTCGGGCAGACCTTCGACCTGATCGGCATTGAAGACCGGATAGGCCTTGAGCACCCGGCGGGCTTCGTCGGCCTTTTCGCCGGTATCGGGGGCTTCCACCTCTTTGGTGTAGCTCTTGTAGAAGATCGCGATGGTCGACTTCTCGCCCTTGCGGACCTGGGCGCCGAGCAATTTTGCCTGGTTGTAGGTCATCCAGAATGGCGAGGCGTAGCCGCACATGTCGGCGACCATCCAGAGCCAGAACACGTTCATGCCGCGGTACGGGATCCCGCAGGCCCGCAAGGGCCGGGAGACCGGGACACCGCGCCACGGCTTGATCCACGGCTTTGTGCCAGCTTCCAGACGGGCGATGATTTCCTGGGTGATACGGGCGGCGGGCGACAAGCCGCCGCCCTGCTCCTTGCGATAGGCCATGATGGTTCTCCTGATTGAGGCATCTGGACAGTCGGCGACAGGTTCGCCGGTCAGTGCCACAGGTTCACGGGCCCCCTCTGCTCTGCTTCCAAAAAGGAAGCGGCCCTCCGGCGTAAGCCGAAGGACCGCTTCTCGAGGTACGAGTGGCCTTGCCTGTCAGGAGGAGGTCAGGCGGCCAGCTCGCGGGGGGTATAATTTTCGCCGTCGGTACCCGACTCAGCGTCGCTTGCGTCGATGTTGGCTTCGCCCGCCTCCGGCGTAGGGCGAGCGAAGCGCATGACCTCAGGTACCCATGACAGAGCCTTCTCGCGCACTTCGACTTCTGTGATGTAGGTGCCAGCAAAGACGCGCTCGGCACTCATCGCGAGATCGCCCTTCTTGACCGAAGCAAAGCGCGAGGAAAGCTCGAGACCGCCGACGTCGGTCAACGCGTCGAGGATCACCTGCTTTGACACTCGGTCGAAGTAATTGGCCGCCGTCGGGCGCCACCACTGCGCCATGTCGATACCGATCAGGCTGCCGAGATGGTCCTGGAATGGCAACTGACGCTCACCGGCCATGTTGAGGCTTGCCTCGAGCGAACGGGCGACGACGTAGCCCAGCCAGGCGGCGCGGCTGTCATCGGGCAGCGCACGGAAGAGATCGAAGCGGGACGTCGCCTCGGAATCGGCACGCCAGCTTTCGTCGAGACTGGACCTGAGCTCGGCAAGCGCGCTGCTCGCCGGCGCATCCTTGGCTTCGAAGCCGAGGATCGGGCCTGCCGGAACAGGCGCGCGCAGCGTGGTCGCGGCCCGCGCCCGCCAGTCGGGCGTGTCGGCATCAGCCAGCGTGAAGACCATGACGTCGAGCGCAAGCCCTGGATCAGAGGCAACATGCAGTGCCAGAACATCGCGGCGCTGCATGGCCAGTTCGTCGACCAGACGCTTGGACAAGGTGGTCCGGCGCCTGTCCGAACCGTCATCGCCCGGAATGACTTCGATCCCGCTGTCGGCTTCAGCGGGTTCAGTCTGACGCTCGCCGTAGAACACCGGCTGGAGAACCGGCGTGCCATCGCGCGAGAGCACCAGGATCATACCTGCTTCGGCCTTGAGTTCGGCCGCAATGACGGGCGGCCGGGCCCGGATTTCCTGGCATTCGCGTTCGATGGTCTCGATTGCCGCTTCGGCCGCCGCCACAGCCTCTTCGGCGCTGTCCTCGTCGTCAAGGATTGCCGCGTGCTCGTCATAGGAGGCATCGAGTTCGTCGAGCTTCGCCAGTTCCGCTTCGGTGAGCGGCGCCGGTTCTGCAGGAAGCCGGACCAGCCCTTCGACCAGATCGTGGCTGGCATAGGGATCAAGCGTGGGCTTGACCCAGGCGAGACCCTGTTCGGCTGCGAGCGCCTTCGCCTGTTCTTCCATCTTCGCCGCCGCGAGGCTCTCGAGCAAGGCGACATCGACCCAGGATTCGCTGTCATCGTCGTCGAACAGTTCGCGCTCGATCCGACCGCCGGCGGCGATGTAGGCGTCGCGGCCGACAAGGCGGGCCCGGGGATCGCTGCCCCGGACAGTGCCGGACAGGACCATGCGCCGGATGCTGTCGGGATTGGGCGCATAGTAGGCCGAGGAAACCTGCTCAAATACGCGGGCCTGGATTTCCTGGTCCGAGGTCGCGCCAAAGGCCTTGGCGATGTCGAGAGTGATCTGGCCGGAGGCCAGTGCCTCGAAGACGACGGGCGCGAGCGTCGCGAGACGCAGGCGGCCTTCAACGAAACGGACAGTCAGGCCGAAGCGGCGGGCAACATCTTCGACAGTTGCACCGCTTGAGACGAGAGCAGCAAAGGCCTGGGCTTCATCGGCGGGGTTCATGGCTAGGCGGTGGAAGTTCTCCGCAAGGCTGGTCTCAACCGCGGCTTCGGCACTGTCCTCGAGCACGAGGCACGTGACTTCGTGATCGCGGGCGAGGATCTTTTCGTCTGCAAGTGCAAGCATTGCGCGGCGCCGCCGCTCGCCGGCTTCGACCTCGAACTTGCCCTTCGCGGCAGGCCGGACGATGAGGTTCTGCAGCAGCCCATGGGCAGCGATGCTGGCCTTGAGTTCGGCATCGGCGGCTGGATCGCCGTGACGGCGGACATTGCGGGTGGACTGAACAAGCTTGTTCAGCGGGATCGACTTGATCATGGGACACACTCCTGATTGTGAGCCCCGTGCATCGACCATCGACGCCCAAATGGCTCAATCAGGGCAAAGCCCACTCTCCTCTAGTACGTTCGCAGCAAATCTCCCGACAGCAACGGGCTATGACGAAATGACCATAGTTGGGAAAGAGCCGTCGCACACATGTGACAAGCCGAACGGCAGCTCTTGTCAGAATAGGACCTTCAGCACCCGGCCGACCGTCGTCGATCGACGAAAACTGGGCCGCTTGACGACGGGTAGCTTGTGGGCATCATGAAACTAAATCAGCACAGTGATCCATTGCCACATAGGAATGGTAGAGGCTAAATCGTCCTGATGGGTGATAAAGACGGGACAAGCCATTCTGCCGAGGGTGCAGCTCTGGGCTTCTGGTATCAGTCGCTCTATGCGTTGCTCATCCTTTTGGAGCAGTCATCTGATGAATCTGCAGTCGCCGTAGAGCAGCTTGATGACATCGCGCTTACTGCGGACGGCCATGACCTGCTTTATCAGCTGAAGCATTCAGTTGCAGCCAAGCCTTCGCCAGTGGGAATCAAGTCGCGCTCGTTATGGCGCACCATCAAGGTATGGGTGGATCTGCTCCCGAAGCTGAGCCTGGCTGAAACCAGCCTTCACCTCGTGACGGTGGGCGGCATTGTGGAAGACGATCCGCTCACGGCTCTGACCGAGACCGACAGCGACCGAGATGCGTTGGCGAGCGCGATGTCAGAGGAAGCGCAGCGCGTGGTGGATGCGCGGGCAGAAGCAAAGGATGCAGGAGAATCCTCTCTCCCATTTGGCGACCGAAAGGACGGATGTGAGGCATTCCTGACACTGCCAACGATGGTCAGGCTGAATCTGATGCGCCGCGTGACGCTGAAGATCGCTAGCCCCACCGTCGGCGAGATTGAGGATCACATAGAAGCCCGGCTGACGCTGCTTCCTGCTGGGCAACGCGCGCAGGTCGCCAAAAAGCTTGTCGAGTGGTGGGACCGACAGATCGTTTACAGCCTGTGCGGCAAGCGCGAGCGGGTCATCGCCCGACCCGAATTGCAGGCGCAAATCAGCGAAATCATTGCCGAGCTGGATCAGGGCAAATTGTCGGCTGACTTTGAAACCGTGCAGAAACCGCTCGAGTATCAGCCCAATGGAATGCTCACGCGCCAGATTGCCCTGGTAAAGGGTAGCAATGCTGACATCGACAAGGCCATCCGTGAAGAATGGCGTGCCCGCGCGCAGCGCGCGCGCTGGGCAACCGAGAACCCCGCGATTGCTAGCATGATCAATGACTATGATGCGGTCCTAACCGAGCACTGGTCGGATAGGCACAGCCAAATGGTGGAGGATTGTCAGGATTTCGAGGAGGATGGAAAATGCAAATCGGGTCTCGATCTTCTTCGCTGGACTCACAATGACGCGCCTACGGCGGTGAGGCCGATCCAGGAGGGCTTCGGCGCCGCCTACTATGTGCGCGGCAGCTATCAAGTGCTGGCGATCGATCTCCATGTGGGCTGGCATCCCGACTACAAGGACCTTCTCAAGGACGGTGAATGACCCGCGCACATGACCTCTATTCCGAGTTCAATCCCGCTTTCTGCACATATGCACTCGCGGAATTTCTAAAGGCCTTTGTCGAGGTTGACGAGACCGGCGCGGAGCTGCCGCTCGCCTATATTGCCTTGCCCATTGCCCTGTCCGAGGACCTGGCTGCCTCTTTCGAGGGCACCAATAAGAAAACTGGCCTTCTGGAGTGGCTGGAGCGGACACCACAGATGTCTGTTGCGCTTGCCGAGCGAGTCAACGCCAGCCTCGAGATCGTTACAATGGCGGTGCGCTATGGCTGCTTCGCAGACGTGTTTGTTCTTGGACGGGACGGCCGCATGAGGCTCGGTGCAAAGACGGTGAAGGCAACGGCGATCACCAAGCTCGATGCTGTCTCGACCCGCGCGATACGGCGGGCAGGAAGATTGGGGACATGGTTCGCGATGGCTGGATCGACACGAAATATTTTTGGTATCCTGGGACTGACTGTATGAACCGCTGGAACATCGCCAATGTCTTTTTCCTCGGCATGGCAGGACGTCGGCAGGACATTTCGTTCAACCTTGGCGAAGTCAACATCATCACCGGCGCCTCCGGGACTGGAAAGTCGGCACTGATCAAAGCGATCGATTATTGCCTTGGCTCGAGCAAGTGTGAGTTGCCGGTACACATCCGGCGGCACGCAATCGCCGTCGGCGTGAAATGGGTGGCGGGCGAGGAAGAAATGATTATCGGCCGGCATATTCCGCCCGATGGTCAGGCGACTAGCACTCGGATGTTCGTGACGGCGGGCAAGAATCTGCTCCTCCCCAAGAGTGTCGATGACTTTGACGGCGCCACCACGCTCGAGGCCGCAAAGAGCTTCATTCAGAAAGCTTTTGGCATAGGAGATTTGAGCCATCTCCCAGACGCCGCTGGCGAAACGAAGGGCCGCACGAGCGTCCGCCATGTCACGCCATATTTGTTCGTAACAAAGGAGGTAATCGACAGCGAGTCGGTGCTCCTGCATGGCATGGAGAAGGCCGACAAGGCCAAGGACATTGTCGCGACTATGCCTTATTTCCTGCGGGCGACGGATGAGGAAAGCGCGATGGCGGAGCGCAAGCTTCGTCAGCTGCAGCGCGCTCTCGCGATAGAGGAAGGCCGTCAGCGCAGCCGGCGTGCTGCCGATACGGCACTGAAGCAGCGCGCTATCGGACTGCTGACCGAAGCGCATCGTTTTTCGCTCGCTGACAAACCAAACGGCGATATGGACGAAGACGAATTGCTTTTGCAGCTGCAGGCAATTGCCGAAACCGAGAATGATCCCACCACTTACCCGACCGAGGGAGAACTCGGCGTCCTGCATGCAAGCAGGAAGGAAATACTGGTCGGCCTCGCAACCGCAAGGCGCAAGCGTCAGGCTGCGCGGGTCGCGCTCGCCGATGCCTCAGGTTTCCAGGGTGCTGTGACCCGGCAACTGAACAAGCTGAAACTAGCGGAACATTTGAAGCTCGATTCAGCCGCACATCTCTGTCCACTATGTGATGCGCCATCCGAGCGCGGGCGCGAGACAGCGGCAGTGCTGGCACATACCCTGGCGAAGGTTCGAGACGAAAGCTTGGCTGTGGAACGTGTACACCCCCAACTGGTCGAGCATGACGAGGCCCTGACCGCCGAGATCAACCGCCTGAGCCGAGATCTTCGAGAGACGGATGAGAAGATCAGGAGCTGGCTTCGCCAGACTGATGAGACCCGGCGCCTTGCGGATGTCGCGCAAGCGCGAGCCCATCTGCAGGGCAAGATCGCCTTCTTTCTGCAAACAAGCGCGGATGAGCCGAGAAGGCCCGGTGCCGATCTAGCTGTGCTCCGAGACGAGATCGCCCAGTTGGAAGCGCAAGTCGATCGTGAGAGCAAAGACATCCGCCTGAAGCGCGCGGAGAGCAAGATTTCACAATATGCCTCTGAGGCACTTTCCTTCTTACCAACCGTGGCCCCCTGTGTGGGGTCGGAGCTCTATTTCTCCTCGAAGGAGCCGGAGGTCCGCGTGATCGAAGCTGGCGGTAAGGGCTCGATGCTGCGGCTGCCAGACGTTGGCTCCGATCAAAACTATCTCGCTATCCATATTGCGCTAGCCTTCGGACTGCAGCGCTACTTCGGCGAGGTAGGTGCACCTGTGCCTGGCATCCTCGTCCTCGACCAGATCAGCCGCCCCTATTTTCCAGCGCAGTCGGGCGATGAAGACGAAAAGGCCATCTCGGGCGGCGAAGAGGATGAGGATATCAAGGCGATGCGCCGCCATATCGATTTCCTCTTTAAAGAGGTTGAACGGCGAAATGGCCTACAGGTGCTGTTGATCGAGCATGCATATTTCGAAGACGACGCTCGCTATGTGGCCGCCACCCGCGAACGCTGGACGCGCAGCTCGGGGAATGCCTTGATCCCACCTGACTGGCCGATGCGGAACTGATCGAGGCTTTGGTATTAGCCGGGAGACTTCGGTATGGGGCGGCCCCAATTAAGGCCTTTTTTGGGGGCGGCCATGATGCCGGAAAATCCTGTGTCATTCCTGCCCTCCCGAATGACAAACGTTGATCCATATCGATCGACAAGCCCTTCGGAGTTTTCTCCAATCTGTGAAGTCGGATACGCCGCCCGCCCGACTGCGCGCTCATGTTATCGCGTTGATCTGCGAAGACGTAGACACTAAAACTTGGTCTTTAGCGAACTAGGCTAATCTGGTTCGATGTCGACTTCGGCGCGGTCGCCTTCGCAAGGGAGAGCGAAAACAGGCGCTCATTTAAATAAGTTAGGATTTCATGGTCGACGTCATTGAGTTCGAGGAGGCGGTCGCCGCGAGTAACGGCAAGGATCGTGCTCTTCTGATCGGCAACGGCTTTTCCGCCGACTATTTTTCATATCGAAGCCTACTTGCCGCCTCCGGCATCGAAGAAGGGTCGGCACTCCGGAACGTCTTCGCGGCCCTCGACACCGTCGATTTCGAAAAGGTCGTGCGGGCGCTGGAGGATGCTTCGGTCATTGAGGGCGCCTATGGCCACGAAGCCCGCGCTAGCGAACTAGTCGAGCACGCGCAGGAGGTTCGGGAGGCGTTGGTCAAAGCGGTCAACGAGACTCATCCGGCGCACCGCAAGGATCTGGGAGATAAATATGCGCCAAGCTCGAAGTTCATTGAGCTGTTCAGCACGGTCTTCTCCCTGAATTATGACCTATTGCTCTACTGGGTTAATCTCGAGAAGCAGAGCTTAGGGGACGGCTTTGGGCTAGGGCGACAAAACGGGAACTTTCTCGGTCCTTTCAGCCCCGCTGCACACTGCGCGCTCTATAATCTCCACGGTGGGCTTCACCTCTTTGCCGGCAAGGAGGGAGAGCTGTTTAAAGCGCTCGATTCCGGTGATGGCGTGATTGCTACCATTACCCAAGCAATCGGGGTGAAAAAACGCATGCCTACCTACGTCGCAGAGGGCAGCTCATCGCAGAAGATGGCGAAGATCAACTCCGTTCCCTATCTCCGACACGCCTATCAGAAGCTGCGCGAAAACGCGGCACCGCTATTCGTTTACGGGCACAGCGCCGACGAGAATGACTCGCACATCTACAGGGCAGTCTTCGAGTCTGAGGCGAAGCATATCTATTTCGGGGTATTCAAGCCGGACGCCGAGAAGCTTAAGGCGCTCGACGGACAGATGGCTAAGTATCAGCGGATATACGGAGATAACACCGAGTACACGTTCTTTGACAGCGAGACCGCCGCTGTGTGGGGTTGATGCATGGAGTCGGACCGCATTCGCATTCCTGGGATCAGCGACCGGGAGGTACGGCGCTTTCGCGTATTCTGTTTTGACTTCGACGCTCGTGCCAACATCCTCGTGGACGAGCCTAAAGAGTCATGGTCCCAAGAGGCGAAGGTGCAGTGGCAGACCAGCCGCGACAACCTAATCGAGAGCCTTAAGCGTGAATTCGGGGCGCATGATATCGATCGCAAGGTTGCAGATTTCGCAGCCTTGGGCACAAAGCCCTTCTCAATTATTGCGCACCACAACGCATTGTTCGATCAGGTTCGCTCGGCCTTCGTAAGCGGTGGCTACTACGCAGCCCTAACCTCGGCGTGCGCGCTGGGGGAGCGGATCCTCAACCACCTCGTCTTGGATCTGCGAGACGCCTATAAAGCGTCGCCTTCCTACCGACACGTCTGCCGGAAGGATTCTTTTGATCGCTGGCCGACGGCAATCGACGCCCTGGTAGAGTGGGATGTGCTGTTGCCTGGCCCTGCCTCGGAATTTCGCGACCTCGAAAAGCTGCGGCATCGCTCCATTCACTTTAATCCAGAGACGACTTCGCGCCTCCGTGAGGACGCGCTTCAGGCGATCGGTCATGTCCGCAGCATCATCGATGGACAGTTTGCGAGCATCGGCCTGCAACCTTGGTTCATCGAGGGTATTCTCGGAGCCAGCTTCATCAAACGCGAGTGGGAGGATCGGCCCTTCGTGGCGCAATACTACCTGCAGCGAAATGTTTGCGTCGGCCCATTACACAGCATTGAGCAGGGAGTTGGCGGATGGCGATTTGTGGACCATCCGGACTATGGCGTTTTTGGTGTCGATTCACTGACCGACGAGCAGTTCAAAGACCTTTTCAATAACTCGGACCCGAGCACACGAGCCCGATCTGTTGAGCCTGCTGAAGGCGGCGCAGTTGCTGTCTCATGAGCGGTCCCGCGCCAAGTCAGAGACTGGCTAGAAACGGACTTCTTTCCGATCGCTCGGCAGGTTTTGGCGGAAGCTGCCGTTGAAGGCCTGCCCCGGGGGCAGCACCTACTGGCCGGTCACGCCATTACAGGGGCGCGACCGGTAGCTCGGTGGACGTGCTGAACAGCGAACACTAAGGTGGGACGCCATGTTCCACCTCCATTGCACCAAGAAGCTGCTCGATCGGATCAAACCGGAAATCTTTGCCTCTGGGCAAAGCGACACCGCGCTGGGCAATTGGTATGCCACAGTCCTATTCTGGAAGCCGCAAGTAGCTTTGCTGGTTTCCGAACGCACGCTCCTTCCCGTTCTTATGCCGCTGGCCCCAGCGGCCACGCTTGCTCGAAGATTCCCTGGCCAGCTCGCGCTCGTCTTAGAAGAGCACGGAGTGCCGTCCGAATTCATCGCTCAGGAAGTTTGGCGGATGGACATCGTCCAGTATGCAAAGACCGCGAACCGGAGTGTCGTGGGCATCCTCAATGAGTTCGTTAAGCAGGCCGAATTCTGGCTAGCCGCCTATGGCTATGAAAAGGGCGATGATGACGACCTTCTGGCGATTTCGGCGAAGCTAGCGGAGACACCATGTAGCCCGCTGTATAAAGGCCCGATTTCGCCGGACAAAGCCCTTAATCAACTTGTGAAGGCTGGTGCGCAGACATGAGTATGTTGGCCGGCAACAGTGCTCGGGGATCCTACAGCACTCGGCCGGAAGCCCAACTCATGCAGTCAGACAGGATCTGGCGGCAAATCGACGATACGGAAAACAGTTCCAGAACCGGCATCACGGATAAGGTCAACGCGCTCCCCATCCCAGTGATAGTCGAGATGACGCCCCTGCAAGGGATTTGATGCGCAGTCAGGATAGAAGAGCGCGACGCACTCCCCGCCAGGATGCCGGATGCTCGGGTAGACAATGCCATCGGATCCCACCCCCCTCAGGTTCGCAGCGAGAGCTTGGGCTGCTGTATAGCTGTCCGGATCCAGCGCCAGCACGGGCTCTGCATCTGACGCTCTGAGATCATGGAGGTCGGCATCCACTAACATGACGATCTCCCGGAACTGCGAAGTCCAACCAGGCGCTTCCTTCGTCCGCGCCATAAAGCGCGAATGGTGGTGAATCGTCTCGAACAGCGCGGTCTCGAACCGATCGCCGACGTAGAGCACGCCGTAGCTGCCAGCGGTAAAGCGGCTTGGCCGGTCAATGCTGACATGGGTAAACGGCGCCATGAGGTAAGAGGCGCCGTTTCCGCCCACGCGGCGGCCCGCTGGCACGAGGTCGAGATTGCCGATCGTCGCCATGATACGAGGATTGGTCTTCTGCTCCGCCGAGATCAGCAGCGGCCAGTCAGCTGGATCAGCGATGTCCTCGAACAGGTCGATCGGAGGAAAGGCACTGCGGATGATCCTGACAGCGCCCTTCCACTCAACTCGGAAAACCGGGATCTCCGCCGTTCCGCTCACCAGCCACCGCGCTCGGCGTCGAGGTAGCGACGTACCCGCATGATATCGGTAAGTTCGCCTCCAAGCATCACGTCGAGCGCACTGGATCCGCCAAAGGCATCGTTGGCCAACCTTATCCAGGCATAGCCGCGCGTTGTCTCCGAGAAGATGATCCGAAGCGCCTTGTGGATGCCCATGAGGTTGGACAGCCGAGCGCGGCCATCGCGCGAAACGCGCCCGGGGCCTTCGGCCTTCCAGCGACGGTAGGAGCGCACTGGCATGTCGAGCAGCGTTGCCGCCTGCTCGTCGGTCAGTTCCCATTTGCCGAACAGATTGAGGACTGCCCGGAACATGGCAGCTGCCTCGTCCTGGGTGATCGGATCCGCACGGAAGGCAGGAACGGCAGTATCAACGGGTTGCAAAGCCAGCATGGCAAATCTCCATATGGCATCCTATACGCTACTTAATGCCATTTGGCAATGAAAACCTCTATGCTGCCAACCTGGCAATCAGGTTTGCAGCGCCCTCGATCGGCACGAACAACCGGGTCTGGTAGCGGATGATCTCGGTGAAGCAGCCTTGGGCCTTGTACCAGTCTAGGCGGGCTACGCTCCAACCGGTGAGCTCAATTCGCTGTGAGCCATTGACCAGGCTGCGTTTGACCATGAGCTGCTCGCGTCCCGCAAATTCCATAGCCCGGCCAGTCGCAAGAACGGTCTGCACGATTTCATCGGCGGACAGCGTCAGCTCGCGCTCGAGACCCAGCGCCCGGCACAGCTCCGGAACAGAATGGGCGGGAACCTCGCGGCCGAGGAGCGAACGGCCATCCGCCGCCGAGATGCGGCTCACCCTCACGAAATCCGAAGGGAGCTTGTCCCAGACCGGAAGCAGGAGGCCCGTCGCAAGATAGAGGCGCTCGCGCTTGTGGCTGGTCCGCGCTTCCTCAACCTCGGCTGCCCAGGCCTCGTGGAAAGCGTCGACGGAAATTACCTCCCAGCTGCTCTGAGCGAGCTGATCCTCGGTGATATGACTGCGCTTCAACGGGCGCAGCAGTTCGAAGCGGGAAACGCGGGTGCCGTCATCAGCAAGAATGCTGCGGGCAGGCACGAGCAAGGCAACCCGGCCTGAGCGGGCATTTCGAACCGGCCGTTGCCGCTGCCCAGCGAGGCCGTGAAGCTCCTCGAGCCGCTTCAGCGTCAGCGGCTTCAGGGCTCTGGCGATTTCCAGTTCCAGCAGATGGGTCGTCGCGCCCGAGGCGGGATCGGTGCGTAGCAGCGTGTCCGACAGGACCGTGAAGTCCTCGACTGCGATGGTCTCGAGACCGAGGTCCAGTGTACCGGCCTGACGGGCGGCATCAATGCGCGCTTCGACCAGACCCATGAACTCATCGAAGATCGCGTTCTGCAGGGCAATGGGTAGCGCCAGGATACGATTGAGCCAGCGCTGGATCGATGGCAGGTCATCGACCATCGACCCGTCAGGCCCTTCGATCCTGAGGCCCGTCAACTCCTGAAAGCGCCCGAGGCTGACCGCTTCGAGTTTGCCGGTGAACAACAGGCCGAACCAGCGATGGAGTGCCTCCTTCGCGTAGATGCTTTCGAGATTGTCGGCTGGATCAAAAAGGTTCTGACCGCCGGTCTGTCGCTGCCCGCGCGTCAGAGCACCCAGGCTGTCCAGACGCCGCGCGATCGTCGAGATGAAGCGGCGCTCGCCGCGCACATCGGTGGTCACGGGCCTGAACAGCGGAGCCGATGCCTGGTTGGTGCGATTGGTGCGACCAAGCCCCTGGATTGCGGCATCAGCCCGCCAGCCCGGCTCGAGCAGAAAGTGGACGCGGCGGGCCTGATTCCTCGCGGCCAGATCGGCATGGTAGCTGCGCCCCGTTCCTCCGGCATCGGAGAACACCAGGATGCGCTTGGCACCGTCCATGAAGGCCTGGGTCTCGGCGACATTGGCGCGCGGCGAGCGGGATTGGAGTTTTTGACGACCATCACGGCCGACGATCAGCCGGCGCGTGCGACCGGTGACTTCGGCCACTTGGTCGACGCCGAAGCGTTCGATGACGGCATCGAGCGCGTTGGCAATCGGCGGCAAGGCGCAGAGCTGCTCGATCATCCGGTCGCGCGCGGCAAGCGCAGAGCGACAGAGCACAGGAGCGCCATGCTCGTCACTCATCGGCTCGGAGCGAGGATTGCCGTTTTCGTCGGTGAACACGGCCATCAGGCGGACGGGGAAGCTCTTGGCGAGATAGTCGATCACGTATTCCCGCGGAGACAAGTCGATCTCGAGAGCTTCCCGCTCCTCGTCAGGCAGGTCGGCAAGCCGACGGTCTAGCATGGCCTCGGCCGTCGAAACGAGTTGCACGACAACAGCATGACCATCGGCAATCACCCTGTCGATCGCGGGCAGCAGGCTTGGGAGCTTCATCGACAAAAGCAGGTGCGCGAAGAAGCGCTGCTTGGTCCCCTCAAAGATCGACAGCGCTGCGGACTTGGCCCCGGAGTTGAGCGTCCCGCCGGTCTCGCTGTCGACGATCCGCGTGGCTTCCAGCGCTTCGCGCAGGTTAGCGTGGATGATTGCCCAAGCTTCGGCATAGGCATCGTAGACCGCGATCTGATCCTCGGTCAGGCAATGCTCGAGGATCTCATACTCGACACCGGCGAACGAAAGCGCCCGGGCTGTGTAGAGGCCGAGCGATTTGAGATCCCGTGCGACCAGTTCCATAGCTGCGATGCCGCCGTTGCGAATTTCGGCAACGAAGGCCTCGCGATTGGCAAAGGCGGTCTCCGGACCCCAGAGCCCGAGGCGCGTGGCATAGGCCAGATTGTTGACGTCGGATGCGCCGGTGGCCGAGGCGTAGAGCACCCTTGCCCGGGGCAGGAGGTTCTGCAGGCGCACCCCGGCAATGCCCTGCTCCGATCCTTTGACCTTGCCCCGCGATCCTTCGCCGCCAGCGGCGTTGGCCATGGCGTGCGCTTCGTCGAACACGATCACGCCGTCGAAATCTTCACCGGCCCAGGCGAGGATCTGATCCAGCCGCGTTGCGTCGCTCCGGCCCGAACGCAGGGTCGGATAGGTGACGAAGAGAATGCCGTCGCGCATCGCGATGGGGGAGCCCAGCTTCCAGGACGCCAGCGGCTGGATGTCGATCGGGAGACCGCCAAGGGCGGTCCAGTCGCGGCGAGCATCTTCCAGCAGCGCCTCGTTCTTCGATATCCAGATGTGGCGGCGTTCCCCGCGCACCCAGCGATCGAGAATGACACTCGCGACTTGGCGGCCTTTACCAGCGCCGGTGCCGTCCCCGAGGAAATAGCCCTGCCGGTAGACGTGACCTTCCGCGGATGCCTTGAGCGAACAACCCTTGTCCTCTGGTTCGAACCGGCCGGGAAGATCGCGCGCATGGGCGCTTGACGCGTAGATGAGCGTCTCTGCCTGGGCAGCAGACAACAGGCCCTTGGCGAGCAACCCTTCGGGTAGCTGCGGCACAGCTTCGGGCTTGGGTGCCGAAATCGACCCCATGGCGACGGACTCGACGAGGGGCGTCGGATGCCCTGACGCGCCATCAATGACGATCCTGCTCGGACGATAGGGAAGATAGTGGCCGACCTGAGGGGCAAGCGGCGCAGGGGTTTCGAGCGACACGTAGGTGAGCGGCTTAATGGCGGAAGCTACAGGCGTGATCCTTTCTGGTGTCGGCAGCGGCCTGCGCGGCGCGGTAACCAGAAGGAACGGAGCACGAGCTGGAAGGCTCGACTTTTGGGGAGCAACCCCCAGGCTGGCGCGAGCCGGCAAGGCATCGACGAGATCGGCCAGCTGGCGGAACGCGTTCGTGCGAATAGCGACGGGCTCGTTGGCGTCTTCCACCTTGTCCAAGACCAGTAGTCGTGTGGTGATCCCAGTGCCGTGCTTCACGAAAGCACGTTCGACCGCGGCATTGAGTCGCAGCGAGACTGGCCCCTTCAGCCCCACCATAAACCTAGCGCAATCGAACCATTCGGGCATGATCGCGACAAGCCGACCGCCCGACGCCAGACGATTCCAGGCCGACCGCAAGTGGCGCGAGCCGGTGCGATTATCGTGCCCTCGCTCGATGCCGTGCGAATAGGGTGGATTCATCAGCACGACGCTCGGGCTGATGGCGGCATCGAGCAATTCGTCGATCAGTTCGGCGTCATGGCCGGTCACTCGGGCAGCCGGGAACAAGGCAGTCAGGCAGTCGCGGCGCAGCGGCGAGATTTCGTTGAGGGCAAGGCGCAAGCCAGCCTTGGCTGCCCACACCGCGAGCATCCCTGTTCCGGCAGAGGGTTCCAGGACGAGCTCGTCTGCTACTAAGGCGCAAGCACGGGCGGCAAGCCAGGCAAGGCGCGGCGGCGTCGCGAACTGCTGCCACTCGATCTGTTCGTCACTGCGGTTGGCTTGAGTCGGAAGCTGGGCTTCCAGCGTTTCAAATACGCGGCCGGCGTCGGCGGCCGAAGCGGCAAGATCGATCCGGGCGCTGGCATGCAGGTACTCGGCCTGAGCCAATTCCAGCGCGAGATGCGCATCGCGCACCGACCAGCGGCCTTCAGCGTCGGTGCCTCCGAAATGATTGGTCAGAAGCCTATGCACCTGCCGACGCGTGATCGGTTCACCGGATGCCATGCTTGCGGCGATGGTGAGAGCGACCAGCAAGACCGGAGGTTCAGATGGTGGGGGGAGCAAGAGAACGGGAGCAGAGCTGAGCATTTGGAGCCTCCTGACGTAGCCCAGTTCATTTGCTGGGCCTCATCAGGCCAAAGGCCTTCTCCCCTCTTTCTTCGTTAGGACTTGGATTGCAGCCACGCCTGCAAGGCGTCATTCCAGTCTGCGCCTTCAGCGCGCGGGCGACGCGTGATGATCGTCCGGCTTTCACAGGTATAGGCACTGAGCGCGCGTTCTTCGGCGAGTTCGCCGCCTGCATCATGGTCGACGAACAGGTGCAATTCGCGCACGCTCTCTGGGATCGATACGAGACCAAAACGTTCATTGCCGAGCGAGGCCCAGCAAGGGATCTGGGTCAGGGCCTTGGCAGCAAGCGCGCTCTCGATACCCTCCGCAAGGCCGAGCCGTCCTTCGACGGGATCGAAGAGACGAACAGCGCCCGATGCCAGACTCCCGAGCGCACGCTTTGGATAGTCGAAAGGGGGCACCGCCGGCCTTGTCGGATTGAGAAACGTGCGGTGAATCGCCACCAGTCCATGATCCATGGTCACTGCGGCGATCAAAGCAGGCAAATACTGCGTGTTCCCCTTCGGGCCGAGCGGAGTGCGAGGGTGAAATCTGAGGGCACGAGAGGCAGCGCGAATGCCGCGGGCCTCAAGATACGACTTTGCGGGGGTGTCACCGATTGGCGTCGCTTCGCGCCAGATCCGCTCTGCAAACGCGCGGTGGGCGGGCTTGTCGGCATTGGCGCATGCATCGCCTTCGGCGTTCCCTGAGAACATGCTCGCCGGCGAAACACCTCGTCCGGCGAGCGCCGTCAGGACCTGATCCTGGCTGCAGCCCGCGAAACAGTGGAAGAGGATGGCGCGTCGGCCCAAAGTTACGCCAAGCGAGGGCGTTCGATCATCATGGGCCGGGCATTGCGCCATGCCTTTGGCGCCGGACCAATGTCCACCGAGCTCCTCGCAAAGCTGCTTTGCCACTGAAGCAAGGGACGAGTTGGTAGCGCTGGATAACACGGGGGACATGTGGGGCTCCTCAGGCTCAAAATACCGCCCCCTTGCGAGCGACCTCTCCTCCCAGTCGCGTGCGCAAAACACTTTCCTACACCCTTTTGTTCACCATACGTTCTTTGCTGATTCGAAGCAATGCGACGAGATGTAAGATGATCAAATATGGAATGATCGGGATGCTCTTGGCGGCCGTTCCAGCGGTGCAGGCCTTGGCCCAGGTCGAAGCGCCATCGTTTGCGATTTTCGAACATCGCCCCTCAGCGACAGCCGCCGAGCCTGCCCAATCCTCCTTCGCGGCACAGAGTGAAATAGATTGGGGGGCAAGCAAGGCAGCGCCCTCGTTCCGCGAGGCAATCTACGTGGCGAATGTCCGAGAGGCAGAGCTCCGATACGGTCTTCCTACAGGCTTATTGCAGGCACTGATCTGGACCGAATCGCGGTTCAATCCAATGGCGATCAGCCCTGCTGGCGCGGCAGGACTGGCGCAGTTGATGCCAGGTACGGCCCGTTACCTTGGCGTCGCGAACCGGCATGATCCTGTCGCGAGCATTGATGGCGGGGCTCGCTATCTGCGCGAGATGCTGGACAAGTTTGGGCAAATCCATCTCGCCCTCGCTGCCTACAATGCAGGGCCCGGAGCGGTTTTGCGTGCAGGCGGCATTCCTCGAAACAACGAAACGCCGGGCTATGTCCGCAGCGTTCTGGGCCGATGGCAAGCAATTAGCTCGCGCATCTGAATCGTGTCCGTATAGCTTTGTCGAAGAACGGATTGGTTGAGTGGGGAAGGCCAAGTTTGATGGCTCCGAAAAAAGATCGAGGCCCGGAGGATGACAATGTCATTCGCTTCGATTTCCGGGACGAGCTGAAGAAGCAGCGCGGAAAGCAGCGGCGTAAGGAGTGGATTTTGGGACTAGGTGCGTTTTCGATCGTATTCGCTGGCGGAATGCTGGCACTGAACTGGCCGACGTTGGGCGCGACCTCGTTGACCTCGTCGGAGCTCACACCGAAGTTCTCGCTGGTGGCGGAGACCTCTTCACCGCGTTTTGAACTCTGCAGAATGATACGCCGCACCTGCGTCGTGGATGGCGACACCTTCTGGCTCGAGGGTGAGAAGATCAGGATCGCTGACATCGACACGCCCGAGATCAGCGAACCAAAGTGTGACGCCGAGTATCAGCTCGGTATGAAAGCCACCCATCGGCTTCGTGACTTATTGAACGAAGGCGCTTTCGAGGTTCGACCAATCGGTAATCGTGATGAAGACCGGTTTGGACGCAAACTTCGGGTTGTCGTTCGTGGTGGCCGATCGCTTGGGGATCAACTCGTCAGCGAAGGTCTCGCACGCACTTGGACCGGGCGCCGGGAGCCGTGGTGCTGAACCGTTACGAGATCTCTGGCGGGCTATCAGAACGGACGAAACCGCTTGGCCGGATTCGCTGACGAAGCCGACGGTTCTCTTCGGCTAATCGGCCTCCCGTATGCCGAACTCGACAAAGCTTTGTACATGTCCCAGCGTTACGAACGCGCCCACACTCGGCCTCCCTTAGAAGGAGGCCATCGATGCCCGAAAACCCTCTCGGCGCGCCCAATCGTTGTGCGATTTACACGCGCAAAAGCACCAACAGCCGCCTCGATCACGAAGTCAATTCGCTTACGACACAGCATGAGATCTGCTCGGCTTACATCGCAAGCCAGCGATATCGAGGTTGGACCGCGCTCCCTCGGAGGTATGACGACGGCGGACACTCTGGCAGCGGGCTCGAACGGCCAGCACTCGCAGCGCTCATGCACGATATTGAAGCGGGCGAGATCGACACAGTTGTCGTCTATAAGATCGACCGGCTGACGCGCAGCCTACTGGACTTCGTGCGCCTGATCGAGATTTTCGACCGGCGGTCGATTGGTCTCGTGTCAGTGTCGCAGGCTTTCGACACCACCGATAGCATGGGGCGCATGATCCTGAACGTACTGCTGACCTTCTCGCAATTTGAACGCGAGTTGATCGCCGAACGCGTACGCGACAGCATCCGCACGCGTAAACGCCATGGCCGCATCCACGGCGGCTTAGCCCCATTTGGCTACGAATACCGCGACGGAGAGCTCGAAGTCGTAGAGGCCGAAGCCGAGATCGTCGGCTTCATCTACGCCGCGTTCCTCCGGCACGGAACCTATACAGCAGCGATGACCGCGGTGCGCGAGGCGGGGTTTTGTAGCTCGCTCAAGACTGCGCGTAATGGTACCTTAAGGGGCGGAAGGCCGATGAGCCCGGGGTCGGTCTACAATATTTTGCGCAACCCGATCTATGTGGGCGAGATTCGTGGTCACGACCGAACTTGGCCAGGCCGCCACGCGCCGATAATCGAACGTGCGACTTGGGATGCCGCATGTGCACTGGCTGCCAAACGAACGCGCAAAGGCCCTTCTGCTCTGGGCACAGATCACTTCCTCGCGGGGATTCTATGGGACGATCTCGGACGCCACATGCTGCTCGACGTCAACTGGGTCGAAGGGCAACCGTATCACTTTTACGTTTCGAGCAACGCTCAATGGTCGCAGGCTGAGTATCGCCGTGCCTATCGGTCCCGAGCCGACCGGCTCGATGCGGTTACCCTCGCTGCGCTTGGCGCGTTTCTTACCGATCGCAGCCGTCTCCGCGCTGCACTTCGCACGCACGGCCTATTCGGCGCCGAGCTCGATCGGCTGGCTCAGTATGGCGGATTAGCCGCTTCCCGCCTCGCAAGCACCCCGCCTAGTCAGATCGAAGGCCTCATCGCGGCATTGTTGGTGCGAATAGAGGTGGCTCCCGAAGCCCTCACGCTCGAGGTTCGGCCAATCGAGCTCAGGCGGTTTCTCGAATGGGACGGCCAAGGGACCTTCGTTGGACGGCAGGCGGACTGGCCAACGAGTAACGCACGTTATGCAATCGAGGTGCCGGTTAGCGTGATCGCAGCCGAACGATGGCCCTCGTTCACCGTGCAACCCCGCGATCCTGCGGTCGAGGTCAGACCTGACAAGCAGCTTAAGATTCTGATTCGCAATGCCCGTGCGGCGCAAGCCCTGTTTGACGCACATCGAGACCTTGATCTCGTGGGCTTAGCTCAGCGGTTCGGTCGCTCGCCTGGCTATTTTTCACGCCTGATCCGGTTGAACTACCTCGCTCCCGACATAATAGCGGCGATCGCCGATGGGACACAGCCGCCCGGGCTCAACCGCAAGACCTTGGCATCGGCGCACATTCCTCTCGATTGGACTGTCCAGCGCCGAATGTTCGGATTTCCAGAGCCAAGCCGTCCCGCCACTCCCCGTAACTTGTTTGGTCGCGGAATGTGGCCGTCGCGAGGGGAGGACGACGCAGGCGGGAAAGAGAGAGATATGACGACCGATACTCTTTAAACGTTGCTTACCCGCCTTTCGCAAACGCCACCTCGATGACGTTGCCTCCTTCTCGGATTGTATCGAGGTAATCGCTCCACCACTGGGCCATGCGAACCCGTTCGTCCCAGTGCTTGCCGCGGTGATAGACGCCGCGAACGGCATTGCTGTCGCCATGGGCCAATCCTCGTTCGATCGCGTCCGGGTTCCAAAGACCGCTTTCGTTCAGCATGGTGGAGGCGGTTGCCCGCAGCCCATGAGCGGTGACCTCATCCTTGGTGAAGCCCATGCGACGAAAGGCGGCATTCAAGGTGTTTTCGCTCATCGGTCGAACAGACGCACGGGCCGAGGGGAACACATACCCTTCAGTACCGACCATCTCGGCGAGGTCTTTCAGGTAGCCAATCACTTGCTTCGAGAGCGGCACGGCATGAGGTCGCCGCGACTTCATCTTGCCTTCAGGGATGCGCCAGACACCTTCTTTGAGGTCGATCTCCTTCCACTCGGCGTGCCGTAATTCGCCAGGCCGGACAAAGACGTGGGGAGCGATCAGAAGGGCATATCGGGTGATGAAGTTGCCAGTGTAGTCCTGAATAGCTCGCAGCAACCCGCCAAGCTCCTTGGGCTCGAGAATCGCTGCGTAGTGCTTTGCCTTTGGCGTGATCAGCGCCCCGCGCAGCATCGACGTCGGGTCGCCTTTGCAGCGCGTGGTGGCAACGCCATACCGGAATACGCGGCTCGCAAACGACCGGGTCTTCTTCGCGGTCTCGTGCTTACCCTTGGCCTCGAGCCGCTTGAGAGGAGCGAGCACTTCAAACGGCTCGATCTCGTCGATCGGTCGGCTGCCAATCGCGTCCACCAGCTGCTCGAGGAAGAAGTTGGCTTTCACGATGGTGGCATCTGCCCTGCCACTCTGCACCATCATCTGATCGATATACTCCCGCGCCACTGCCTCGAAGGTCTGGGCGGAGAGGAATTCGGCGCGAATCTTCTGCTTGCGCTTCTCCATCGCCGGGTCGCCGCCGGACGCGATCTTGTGCCGCGCCTCATAGGCTGTCTGCCTCGCCTGCTTGAGGCTGATCTCCGGATAGGCACCGATCGACAGCTTCTTTTCGACTGGGCCGATCCGGTAGCGGAATCGCCAGAGTTTGCCGCCGGCTGGGGAGACCTCGATGTACAATCCGCGGTCGTCAGCAACCTTGTACGGCTTGTCCTTTGGCTTGAGTGCTCGAAGCCGAGTCTCGGTCAGCGGCATGTGCGGGCCTTTTCCCGATGTGGTTTTCGCAAAGGCCCGCAAAAGGCCCGCAAAAATGTGCGGAACCCCCGAGAAAAGGCGGGACGATCCGGCACGATCCAAGGGCCAATTCCCTTGGATTTCTGCGGGTTTAATACACTTTTTGGGATGTTCCGAGAAGAACAAATGGTGCCCAGAAGAGGACTCGAACCTCCACGCCCTTGCGAGCGCCGCCACCTGAAGACGGTGCGTCTACCAATTCCGCCATCTGGGCACGAAAGCCGCCGGTCATCGCTGCCGGAGGCTGGGTAGGCGCGGGCCAATAGCGGGGGGGAGGGGGCGCTGTCAATCATAACCTTGCGGGTATTTCGGCATGAGCGTCCGGACGGGAAAACCGGGGGCCTGGCAGCAGGCTGGAGGGGGTCAAAACGGGTCTAGAAGGGGTCTGGACGGGGCTAGGCGGGGTCTGGCGCCTCTGCCTGAGCCCATCGGCCTGCAAGCGCCGCGAATCGCCGTGCAAACCCTTCGCAACTCTGTCCAACCCGCCCTGTGCGATTTCGACCCCTTGCCTGCCAGCGCACATTGACGCAAAGCGCTGCCAGCACACAGGCAGCCATAAAGAGCGAGCACCCCCATGCCGTCCTCCCCCACCTCCTCCCCCCTGTCCGGCCAGCTGGTCACGATTTTCGGCGGCAGCGGCTACATCGGCAATTATGTCGCGCAGGCCCTGCTGCGGCGCGGTGCGCGCATCCGGCTTGCCAGCAGGGCGCCCTACAAGGCGCAGAGCCTCAAGCCGCTCGCCAATCTCGGCCAGTTGCAGTTCCTGCCCTGCGACATCACCCGCGAGGATCACGTCGCCGCTGCGCTCAACGGGGCGAACCATGTCGTCAATCTCGTCGGCGCGTTCGATGGCGATCTGGGCAAGCTGATGGGCGAGGCGCCCGGCACCATCGCCCGCCTCGCCGAAGCTGGCGGGGTCAAGTCCCTCGTCCATGTCAGCGCGATCGGCGCCGATGCCGCTTCGCCCACCGCCTATGCCCGCAGCAAGGCGCAGGGCGAGAGCAACGTGCTGGCGGCCTTCCCCAGGGCGACGGTGCTGCGGCCCTCGATCGTGTTCGGCAAGGATGACAACTTCCTTAACCTGTTCGGCGGCATGATCGAGCTGCTGCCGGTGCTTCCGGTGTTCGGGCCGGATGCGAAGCTGCAACTGGTCTATGCCGATGATGTTGCCGAGGCGGTGGCGGTGGCGCTGGAACACCCCGAACGCCACGGCGGCCGCACCTATGAACTGGGCGGGCCCGAAGCGCTGACGATGATGGAAATTCACCAGCGCATTGCCGAGGCGCAGGGGCGCCAGCGGCGCTTCATCGCCGTGCCCGACGGCCTCAGCGCGACCTTTGCCGCGCTGCCCGGCACCCCGATGAGCCGCGACCAGTGGGCGCTGCTGAAGGCAGGCAACACCGTGGCCGAAGGGGCGCTGACCCTTGGCGATCTCGGGATCGAAGCCAAGCCGCTCGGCCTGTTCCTCGACAAGTGGATGCTGCGCTACCGCAAGCACGGCCGCTTCGGCGCGGCCAACGAGCGGGCCAAGGCGCACAAGGCGTAAGGCGGGCGCGGCGCACGGATACAGCGCCGGTTGCAATTGGCCCGGTATGGGTGGAAACCCGTCCGGTCCCCGCCCGAGGAGTGCGACCATGACCACACCCGCCAGCGCCCATCCTGACGACCCGCACTATGTCCACCGCACCGGCTGGCTGCGGGCTGCGGTGCTGGGGGCGAATGACGGAATCATCTCGGTCGCCTCGCTGATCATCGGCGTGGCGGCGGCGACCCCCGAGCCCGGACCGGTGCTGGTTGCCGGTGTCGCGGCGCTGATGGCGGGCGCGATGTCGATGGCGGCGGGCGAGTATATCTCGGTCTCCAGCCAGGCCGATTCCGAACAGGCCGATATCCGCCGCGAGCAGGAGGCGCTGGCCGCCACCCCCGACGACGAGGAAGCCGAGCTGGCCGCGATCTATCGGGCGCGCGGGCTGAGCCCTGCAACCGCGGCGGCGGTTGCACGCGAACTTTCGGCGCTCGATCCGCTGGCGGCGCATGTGCGCGACGAGCTTGGCCTGTCGGACCATCTCGCCGCCCGGCCCCTGCAGGCGGCGATGGCATCCGGGGCGACCTTCAGCGCCGCCGCCGCGGTGCCGCTGCTGGCCGCCTGGCTTGCCCCTGCCGGAGCGATCATGGTGACCGTGGTGACAGTCTCGGTTCTCGCGCTCGCGGTGCTGGGCGCGCTGGGTGCGAAGGCCGGCGCGGCCCCGCTGGTCCCTGCAACGCTGCGGGTGGTGGGCTGGGGCGTGTTTGCCATGGCGACGACTGCCGCGGTCGGGCGCCTGTTCGGGGTGAGTGTCTAGAGACGTTCCCGGCGAAACCGGATCGGGACGGTCAGGGGCGGAACGCCTCGCGGATCGCCTCGCTGCGCGAATTGACTTCAAGCTTGCGGTAGATCGCCTTGACATGGGTGCCGACGGTGTGCGGCGAAATGCCCAGCACGCGCGCGGCTTCCTTGTAGCTTTGGCCTTCCGCAAAGGCGCGCAGCAATTCGGTCTCGCGCTGGGTCAGGCGGTCGTCTGCGGCGCTGGCGGGCTGGTCTTGCGGCACGGCTGGCGGAGCGCGCAGCAGATCGAGCAGATAGACCGCCGCCGCCGGGCTGACCGGCGCGCCACCATCCAGTGTGATCGCGATTCCATCGAGGATCTGCTGCGGGGTGCTGTCCTTGAGCAGGTATCCGTCCGCCCCCGCGCCCAGCGCCTTCACCACGGTCTCGCGGTCGCCGAAGGAGCTGATGATCAGCACCTTCGCGGCGCAGCCCGCCTTGATCTCGGGCACCAGATCATAGCCGTTGCCGTCGGGCAGGCCGATATCCATCAGGAACAGGTCCGGCGCGAGGCCGATCAGCCCGCGTCCGGTGGCGAGATCGGGTGCCATGGCAATCACGTCATAGGCTTCGGCGAGGCCCATGATCTGCATGAAGTAGCGGCGCACCGCCGGTTCATCCTCGATAATCGCGATGCGCACCGGCGCTGAAGGGCTGGGGTCGGTCATGGCGTGACGCTATCAGCCGCAGCGCCCCCGGCATATCCCATGGCCGGCGCCGGAATATGGGATGCGCCCGGCAGGACGATCGTGACCCGCGTGCCCTTGCCCGGTTCGGATTGCAGCGCATATTCCGCCCCCACCGCCCTTGCGCGGGTGCGCATATTGGCCAGCCCGCGCCCGGCATCGCCGCTCTGCGCGCCGCCCTTGCCATTGTCCGCGATGGCGATGGTGACGCAGCCGCTGCCGCCACCGGCACCGGACGCCGAGACATCCACCGCAATCTCGTTTCCGCCCGAATGGCGCAGGGCATTGGTGACCGCTTCCTGCATGATGCGGAACACCTGCAACACATCGCGCGGGCCGAGAACAGGCGCGTCGAGCTGTGCGGGCTGGCTCCAGCGGAAGGCAAAGCCTGCCGCCGTGACCCGCGGCTCGACCCGGGCGCGGAAGGTGGCGAGCGCGGCATCGAGCGATTCGCCCACCGAATCCATCGAATCCACCATCAGCCGCATCTCGTCGATGACGCCTTGCAAGCCTTCGGTAACCCGCGGCGGATCGGCCTCGCCCATCCGGGCCGAAAGCATCATCGTCATCAGCTGGCTGCCGAGCCCGTCGTGCAGATCGCGCATGATCCGGCGGCGCTCCTCGTCATGCGCCTGCGCCCGCACCAGCGCCTGTTCGCGCAGGGCCGCCTCGGCCAGCTCGGCCTCGCGCTGCGCGACCTTGGCCCGCAACAGTTCGTTGAGCGCGCCCTGCGACTGGAACAGGCGGAAATTGCGGGCGAGGAATGCCGCCGTCATCGCCAGCAGCAGGAACACCGCCGAATAGCGGACATTGCCCGCCTGCACGTGCTGTTCGGGGAACCACGCGGCGCTGGCATCCATCACCAGCGCGGCGGCCATCACGGTCAACAGTGCGCTTTCGAGCAGGCGGTCTTCGCTCCGCGTGGCAAAATGCCACACCAGCCGCGCCGCCACCGCCACCGCCGATGCCCCGAGATGCCAGATCCAGATCATCGCCGGAACGTCGAAGCCTGCGGGCATCGGCACGCGGTAGATATACCATGCGATCACCCCCAGCGCGGCCAGATAGACCGCCATGGTCAGGGGTTGCAGCCACGGGACCGGACGGCCCGTCCAGCTGTCGATGAAGCACAGCATCGCCGCCGGGATCAGCTGCGAGATCGCGAAGAAGGCCACCATCCGCCCCCAGCCGTCGAACGGCGGATCGAGCCACAGGAAATAGGCCGCATTGGCGACGAAGGCCGCGCACAGCAGGCTGAGCCAGGCGGCAAAGCGCCAGTCGTCGGACCGGAACACCATGATCGTCGCAATCACGCCCAGCAGGCCCAGCAGCCCGCCGGTCAGCAGGTTGTAGCCCGACGCAAGGAACAGCGTGCGCGCGCTGTAACGTTCCAGCGCGGCATATCCGGCGATCTGCGGTTCGAGCACGTCGGTATAGGGAAAGCCGTCACGCAGGGTGATAAAGGTCAGCGTGTTCGCGCCCGGCTTCAGCAGGCCCGACGGCATCCGCGTGAGCGTGCGGACCTGACCGTGGAAGCTCCCGTTGCCCGGCTGCATCCGCCCGCGCGCCACAATCGGCGTGCCGTTGAGCGCGAGCAGGTAATTGTCCGCTTCCAGATAGGGGACGATCCCCAGCCCCTCGGCCGGAACCTCGCTGATGGTGAAGGTCATGCGCACTGCAAAGATGGCGGTGTCGCAGCAATGGGTCCACGGCAGGCTGGCGGGCTGATAGGTGGCGGTGGCCGCCTCGGCAAAGTCGGGCGCCTTCAGCCGCGCGACTTCGACCGCGGTGACCGGCACAAACTGCGACGCATCGTCGGGGTCGCCGCGGAACAAGGGGCGGTCGATCGCCAGCCAGTAAAACGCCTGCACCAGCGCCACGGCCACCAGCAGCTTGCCCAGCTGCTTCCAGTTCACACGGCTGAACATTCGCCCCTACACCCCCCCGGCTGCCCGCCTGCGATGCCCGAAAGGCTAGGGTCTGGAAAGAGGGCAAATGCGGCGGCACACAGCACGCCGCATCCCATGATATGGGAGCCACAGCGCATGGGATGCCGCGCCGCCCCCTGCCCGCCTAACCCTGTGACCAGCAGTTTTTGTCGCAACAGGGAGAAGACACCATGACCATCAGGGAAAGCCGCGGTCGCTTGATCATCGCGGGCGGACTGAGCATCGCCAACCTCGCTCTGGTCGCCAGTCTTGCGTTGGCGGGCCTTGGCGCGCCTGCCCAGGCGCAGGGGCAGAACCAGGCGCCCGTCGCCAAGACCAACAAGACCTATGGCTGCCCCAGCGGATGGAGCAGCACCAAGAACAGCCAGACCGACACTTCCATGTGCTTCCCGCAAGGATCGCTCTCGCCCAAGATCTACTCCAAGAAGGAGAAGGAAACCTGCGCCGAGGGCTATATCGAGGAACAGCGCGTCTGGTGCACGACCAAGGGTGCCAAGGCTGCGAGCGCCGCTGCCGCCAGCAAGGCCGCCAAGGAGGCCAAGGACGCCAAAAGCGCCAGCGCCAGCGCCAGCGAAAGCAGCAGTTCCTCCTCGGCCCCGTCAGGCCCGGCTTCGGACCGGCTGGTGTCCCATGCCACGATCGCCAAGGCCAACCCGCTCGACCGCTGCCCGCTTGGCTACTTTTCCAAGTCGGACATGACGATCTGCACCACCCGCCTCTCCCCCGCGCCGGTCGTGCGCAAGAACACCGGCGGGTGCAAGGCCGACGAAATCGACGAATGGGGCCTCTATTGCACCGCCAACGCGGCCGCCATCACCCGCGCCCAGGCCGAGGCCGAGGCGGTGCGCGATTTCAACGCGATCTATTCGTTCAACCGCGGCAAATATCCCGCTCAGGGCGACGATACCGACAATTACCCCTCGATGGTGGCGGCCTATGGCCCCAAGGGCGGCGCGCAGGCTGCTGCTGCCGCCGCTCCGGCTGCGGCGGGCAATAGCCCCGCTGCCCAGGCCGCTGCCCAGAGCGCCCAATGCCAGACCGGCGATGCCTCTGCTGCCGGTGCGGCGATTGGCGGCGCTGTGGGCGGACAGACCGGCGCGGCCATCGGCGGGATGCTGGGCGGGCTCGGCAAGAAGAAGAAAAAGGCACCCGGCTGCTGAAGGCCCCCCGTCTGTCGATCACCAGTCCCGGTCAGCCGCCGCGCCGCGTGCGGGGCGGCTGATCACGGTCTGCGGGGTCATATGCGACCCGTCCCCGCGGAACACTGGCGGGGGTGCTGCCGTAACGCGGTGCCCCCGCCTTTTTGCGCCCCCCTCCCTTTTTGCCCAGCAATAGGAAACGCCGATGCGCCTGATCTCCGCCCTTTCCGCCGTTCTGGCGCTGGCCCTTGCACCCGCACCGCTCAGCGCCACCCTGCCCGCCCCGGAACTGGCCGCGATCACCCCGGCTGACGAGAGCGAAATCGCCGCGCCGCCGGTCGAGGTCACGCTGACCTTCGCGGCCACGGTCGATCTGGTGGAAGTCGCGCTCGTCACACCCGACCAGCGCCGCGTGATGCTGCACGATGCCTTCAACGGCGATCCCGATCGCAAGGGTGACAGCTTCGTGCTGCCCCTGCCCGAAGCGGTCAGCCTGCCCGGTGCCTATGTGATCGAAGTCGCCGCCTCGGTCACCGATCCGGCGGACGGATCGGCCTCGACGATGAGCGTCCACACCAGCTTCACCCTCGCCGAACCCCCGGTCGCTGACGATCAGGCGACCGAAGCGCCGGAGTGACTGGAGCCGGACATCCTGCCAGCGACATTGCAGCGACAAGGTAAGCGCTTGCATTCGCGGCGCTTCTGGTTTCTCCTGCCGGAATACTTTGTATCATCGGCGCGGCCCGGATGGCTGCCGCAAGAGGAACACACGCGATGACCACCCGCCTCGGTTCGGTAAACGAGAGCAATCAGACCGCAACCACCACCCTGTCGGGGCGGCTCGATACCGGCAGCCTTGCGGGCATGACCGTGCTGGGGGTGCATTTTGCCGGCCGCCAGCCGGGCAATGTCGGCACGCCGTTTCGCGGGATCTTCGGCACCTTGCAGGTCAATGCCAACGGCAGCTTTTCCTATGTGCTCGACAACACCGATACAGATACCGATCTGCTCGCGACCGGCGAGACCGCGATTGACCGCTTCGTCATCACCTACCGGCTGGGCGGCGTGGAACGCACGCTGGCGGTGGATGTGGCGATCAACGGGGTGAACGAGCCGGGACAGACGGCGATCACCTTCAACGATCCCGTCGAAGTGGCCGGGGATACGGTTATCGCCCGCGATGCGCTGGTGCGGTTCACCGGTGCCGAAGGCTACCGCGAGGCGCTGTCCTTCGAATCCGAGCCGCGCTGGGACTTCACCAATTTCGGCGCGATCGCGCTGGTCGCCGCCAACGGATCGAACGGCGCGACGACCGTGGTGGCGACCCCGCCGCTGGGCCGCACCTACAATTACGGCCGGATCACCGCCCGCAGTGCGGAGCCCGAGACAGGCGGTGCCGCCGCAGTCGGGGATTTTGGCGAGAACCACGGCGTCGCCTCGGCCATCTTCAGCGGCGGGGCCGACAGCCAGTTCTTTCCCGGCCGGGCGATCGGCTGGAGCGGGGCGCTGCTCAACACCGGTCTGATCGAGGCGATTTCGACCTTCGATGCCTACGGGGTCTGGGCACTGGAGGGCAATGCCTTCGAAAATCGCGGCTTCATCTATGTCGAAGGCGGGGCCAGCTATCCGCCCGGCTCCCCGCTCACCGATCCGCTCGGCATCATCGGCTTCCGTTCGGGCGGGACAGGCGGGGTCATCAATTCGGGAACGGTGCAGGTCATCTCGAACGCCGCCGGTGTCGCCTCGGTGGGGTTCCGGTTTTTCCTCAACTCCACCAACATCTACAATCCGATCTATTTCGACAACAGCGGCACGATCGTGGCCGACCGGGCGATCATCGCCAACGGCAACTTCCAGGCTTCGATGTATCTGGTGAATTCGGGCCGGATCGAAGGCACGCTCGAACTGCAGAGCGGGGTCAACCAGATCGCCAACACATCCGGCGGGTCTTGGGCGGGCAACTTCATCATCGGGTTAGAGCCGGATCTGGTCGAGAATGCGGGCACCATCACCGGGTCCATCGACTTCGGCAACGGGCACGACGCCTATCGTGCTTCCGGCAGCGGAACGGTTTCGGGCACCATCGCCGGCGGTGCGGGGCACGACCTGCTCGAAGGCGGATCGGCAGCAGACCGCCTGTCGGGCGGCGACGGGCGTGACTGGCTGGCCGGGCGCGGCGGGGCCGACCAGCTTACCGGTGGCGGCGATGCCGATGTGTTCTTCTATTACGCCGCGAGCGATTCCACCGCCGCCCAGCGCGATACCATCACCGATTTCCAGAGTGGCCTCGACCGGATCGACATCAGCGCGACCGGCGCGACCAGCTTCACCCTGACGCCGGGCGGGGGCGGCACCATTCTGCGCGCCACGACCGCGAACGGGACGCTGGAAGTCCTGGTGAACGGCGCGGTTGCGGCGAGCGACATCGTCACCCAGCCTGCCACCCGATCGGTGAACGGCGCGGACGGCAACGACATGCTCGTGGCGACTCTTTCGGGCAGCACGCTGTCGGGCGGAGGCGGGAACGATGCCCTGCACGGCACATCGGGCAACGACATTCTCGACGGCGGCAGCGGCGCGGATGTGATGTATGGCGGCGATGGCGACGACATCTTCATCCACGACAACTTCAACGATCTGATCGTCGAAGGGCGCGATGGCGGGATCGACGAAGTGCGCACCTCCATCGGCATTATCCTGCCCACCTTTGTCGAGAACGGGCGGTTGCTGGGCACGGCTGACGTGTTCCTGTCGGGCAACGAATTCGACAATGTGCTGATCGGCAACGAGGGCAACAACGTGCTGCGGGGCAATGGCGGCAACAATGTCATCATCGGCGGGCTGGGCATCGATACGCTCTACATGAACATCGGCAACCAGCGGGCGGTGTACAATTCGGTGCAGGAATCGCAGCGCGGCAGCGCTGACATCCTGTTCTTCTTCGACAACAGCGGCGACCGTGTCGATCTGACCGCGCTTGATGTGCAGCACTTCACCATCGGCGAATACACCCGCCGGGTCGAGGCCGCAGGGGCGGGCTTCTTCGTGATCGACATGACAGTCGTGGCCGTGACCACGGCGCAGGGCGAGCTGGTGGTCGAAATCGAAGGCACACCATCGCTCGACGCTTTCCTCTGGAACCGTCCTGCGGGTGCGGGCGCGACCCTGTTCGGGCTCGATCTTGATGACCGCCTGTTTGGCAGCAGCGACAGTGACAGGATCGACGGACGCGGCGGGGACGACGATTTGCGCGGGATGGGGGGCGTCGATTTCCTCACCGGCGGCCTCGGCAATGATCTCCTCGATGGCGGCGCGAATGTGGATACGGCAATCGTGCGCGGCCTGCGTTCGCAATATACCGTGACCCAGACGGCGACCGGCATATTCGAGGTGGTCGGCCCCGACGGCACCGATACGCTGACTGCAATCGAATTCCTGCAATTCGACGACCAGACCATCCGCCTGCTGCCGGGCACGGGGGTGAGCGTCAATTTCAACACCGCCGATCCCTCGATCTACCAGACCGCCATGAACGCGATCCGCGATTTCGACGGGAACGCGCTGGGTGGCAATGGTTCGTGGCTGCGCATCGGGCAGGCCGATGTGAATGGCGATGGCGACATCGACCAGATCCTTGTGAACCGCGCTATCGGACGCTTCGCCACCGTCGGCACCGCGCCGGACGGGCTGGTTTACTTCGCCGACCACGGCTGGGCGGGCGAGACGCGGGTGGCTGGCATCTATATCGATCCGCTGGTGGCGGCAGGGATCGTGCAGGCGGGTGGCCCGAACGACAGCCAGCGCCGCTTCCAGAACGATCTCCAGATCGAGAACATCAACCGCGTGCTGGGTGCCGACGACTACGATAATGACGGGCTGCAGGAGGTCTACTTCGCCCTCACTGACGGCACGGCGTTCCTTCGGGCGATCATGGAGTTCGATGGCAACATCCGTTACGCCAACTACCAGAGCCAGCAGGAGGTCATCGACTACCTCACCGCCAACGGCTTCGGGCCGGAGACCTATGCGGGATGGTTCGGCAATGGCAGCAGCAGCGGCGAGGCGGCGCTGGGCGCAGAGCAGGCGCTCGCGGCACAGGAGGAAGGCGGACGCGGGGCGATCGGCGCACCGGCGGCAGATATTCTCGCAGGTCTCGGCGACCTCGCGCTTGCCCCGCATAACCCGCTCACCGGGCTGTTTGCCGAACAAACCTATCGCGCCGAATTCGTCTGAAGCGGTCGATTGGCTTGCACTAATGCCCGAAAATCATCGAGATTTTGCCTCCGGACTCAAGTAAGGATGCCAGCAGCACAGATCCGAGGGCCCTCTGCCCGAGGCCAAGGAATTTTATGCCGAGATTTACGCAGCCCGGTCAGACGATCATCAACGAAGTGACGCTCAACGAAGACGTGGAGCTGGCCGCCGCGGGCATCATCTTCACCAACACCGAACAGGGCCGGGTGATCGGCCGGTTTATCTTCAGCGCCGGCGGGTCGCGGCTTGTCAACCAGCGCGGCAGCTATATCGGTGTCGGTCCGGGGCAGGACTCCTTCATCTTCGAGGCGGTGATCGGCTCGTCAGGGGACGACACGATCATCGACCGGGGCAATATCCAGGGCCGCATCCGGCTTGGCGACGGCAATGATGTGCTGATCAGCAACAGCGCGGCCAGCACCTACGCCACCAGCTCTTTCGGGGCCGACATGGGCGCAGGCGACGATCTGCTTCGCTTCGAAGGCAGCACTGCACCATTCTTTGCTTATGGCAATGGCGGAGCGGGCTTCGACACCTTCGAATTCGCCGCGACCACCAACCAGGTCTTCGGCACCCACCTCACCGGCTTCGAAGCGCTGTCGCTGCGGGCGGGCGGAAACTACAGCGAATTCAGCGGCTACACGCAGGTCACCGGCGCGTCGGGGCAGTTCTTCAACCTCATCGATTCCGACAATCCGCTGGCCGATCTCGCCCTCAATGGCTCGGTGTGGATCCTGCAGAGTTCCGACTTCCGCTCGATTGTGGGGGGCGATGGCGAGGATGCTGTGTGGATCGGCGCAGGGACCCGGATCGAGCAGCCCATCGTCATGGGCGGCGGCAATGACACCGTCCGGATCGAAGTCGGCGCGACTGCCGCCGGAGCGGCCCCGGGATACGATGGCGGCGCGGGCAGCGGAGACCTGTTCGCCTACGTGGTCGGGGCCAATAATCTGAGCGATTCCCTCGCATCGGTCACCGGCTTCGAGCGGCTGCGAGTGACCAGTCTCGTTGCAAACGCGGGACTGTTGACGCTGTCCAACCTCGCAGGCTTCACCGACATCTACGCCGAGGCGCAGGTCAACCTCCACCTCGCCAGCGGACAGCTTTCCACTGCCACTGTCGGCGGAGCGCTCGGGGGATCGATCACGCTCGCCAGCGGGGTCACTGTCGCGGGCTATCGCTATGGTGTCGCAGGCTTCGCGCCGGACATCACGCTGACGCAGGCCAATATCCAGAATTCGACCAGAATCGACAACGACGGCACGATCCTCGGCGGCGTGATCTTCTTCGATGGCGACGATCACTACGACGGCACGGGCGGCAGCGCGGCCTTCGTGCATGGCAATGCCGGCAATGACCTCTTGGAGGGCGGCGCCGGCGCGGACGACCTGCGCGGCGATGCCGGGGCCGATACACTGCGCGGCAATGGCGGAAACGACCGGCTGTCGGGCGGTGCAGGCCGCGACAATCTGTCCGGCGGAAACGGCGAGGACGTGCTGGAGGGCGGCGCCGATGCCGATGTCCTGACCGGCGGTCTGGACAATGATGTTCTGGATGGCGGCAGCAACGTCGACACCGCAATCGTGCGGGGGACGCGTTCGCAATATACCGTCACCCAGACGGCGACCGGCGTGTTCCGCGTGGTCGGGCCGGACGGCACCGATACGCTGACCGCCATCGAGTTCCTGCAGTTCGACGATCAGACCATCCGCCTGCTGCCGGGCACCGGCGTTAGCGTCAATTTCAACACCGCCGATCCTTCGATCTACCAGACCGCGATGAACGCGATCCGCGACTTCGATGGCAATGCGCTGGGCGGCAATGGTTCGTGGCTGCGCATCGGGCAGGCTGACGTCAACGGCGATGGCGACATCGACCAGATCCTTGTGAACCGCGCCATCGGCAGGTTTGCTACCGTCGGCACTGCACCC
>NZ_JBREHG010000009.1:0-114103 GCF_056848235.1 Erythrobacter sp. RANMB8
TCTGCGGTTCGCGCCAGCGAACCCCCGAACAATCAGGCGGCCTCGCTTGTATCCGCGAGGTCGCCGATGCCCGGCACGATGATGCTGCGCTCGCCGCCGAATTCCTCGCGCAGCACGATCAGGCCTGCCCGTTCGAGGTGATCGAGCAGGCGGCGGATGCGGCTGGGGGATGAACTGCCGTAAAGGCGCGCCAGCTCGTCCTCGCCCGGCATGGGTTCATCCAGCACGCTCGCCACCAGCAGCGCGAGATAGGGGGCGAGCACATCGTCCTCGACCCCGGCGATCATCGCCTCGACGCGTGCGCGCACCGTGCCTTCGAGCCGCTCCAGCCCGCCGACCTCGCAGGCGAACAACCGGCGGAAGCGCGCCATGTCGATATGCGCGCTCGCCACCCCGCGCTGGCGGCAGCGGATCGCGAAATCGCGGAACAGCGATGTGACCGGCACGAAGGTCGCGCCGTCGCTGGCGGCAAGTTCGCGGATCACGCCGGCGATGCTGGCGTCACCCTGTGGCGCAGGGGCTGGTGAGCGTTCGGCGGGCGCCTCGGCGAGCGTCGGCGCCGGTTCCGGATTTGCACCGGCAAGGGCAGCGGCAGGGGCCGGTGCGGGCGCAGCTGGTTTGGGGGGCGGTGGCGGCGGAGCCATGGCGGCGGTGGCGGCGCTGAGCGCCCGCTCGATCTCGGCTGCGGAGCGGACAGGGGAGCTGGCGAGCGGCTGGGCGGGCAAGCTGGCGGCTTCGGCCAACCGGTCGGTCAGCAGCGCCTCCATCGCTTCGACCGGCGCTTGCGGAAGCGGCATCAGCCCCTGCGCCGCGCCGCGTCCCGCGCTGCGCACCGGCCCGACATTGACCGCCACCGGACGCCGGCTGATCGCGGGGCCAAGGCCGAGAAACTGCCCGCGTTGCAGATCGCGGATGCGCTCGGCCTGCCGCCGGTCCATCCCCAGCAGATCGGCGGCGCGCTGCATGTCGATATCCAGAAAGGTGCGGCCCATCAGGAAGTTCGACGCCTCGGCCGCGACATTCTTGGCGAGCTTGGCGAGGCGCTGCGTCGCGACAATCCCCGCAAGGCCCCGCTTGCGTCCGCGGCACATCAGGTTGGTCATCGCCGACAGGGTCAGGCGGCGGGTGTCATCGCTGATCTCGCCCGCGACGGCGGGGGCGAACATCTGCGCCTCGTCCACCACCACCAGCGCGGGATACCAGTGTTCGCGCGGGGCATCGAACAGCGCGGTCAGGAACAGCGCGGCGCAGCGGATCTGCTGTTCGACCTCCAGTTCATCCAGCGCCAGAACCACCGAGGCACGGTGCTGCCGCACGCGCGCGGCCAGCGCCTCGATCTCGCGGGGGGAATAGGCCGCGCCGTCGATCACCACATGGCCGAAATGGTCGGCGAGGGTGACGAAATCGCCCTCCGGGTCGATCACCACCTGCTGCACCTGCCCGGCGCATTCTTCCAGCAGGCGGCGCAGCAGGTGCGATTTGCCCGATCCGGAATTGCCCTGCACCAGCAGGCGGGTCGCCAGCAGTTCCTCGATATCGATGGCGATGGCGTGCCCGCTGGTGTCCCGGCCGATGTCGATGGTTGCGCTCACCCCGCCGGATTAGGCACCCCCGCCGCCCCCGCAAAGGTGCAGGGGAGGCTTTTCAACGGTTAGGTGGCCGCATCGGCAAGCGCCTGCGCGGTCTTGTAATCGGGCTTGCCATTGTTGAGCCGCAGCGATTGCGAGGTGATCACGTAAAGGCGCGGGATCTTGTATCCGGCGAGGCCTGCGCGGGCATGGGCATCGAGCGCTGCCTCATCGACCTCGCCTTCGGGCTGCACCACCGCCACCACCTTCCGCCCGAAGCGCGGATCGGGCAGGCTGACCACCCGCACGTCATGCACCGCCGGATGTTCCAGCAGCACCGCCTCGACCTCTTCGGGGAAGACCTTTTCGCCGCCGGTGTTGATGCACATGTTGTCGCGCCCGATGAATTCCAGCGTCCCGTCTACCGCCCAGCGCGCGCGGTCGCCGGTCATCAGCCAGCGCTGGCCGCCGATCACGGGAAAGGTCGCCGCGTTCTTTTCATCCTCGCCGAGATAGCCCAATGGCAGCGGGCCGGTGCGCGCAACGATGCCGACGCCTTCGCTGCCGGGCGGGATTTCATTGAAGCCCTCGTCAAACAGTTTCGTCTCGCGGCCGGGGAGCGGCTGGAACTTGCCTCCGCCGCTGCTGCCTTGCGCGGTGGTGATGACAATGCCGGTGCCCGAGCTTTCCGAGGAGCCGAGCGCGTCGACGATCATCAGCGAAGGGTGGTGGGCGATCAGCCGCGCCTTGAGCGCGGGCGAGAACACCGCGCCCGAGGAGGTGATGCTCCGAAGCGAGGCCAGCACGGTGCTGGCATCACCCCGCGCATCCAGCCGGTCAGCCAGCGGCAGCGCGAAGGCATCGCCGACGATGAAGATGCCCCGCGCCCCGATCCGCGCCACCTCGTCCAGCGCCGCGTCAGCGTCAAACTTCGGCGCGGGCAGCAGCGCCAGCGTGCCGCCTTTCAGCAGGTGGATCACCGCGGTGAACTGCCCCGCGCCGTGCATCAGGGGGGAGAGCAGCAGCAATGGCGAGGTGCTGGCGGGATGATCGGGAGCGATGCGGGCGGCCTCGGCCACCTGTTCGGCAAGGCTGCCCGCCACCAGCGGCGGGGTGCCGGGCGGGCGCTGCCACACCCCGATATTGAACGCCTGCCACGCCTGATCCATCGGCCACATCACCGCCTTTGGCATCCCCGTGGTGCCGCCGGTGGCGGTGAGGAACAGCGCCTCCGGATCATCGTGGATCGCGAAATCGGCGGGCAGGGCCGTATCGCACAGCGCGGCCCATTCGCCGCTGCCGACATCCACGGTCAGCGTGCCCTGCGGCATGGCTTCGCGGGCGATGGCGGCAAAATCACTCTCTGTGAACAGCGCCTTCAGCCCGAAGCGGGTGAAGATATCCGCAAGCTCCCGCGCCTTGTAGTGATAGTTCACATTGACCGGCACCACGCCTGCTTTCACGCAGCCGAAATAGGCCAGCAGGTAATCGGGGGTGTTGCGCAGCATCTGCCCGGCGATGTCTCCGGGTGCGAGGCCGCGGGCGCGCAGGCCGGCGGCGATCCGGTCGGTGACGGCGTCGAGATCGCCCCAGCTGACGATGCGCGTCCCGTGCACCAGCGCGGGCCGATCCGCCGGAATCGCTGCCGCCAGCGCCTTCAGCACCACCCCGAAATTCGCCCCGGCAAAACCCATCAACGCATCTTCTCCTTTGTCACTTTCGCTAGCCCCCGTTCCCGCCACTTTCCCCTAGGTAAATGGAGAGGACAAACGCGAAAATTGCGTTAGTCTCCCGAATCAGAAAACAAACAGAGGAGCAAGGCACGGCAATGGCTAGCAATGTTGTCGAACTGCGGACGCCGCAAGGGCGCGAATCGCTGGAGCAGCTGCTCGAACAGGTCACCATCACCTGCCCCGAAGACATCCACGATGCCGCGGTCAACCTCGCCCGCATCGCGCGCGAGCGGGGGATGCAGGTCGCGGTGTGCGACGACATTTCCTCGAAAGAACCGATGGTCGATGCCGATGGCACGATCCTCAACGCCGATATCTTCCGCTGGCTGGATGACGGGGCGCGCTGGTGGGAAGATCACCGGCTGGCGCTGCATTCGCCGCTGCCGCGTGCCTGCCGCTATGAAAGCGAGCCGTTTTGGGTCAACCGCCACGGGTTCAACACCCGCTGGCGCAACCACTATCTCGCTGAAATCGACATGAACGATTTCGAAAAGCGCGCCCTGTGCAAGGCGGCGATCGTGATCCCGGTGCACCTGCCGTTCGGGCAGATTTCGGCCAGCAGCTTCATCTCGATGGACAAGGACAAGGAAGACCTGTCAGCCGAATTCGCCGAATATGGCGCGCTGTTCGCGATGGTGACGCGCTGCTTTGTGGCAGGCTACGTGCAGGCCAACCGCACCAAGCGGCGCATCCCTTCGGACTGCGTGCTGTCCAAGCGCGAGGTCGAATGCCTGCGCTGGGCCGCGATCGGCAAGACCGACAAGGAAATCAGCATGATCCTTGACCGCAGCCACGCCACGATCCGTTACCACATCCACCGTGCAGGCGAAAAACTGGACAGCGTGAACCGCGCCCAGACGATCTTCAAGGCCGGGCAGCTGGGGTATCTGGGGGCGTCTGATTAGTTTCGAGGGCGCCTCCGCACCCTCCTCCTCGGTGCTGTTTCAAGCCCTGCAGGCTTGAGCACCTGCGGCTCGCGCGCGTGCGCTCGCGATCGCTGCGCGACCGAGATCAGCGCGATAATCTCCCCTCCCGCTTGCGGGAGGGGTCGGGGGTGGGCCTGTGACGGGCGCCCACCCCGCTGCGACTAGGCGGCAAGCCGCCAAGTCTCGCTCCCCTCCCGCAAGCGGGAGGGGCTCATCTCAACCCAACCTCCTCAGCGGCTCGCTGCCGTCCCAGCCGATCCCCGCGGCCTTGATCATCCCGAACAGGTCCGGGCCGTCCTTGGCCTGCTGGAGAATCTCCACCAGCGTCCCCGGCCCGCCGCCCGCATCGACATAGATGGCCTTGCTGGTGCCGAAGGTGCCTTCGATCATCACCTCCGCTCCTTCAGCCTCGCACACGGCGCGGGCGTGGTCGATGTCGTCGACCAGAATGCACACGTGGTGCAGCCCGTTGCCGGTGGAGCCATACTCGCCGCGATAGATCGAAGGGTGTTCATCGCGCGGGCGGATCAGTTCGATCTGCATGTCGCCCCAGTAGGCCAGCGCCAGATCGAACACGGCATCGGTGGGCTGGCCCCGATACCTCATGCCTTCCAGGTGGATGCCCTCGATGATGAAGAACGGGCCGACGCCCATCACTTCGGTCCAGTGCCTGACCGCCGCGTCGAAATCCTCCGGCACGAAGGCCAGCTGCATGATATCGCCCAGCGCGGCGATCTTGCCCTTCAAAGCCATGTTCCTCTCCAATCCGATAGTGTGCCCTGCGCCGGAACCTGTGTGATATTCTCCGCCGGAGACACTGCATAAAGTGCGAGGACGGAACGGCTGCGATGAACGAGATCAAGGATATTGCCCGCGAGGACCGCTGCCCGGGGATCAGCTATACCGACATGCTGAACGGGGACACCCGCCGTCCGCCCGATTACCTGTTCGAGGAATCGCATATCGAAATGGGTGACGATCCGCTGCCGGTCGCACCCTATATCTCCGAGGAATTCGCCCGTCTCGAACGCGAGAAAATGTGGCCCAACGTCTGGCTGTTCGCCGCGCGCGAGGATGAAATGCCCGATGCGGGCGATTCCGTGGTGTTCGACATTGCCGGCAAGAGCTTCCTTCTGATCCGCCAGAAGGACGGCAGCGTGCGCGCCTTCTACAACGCCTGTCTCCACCGCGGGCGCAAGCTGCGCACCGAAAGCGGGCCTTCGGTGCAGCTGCGCTGCCCGTTCCACGGCTTCACCTGGCGCAATGACGGCAGCCTCAAGGAAATCCCCTGTTCGTGGGATTTCAAGCATCTCGAAGGCAAGAACATGGACCTGCCCGAAGCCCGCGTGGAGCTGTGGCAGGGTTTCGTGATGCTGACCGAGAACCACGCCCTGCCCGATTTCAAGACCTGGCTTGGCCCGGCAGCGTCGCATTACGAACGCTATGACTTTGCCAACCGCTACACGGGCATGTGGGTGCAGAAGAAGATTCCGGCCAACTGGAAGGCCACCGCCGAGGCCTTCATGGAGGCCTGGCATTCGATCACCACGCACCCGCAGCTGCTCGCCTTCCTCGGCGATGCCAACACCCGGTATGATCTGATCGGCGATCACTTCAACCGCGCCATCACCCCTTCGGGCGTGCTCAGCCCGCACATGAAGGGCAAGAATTCGGACTATGTGCTGGAGAAGATGAACGAGTTTTCCGGCGGTCAGGATGCGCGCACCAACCGGCGCTTTTCGGCGAGCGAGGGGACCGACGACAGCTACGACGCCAATGATCCGCTGGGTGCCCGCAAGATCCTCGCCGAAGCGGGGCGCAAGGGTTTTGCCGAGCAATATGGCTATGACTATTCCGAGGCCTCGGACACCGAGATCCTCGACAATTTCACCTACAACATCTTCCCCAACTTCGCGCCGTGGATCGGCTTCCTGCCGACGCTGGTGTACCGCTGGTTGCCGGGCGACACGCCGGACTGGTGCATCATGGAAATCCGCCTGCTGTTCCCCACCCCCAAGGGTCAGGAACGCCCGCGTGCGGTGCCGATGACCTATATCCCGGATGACGAACCCTTCGCCTGGGCCAACGACATCATGGGCCCGCAGCTGGCCAATGTGTTCGATCAGGACATGGCGAACCTGCCTTACGTGCAGGAAGGGATGAAGGCGATGAAGGACGGGCTGATGGAGCTCGGCCATTATCAGGACAGCCGCGTGCGGCACTTCCAGACGACGCTGATGAAATATGTGACCGGGGAACTTCCGGCGGCCTCGTAACGCCATTCGTCCTTGCGAGGAGCGAAGCGACGCGGCAATCCATGGATTACCCTCGCGCCAAGAGCGACAGTCAGTCCATGGATTGCTTCGCCTGCGGCTCGCAATGACGAGATTTTGAAACAGGCATGACCTTCTCCTTCGACCTTCATGGGCGCACCGCGCTCGTCACCGGCGCATCATCGGGGCTTGGCACCCGCTTCGGGCGCATCCTTGCCGCGAACGGCGCGCATGTGGCGCTGGGCGCACGGCGGGCGGACCGGCTACAGGCGCTCGCCGCCGAAATCGGGCCAAGGGCAGCCGCAGTGCAGATGGATGTCGCGCGCGAGGCCGACATCATCGCCGGGTTCGACGCGGCAGAGGCGGCCTTCGGCGGCCCGGTCGACACGGTGATCGCCAATGCCGGGGTGGACGGTGCCGGGATGGCGACGACCATCTCCGAAGAGGAGATCGAACAGACCCTTGCGATCAACCTCAAGGGGGCCATCCTGACCGCGCGCGAGGGGGCGAAGCGGATGCTGGCGCAGGGCGTCACGCGGGGGCGCATCGTGCTGATCGCCTCGATCACCGCCTTCGAGCCTTCGCCCGGCCTTGTTGCCTATGCCGCCAGCAAGGCGGGCGTGGTGCAGGCGGGACGCACGCTGGCGCGCGAATGGGCGCGCAGCGGGATCAACGTCAACACCGTCTCCCCCGGCTATATCCGCACCGCGATCAATGATGCCTGGTTCGATACCGAATCCGGCAAGAAGCAGATCGCCCGCTTCCCCAAGCGCCGCTTGATGGGCGAGGAGGGGCTGGACGCGATGATCCTGTTCCTGTGTTCGGACGCCAGCGAGTTCGTTACCGGCACGGACTTTGTGCTGGATGACGGGCAGACGCTTTAGAGCACTTCCCGCTCCATCCGGCCGCGCGCTGTTGCATGGTGGCCCTTCGCCTCCACCAGCGTCGCGCAATCGCCCAGCAACATCGGCGGCATGTTGACATAGACGTTCTCGAAGCTGCCCGGCGCGATGCGGTAGGTTTCGTGATAGATGCCGACCGTGCCGTCATTGCCGATCTTGCGGTTGAAATCGGCCCATGCGGGCAGGTGCCGGAGATCCCGCGCCTTGGCATAGGCTTCGAGCTGTTCGAAGGATCGCCAGTACTGGACCAGCACGATGGTGCGCCCGAACCACGTCTTGCCGCCCATGAAGCCGAGTTCGGGGCGGATCGAAAGCTCGCGGATCATTTCCGCCATCGCCCGGATCAGCGGCACCCAGCGGTGCACCATCCACACGCGGTTGATCCGCATGCCGATGATGAACACCACGAATTCCTCGTCCGCCACGGCCGTCCAGCGGCCCTCCAGAATATGTGTCATTGCGACCCCCCAGCTCCGGCGGCTGTCCCGCCCGGTGTTATGCCCAAAGCCGCGCCGACCTTTTCCAGCGCCAGCGCGGTGAATGCCTCGCGCGTGCCCGGCGCCAGATCGAGCGTGCGGATCGCGTCGGTCTGGAGCAGGCTGACCACGCCGTGCAGGCTCGACCATGCGAACAGCGCGTCGCGATCGGTGATGCTGCCTTGCTGCGGCGCGCCCTGTTCGATCCGCAGCCGGGCAATGCCTTCGCGCAGCACGCCAAAGGCATCGCGGGCGCCCTGCATCATGGCGGGATGGGCGGCAGGATCGGGCAGGGCGCCGCCGAACATCAGGCGATATTGCAGCGGTCTGGCCAGCGCGAACCCGGCATAGGCCATGCCCATCGCCAGCAGATCGGCGGCGGCAGAATCGCTGCGCGGCGGGCGGCGCAGTGCGGCGGCAAATTCGGCAAAGGCACCGCGCACAATCTCGGCCAGCAGATGATCGCGGCTGGCGAAATGGCGATAGGGCGCCTGATGCGACACGCCAAGCCTGCGGGCGACTTCGCGCAGGCTCAGCTTTTCGACCCCGGTGGCGCTGATGATCGCCAGCGCTTCGGCCAGACACGCCTCGCGCAGGTCGAGCCCCGCATGGGCGGCGCTGCGGGCCATCATGGCCGCACCGCCCGAAACACGAAAAGCCCGCTGTAAAACATTTGCTTGCCCAATGTTGACAGTGTCAACAAATGCGGCAAGCTGTCACCAGAGTCAACTGCCGCACCAACCCCTGAGGACGATGATGACAGACCGGCCCGAAGCCAGCATTCCCTGCCGCGCCGCAAAGCCTGCCGATCGCGCCTGGGCCATCGCGACGCTGGCCGAGGCGTTCCGCAACGAACCGGCCTTGTGCCACATCGTGCCCGATCCTGCCGCCCGCAGGCGCGCGCTGCTGCGCATGTTCGCCATCGTGTTCGACGAGGACAGCCGCGCCGGCTGCCTGATGATGACCCCTGCGGCCGAGGCTGTGACCGCATGGCGCAGCCCCGCACGGATGGGCGAGGGGCGGTGGGAGGCGATCCGCACGCGGCTGCCCTATCTGCTGGCCTTCGGCCCGGCGATCGGCCGTGCGGCAGAGGTGGGCGCGCTGATCAAGGCGAACCTGCCTGATGAACCGTGCTGGTATCTCCACTATGCCGGATGCCATTCGCTCTACCGCGGCAAGGGCTATGGCGGGGCCGCGATCCGCGCCGGACTGGCGCTGGCCGATGCCGATGGTGCCAAGGCGTGGCTCGAAACGGCGGATGAAGGCAATATCGCGATCTATCGCGCGCTCGGGTTCGAAGTGGTGCGCAGCTGGCAGGTGCCGGACGGGCCGACCTTCTGGGGCATGATGCGCCCGGCGCGTTAGCGCTCAACTCTCCGCCGGAGCCTTGCTGTCGTGCGCCACCACGCGGTTGCGCCCTGCCTGCTTGGCGCGATACATCGCGGCATCGGCGTCGCTGATGCACTGGTGCAGCGTGCAATCCGGTGCCCAGCCCGCCACCCCGAACGATCCCGAAATGACCAGATCCTGCGGCCATGCAGGATCGGCGAGGCCCGTGAGGCCTTGGCGCAATCTTTCGGCAATGGCGACCGCGACCGGCACCGGACAATCGGGCAGCAGCAGCAGGAATTCCTCTCCGCCCCAGCGCGCCACCGCGCCATCGCCGCGGCCCAGCACATCGCCGGGCGATACGCTGCCAAGGATCAGCTGCGCCGATCGTTGCAACACATTATCGCCGGTGGCGTGGCCGTGGCGGTCGTTGATCGCTTTGAAATGATCGAGATCGATCAGGATCAGGCTCATCGGGGCAGCGCCTGCCCGGCTGCGTGCGGCGTTGGCAAAGGCTTCGAAAGCGCGGCGGTTGAACAGCCCGGTCAGGCTGTCGCGGCTGGCGAGATATTCGGCCCGCTCCAGCGCCTGCGCCAGTTCCTGCGCCAGATATTCCTTTTCCAGCTGGGTGCGGATCAGGGCGCGGTCCTGTGTGTGCACGGCCTTGGCCATGGCCCACATCCCCGGTCCTAGACCGATCGTGGCGATCAGCGGGATCGGGCCGATCGCGCCCAGATAGAAAACCGTCTGCGGCAGCAGGAAGCCGATTACACCCGCGATGAAATGCATGAAGGTCGCCCACCGCGTCGCCAGCACCATGCTGGTGATCGCGACCGAGGCGATGATGATCACGCACACGAAGGTCGATGCGATGCTGGTGCCCAGCGTCGGGGTGACCGGCAGCATCAGCCCGGCCCACAGCCCGCCAAGGCAGAAGGTCTGGATATTGTAGCGCCGCCACAGCGCGGTTTCGGCGGGCGGGCTGGGCGTGGTGCGCAATTGCCGTACGGATGCGAACATCGTCAGCAGGCAGGCGATGATCAGCACGATCATGGCTGCGGTCGGGCGCCAGTCGGGAAGGTCCAGTGCGCACAGCCCGATCAGCAGCAGCGGCAGCAGGTTGACCGTCTGCCACTGGATGATGCCGTTCAGGAAATAGGTTTGCGACAGGTGCTCGACCTGCGCCTCCAATGCGTCACCCGGCCCGCCCGCCACGGGCAGCGGCAGATCGCGATGGGACACCATCATGTTCATCGGGAGGCATCGCAGGCTGGCATGACGGCTGCGAAAGCTAGCAGGAAATGGTTAAATTCTGTTTCCCGCAGGTGGGGATGCAAAAAACCCCGGCGGGGTGAGCCGCCGGGGTTTCCTGTTCTGGTGCCTTGGGGCTGGGCCGACTCCGGCGGAGCCGGAGTCGTCAGACGGGGCGCGGGCGCCCCGCTGGCCGGCCTGCGGCGTGGACGGGTCAGCTTGCGCTGACCCTCCCGCCTTAGGTCAGAACCCCATGCCGCCCATGTCGGGCATGGCTGGGGCGGCCGGCTTGTCGTCCGGACGCTCGACGATCGCCGCTTCGGTGGTGATCAGCAGGCCGGCGACCGAAGCCGCATCCTGCAGCGCGGTGCGCACGACCTTGGTCGGGTCGATCACGCCGGCCTTCACCAGGTTTTCGTAGGTGTCGGTGGCAGCGTTGAAGCCCTGCGTTTCGTCATTCTCGCGCAGCAGGTTGCCCGCAACGACCGCGCCATCGTGGCCGGCGTTCTGGGCGATCTGCTTGATCGGGGCGGTGATCGCCTTGCGGATGATGTCGATGCCGCGGGTCTGGTCTTCGTTCGCGCCCTTCAGCCCTTCGAGAGCCTTGGTGGCGTAGAGCAGCGCGGTGCCGCCGCCCGGAACGATGCCTTCCTCAACCGCAGCGCGGGTCGCGTGGAGAGCGTCGTCAACGCGGTCCTTGCGCTCCTTCACTTCGACTTCGGTTGCACCGCCAACCTTGATCACGGCCACGCCGCCAGCGAGCTTGGCAAGACGTTCCTGCAGCTTCTCGCGGTCGTAATCGGACGAGGTGTTGTCGATCTGGGTGCGGATCTCGGCGACGCGCGCCTTGATGTCGTCAGCCGAACCGGCGCCATCGACGATGGTGGTGTTGTCCTTGTCGATCGAGACCTTCTTGGCCTGGCCGAGCATGCCGACGGTGACGTTCTCCAGCTTGATGCCGAGGTCTTCGCTGATCATCTCGCCCTTGGTGAGGATCGCGATGTCCTGCAGCATCGCCTTGCGACGATCGCCGAAGCCCGGAGCCTTGACCGCCGCAACCTTGAGGCCGCCGCGCAGCTTGTTGACCACGAGGGTCGCCAGCGCTTCGCCTTCGATGTCTTCCGCGATGATCAGCAGCGGACGGCCCGACTGCACCACGGCTTCGAGGATCGGCAGCATCGACTGGAGGTTCGACAGCTTCTTCTCGTGGATCAGGATGTAGGGGTTATCCAGTTCCACGGTCATCTTGTCGGGGTTGGTGATGAAGTAGGGGCTGAGGTAGCCGCGATCGAACTGCATGCCTTCGACGACATCCAATTCGAATTCGAGGCCCTTGGCTTCCTCGACGGTGATCACGCCTTCCTTGCCGACCTTTTCCATCGCTTCGGCGATCTTCTCGCCGACTTCACGGTCGCCGTTGGCCGAGATGATGCCGACCTGCGCGATTTCGCTGCTGTCCGACACGTCCTTCGAACGGGCCTTGAGGTTCTCGACCACGGCGAGCACGGCCTGATCGATGCCGCGCTTCAGATCCATCGGGTTCATCCCGGCCGCGACCGACTTCATGCCTTCGGTCACGATCGCCTGGGCGAGCACGGTGGCGGTGGTGGTGCCGTCACCGGCAGCATCGTTCGCCTTCGAGGCCACTTCGCGCAGCATCTGCGCGCCCATGTTCTCGTACTTGTCCTTGAGCTCGATTTCCTTGGCGACGCTGACGCCGTCCTTGGTGATGCGCGGCGCGCCGAAGCTCTTGTCGATGACGACGTTGCGGCCCTTGGGGCCGAGCGTCACCTTGACGGCGTTGGCGAGGATATCGACGCCGCGCAGAATGCCTTCGCGGGCTTCGCGGCCGAACTTTACGTCCTTGGCAGCCATGATTGTTTCTCCTGTTTCTCGTCATCCCGGCGAGAGCCGGGATCGCTTGCGGCCCGGTGCGGGCCATCGAATGTTCAACTGGACTTCACGAGACCCTGACTTTCGTCAGGGTGTCCGTGCTTGGCTGATGGATCAGCCAAGCACTCCCATGATGTCGCTTTCCTTCATGATCAGCAGGTCTTCGCCGTTGATCTTGACTTCGGTGCCCGACCACTTGCCGAACAGCACGCGGTCGCCGACCTTGACGTCCATCGGGATGCGGTCGCCGTCGTCGTCACGGGCGCCTTCGCCGACAGCGACGACTTCGCCTTCGCTCGGCTTTTCCTGGGCGCTGTCGGGGATGATGATGCCGCCAGCGGTCTTCTGGTCGGCTTCGATGCGACGGACCACAACGCGGTCGTGCAGCGGACGAAATGCCATGATGATGACCTTTCCTTGATTGGATGAGATGTCTTGGCACTCTCCCACCGAGAGTGCCAACGCGGCGCATTTGGTCGTGGGCGGCGAATGAATCAAGGGCTGGGGCCGCAAAAAATTTCGCGACGGTGCCGAATTTTCCTGCGGGGTGGCCAGCGCGGGCCGCGTCGGTTATCGAAAGCCGCTCGCAACAAGGAGCGCCTTTTTCCCATGACTGTCCCCAAGCTGCCGCCCCGTATTGCCAATGGCCTAAGCGACGAGATCAATCTCGCTGCCGAGGGGTGGCTGTGGCTCAAGGGCAATCTGGCCCATCTGGCCGGCGCGGTTGCGGTGCTGGTGATCGGGGTCATCCTCGCCCGCATTCTTTCGAAGGCAGCCGATCGCGCGCTGACCCGGTCGGGACGGATCGAGCCGACGGTTGCCAAGTTCCTCGGCAACCTCATCAAATATGCGCTGTGGGTGGTGGTCGGAGTGACGGTGCTGACCCAGTTCGGGGTGCAAACCACCAGCATCATCGCCGCGCTGGGCGGTCTGGCGCTGGCGGTGGGCCTGGCGTTGCAGGGCACGCTGTCCAATGTCGCGGCAGGCGTGATGATCCTGATCCAGCGCCCGTTCCGCGTGGGCGAGGCGATCACTGCCGGAACGGTGACCGGCACGGTGCAGGGGATCGGGCTGTTCACCACCGAACTTCTCCAGTTCGACGGGCTCTATGTGATGGTCCCCAATAACGAGCTGTGGAACAAGCCGATTGTCAACTTCACCCGGATGCCGACCCGGCGGTTCGAACTGCTGGTCGGGATCGGTTATAACGACAGCATCCAGCAGGCGCGCACAGTGCTGCTGGCGCTGGCAGAGGCAGACAGCCGCGTGCTGGATGATCCCGCGCCGGTGGTGTTTGTCTCGGCGCTGGCCGATAGTGCGGTGACCGTCGGTATGCGGGTGTGGTGCAAGACCGAGGATTACCTCGGCCTGTCATGGGCGCTGACCGAGGCAGCCAAGACCCGCTTTGCCGAGGAAGGCATCTCGATCCCCTTCCCCCAGCGCGAGGTGCGCACGATCCCCGCCTAGGCGATTTGGTCAGGCGGGCGTCAGGCCCAGACGGTCGCGCCGCGCCCAGCGCCACAGCAGCAGCGCGGCGGCGAAGAACAGGCCGGTGGCCAGCCCGATCCACACGCCCGTGCCTTCCAGCGGGGTGAAGAATCCGAGGCCGATGGCAAGGCCGAAGCCCGGCACCCAGTAGCTGAAGATCGCGATCCACATCGGCACGGCGGTGTCCTGCAACCCGCGCAGCGCCCCCGCGCCCACCGCCTGCACCCCGTCTGCCAGCTGGAAGATCGCCGCCCACAGCAGATATTGCAGCGCAAAGCTGACCAGCGCGGCATTCGCCGCCGCGTCGGGATCGATATAGATGCGCAGCAAAGCCGTCGGCACCAGCATCATGGCGAGCGCGGTGGTGCTCATGAACCCCGTGCCGATGGCCAGCGCCACCCAGCCTGCTCGGCCCGCAGCCACTCGGTCGCCCGCGCCATGGTGATAGCCGACCCGGATGGTCGCCGCCTGCGCCGTGCCGAACGGGATCTGGAACGCCAGCGCGGCGAGGTTCAGGGCGAGGGTATGCGCCGCCAGCTCGGTCTCTCCGAAACGGCCCATCAGCAGCGCCGCGCCGCTGAACAGCCCCGCTTCGGCCAGCACGGTCAGCGCGATCGGGGTGCCGATCACCATGATGTCTTTCAGGCGCCGCCATTCCGGCCGCCACCAGCGCCCGAAGATGCGATAGCGCCGCAAGGCACGGTCGCGGGTGATGACGACGACATAGGCGACCAGCATCGCCGCTGCGGTGATCACGCTCGACAGCGCTGATCCGGTCAGGCCCAGCGCCGGCATGCCGAGGTTCCCGAACACCAGCGTCCAGTTGCCGAGGATGTTGGTGCCCAGCGCCAGCAGCGTGATCGCGGTGGCATAACCCGGCTTGCCCAGCGCGGCGACGAAGATGCGGAACACGCCGGCAAGGATCATCGGGATCATCGCAAAGGCGATCACGAACAGGAAATCCCCCGCCATCGCGGCAATCGCCGGTTCCTGCCCGCTCAGCAGCAGCAACGGCTCGCCCGCAAAGGCGATGCCCATGCCCACAAGGCCGAAGAGGATCGCCACCCACATTCCCATGCGCACCGTACGGCGGATATCGCGCACCGAATGGAGCCGCCGCCCGCGCTCGGCCGCGATCAGCGGGGCGCAGGCACCGACCAGCCCGGTCATCGCCCACACCGTCAGCCCGAAAATGGCGATGGCAAGGCTCGATGCGGCCAGCGGCGTATCGCCGAGCCGCGCGATGAAGATCACGTCCACCGCGTGGATCAGCATCTGGAGCAGATTGGTCGCGGCAAGCGGCACCGCCAGCGCCAGCGTGGCGCGTAGTTCTGTGCCCCAGCCGGGCGTTTCGAGAGCGGTTGTGTGCTGCATGGTCATGTCGGTGCTCACCGACAGGCGAGCCGGTCCGGATAGGGGCAGCGGCGATTCGGGGAAAGCAAAATGCCTCCGGCCTGTCCCGATTCTGGACTCGGCGCAGGCTGATTTTCCGGAACAGGGGCGGAACATTGGCCGTAAATCGCGGTTTTCCGGCGATTCTGCTTTGCCGAATCGGATGCGGGGAACATAGTCGCGGTGCTTGGGGGCAATCGTGACAGAATGGCGCAACACAGACGAAGCTGATGCTGCTGGCGGTGCTCCGCCGGCTGCGCGCGCGCGTCGGCGGTTGCTGACCCGCGCCTTGCCGGGCGGCGTTGCCTTCTTTGCTGCGCTGACCGTCCCCGAAATTTCGGTCGGCGCGGGCGATCTTGCCCCCGGCGAGCGGCTGGACGAGCCGGTCAAGCCGGTGCCGAGAGCAGGGCAAGCGGCGGTCAAGCCCGGTCTGGCCGGGGTCAGTCCTGCGCTGGCCGGGGTCCGCTATGCGCCGCTGCTGCGCCTGCCCGAAACCGCTCCCGCACAGCTGGCGGCGCCTGTCACCGCTGCGGCGATGACGCCGGGCCTGCCCGATATATCCATCGCGCCGGAGTTCGCACCTGCGGCCGCCAGCCTGCCGGTCGAGGTGGCGGCGGATGCAGCCCCCTCCGCCGAAGCGCCCGCTTTCGTCGCGGTGCCCCCTGATGCTGACGCTGTGTTGCAGCTGTCGGCGCAGGAGATCGTGCCTGACGAGGCCCCCGCGCCGGTAGAGGAAGCCGCGCCGCCGCCTGCCGCGCCCCTGCCTGCCGCGCTGGTGTCTCCGCAGCCCGAAGCGCCCGCGCTGCCTGCCGGGGCGGGGAGCGAGCGGGAGGCCTTTTTTGCGGCTCCGGCTGCGATCGATCCGCCGGTTGCCGGTCTTGGCGAGGGGCTCGTTCCCGAGGAGCAGGCGGTGCTGGCTGCCTCGGCGCCGGTCCGGCAGGAAAGGGCCGCGCTGACAGTCGCGCCGGTGGTTTCCCCGCCTGCGGCACTCGCTCCGCTGCCGCCCGTGGCGAGGCCCGCTCCGCGCCCCGCTGCTGCGCCGCCTGCCTCCGCATCGCCGGTGCAAGCCGCGGGTCCGGCGATGCCTGTAGCGCCTGTGGCGGCTGCTGCGATCCCCGCGGCAAAGCCGACGCTGACGGCCGCGAAACCCGGCAATAACACGATTTCAACCGATGCCATGTTCGGGCTCGACATCAAATCGCAGCTGGTCACGCGCGTGGACGGCAAGACGGCGGGCGCGGTCGATTTCCGGCAGACTGCCACCGGCCTCAGCGTCCGGCTCGGCTCGATCGTCGATGTGCTGGCGGACCGTTATGACCCCGCGCAGATCGCCCGCATCCGCGCCTCTTCGGCGGCCAACGCCTATATCCCGCTCGCCGAATTGCAGGCGCAGGGCATCCCGATCAGCTACGATCCGGTCTATGACGAGTTCAATGTCGGCCACACCGACACGCGGCCCAAGGCGGGGCGCAAGGTGCATATCGACCAGATCACCGCGCCCGAACGCGGGCTGGGCAGCACCGGGATGGGTCAGGTCAGGCGGTAGCGATCAATCCGCCGCCGTATCGCACGGCCCGCGGGTGATTTCGTAAGGCGGAACGCCCGCTTCCTCGGCCACCAGCTTCACGCACCAGTCATCGCCGACGCTGGCGCGCATGGTCGAAAGCACCGCACTCGAACCGGCGGCGAGGGTCGTGCTGCCACGGTGGCGCGAGGTCGACTGGCCGGTGACTTCGAGCGTGTAGCTGACCTGCCGGGCGGTGTCCGATGCGCCGGTCAGCAGCACTTCGATGGTGCCGCCGTGCTGTTCCACCTCCAGTTGCAGCGCATGGGGTGCGTCATTCATCGGCGGCTCCGTGGCAGAGGCAGCGGGGATCAGCAGGGCAAGCACAGCCGAGACAGCGGGGGCGGCGGCGGGGATCATGGCCCGCGCACGCCCAGCTGGTTGATGATCGCATTGACCATCGCCTGCGTCTCGTCGGAAAGCCCGGCGGTGGGGTCGTCCTGTTCGGGGCGGGCCGGCGGCGCGGCCGGCGTCGCCAGCGCGATCGAGGCGATGGCCTGATTGCTGAAATCATTCGTCGCCGCACTGGCGCGGGCGAGGCGATCGATCACCTGCGAGACGCTGGGCAAGCCGGGCTGTTCGACATTGTTGCGCAGCAGGGCTTCCTCGGCGCTCGGTTCGCTCTCGACCTTCGCGAAATCGCCCGACCGGCTTTCGATCCGGTTCTGGCACAGCGCCACCACCGCCGGAATGCGCGGCGGATTGTCGCAGATGTCGCTGCCCTCGATCGCCTGCAACAGCACGCGCCGTTCGGCGGCGGTCAGCTGGGCGAGGGTGGCTTCGAGATCGGCCTTGGACAATTGCGCGACGCCGGGGCTGCTGAGATCGGTGGAGCTGATCTGCCGCGTCGGCGCATTGCCGCTCTGGCCGGGGATCTGGCTGCTTTCCGCCTGTGCCGGGCGCGGGCGCGGCGGGGCGGGGGTGGTATCGAGATAGGCCTTGCCGGTATCGCGCCGGCTGGCGGGCAGGGCATCGCCGATCTGGACCGCCTGCGTGCGGCTGGCGGACGATGCGTCCTGCGGTTGACCGACCTGTTCCTGCCGCGCCTGTGCCGCGACGCCGCAGCCGAGCATGGCTGCGAAGGTCAGGCCCAGGCGGAGGTGTCGCACCGGCATCGCCATCAGCCGCCCGGCGGCGGCGCGAATTGCGCGCCGGTCATGCTCTGGGTGATCTGGAGATTGCCGCTGCCGGTCTGCACGATCTGCAAATCGGCGAGGCCATCGCCGCTCTGGCTCCATTCGAGCCGGTTGCCGGTGTTGAGCTGGGTTGCGGTCATCACGTTGTCATCGCCGTTCTGGTCAAGCAGCGCGCGGTTGTCGCTGCCGTCCTGCGCGAGGATGATGGTGTTGCCGTTGCCGCGCTGGGCAATCGCGGCGGTGGTCTGCGCGCCGGCGGCCTGTTCGCTCTGGAACACGGCGGCGGAATTGCCGTTGCCTTCCTGCGCCAGCGCCAGATCGGTCGATCCGTCGCCTTCCTGCCGCACGGTGGCTGCATTGCTGTTGCCGTCCTGCGCGATCACTGCGCGGTGGGTGGCCGGGCCATCCTGTTCGACATCGGCCGCATTATCCGCCCCGTCCTGCGCCACGCGCACAAGGCTGTCGGGATTGCTTTGCGTCACGGTGACGCGGCTGGTGTCGGCAATCTGGTCGATGAACACCCCGCGACCGGGCGCGCTTTGCGCTGCCGCACCATGCCAGGCAGCTCCGGCAAGCAGGGCGCACAGGGCAAAGGCGAGCGTGGGACGGGGCATCGTATGATCCTTGTAATCGAAAAAGATGCTCCGGGCGAGACCATCGTCCCGCCCGGAGCCTTATGCAGGCTTACATCCCCTGCGAGACAGTGGCGGTGTTGCCCATGCCGCTCTGGGTGATGCTCGACAGGTTGCCCATCGAACCCTGCGTGACGGTGGCGGTGTTGCCCATGCCGGTCTGGGTGATGTTGCTGGTGTTGCCGGTGCCGGACTGGGTCACGTCGGCAGCGTTTTCGGTGCCGCCCTGCGCCAGATTGGCCGTGTTGTTGCTGCCCGACTGGAGCACTTCGGACAGGCCGTCATCGCCGGTCTGGTTGATGTCGGCGAAGTTGTTCACGCCCATCCCGGCGAGCTGATCGACGAACGAGGCGTTGCCGCTGCCGATCTGGTCGACAAAGGCGCGGTTTTCCGTGCCCGCCTGCTCGATGGTCGAGGCGTTGAAGTTGCCCGACTGGAGCACCCGCGCTTCGGGGTTGAGACCGCTCTGGGTGATGGTCGATTCGTTGTCGTCACCGGACTGCGCCACGCGGAAGGTGTTTTCCTCGGCGAGGTTGCCGTTGATGTAGTCGCCATCCTGCGTCACGTCCGACATGTTGCGATCGCCGGTCTGGCTGACGCCCACGGTGGCGCTGAACGACAGGTTGGTCCAGTTGGTCAGCACGCCCGACTGGGTCACGGTCGAGGTGTTGTCATCGCCCGACTGGAAGATGCCCAGCAGGTTGTTGGTGCCGTTCTGCAGGACTTCCGAGGTGTTGCGGTTGCCGATCTGACGCGAATAGGCGAAGGTCGCGGTGCCTTCCTGATCGATCGTCGAGCTGTTGTCGGTGCCGCCCTGTTCCACCCGCGCCTGCGAGGTGTTGCTCGAACGCACATCGCCGCCCGAGACGCCGAAGGCCGCCGTGGCCGACGACTGGCGGATGATCGAGGACTGGCCCGAACCGCTCTGGAGCACCAGTGCGTTCTGGCTGTTGGCGGTCTGTTCGATGGTCGAGGTGCTGTCGCTGGCCGACTGGTTGACCACCGCCCAGTTGTCGTCGCTCTGCTGCAGGATGTTGCTGACGCTGTCGGCACCGCTCTGCGTGACGTTGGCGAAGTTACCGTCACCCTGCTGGGTGGTGTAGGCTTCGTTGCCGGTGCCGCTCTGGTTGAAGGTCGAGGAGTTGGACAGGCCATCCTGGCTGACGCCCGCGATCAGGCCGCTGCCGTTCTGGTTCACGACGCTGGCGTTGCTAGAACCTGACTGGTCAACTTCGGCCTCGTTGTCGTCGCCGTTCTGGGTGATGCTCGAAAACTGGAGCGCGCCCGATTGCACTGCTCCTGCGATGTTGCGGTTGCCGGTCTGGGTGATGTCCGAATCCTGCGTGGTGCCGCTCTGGGTGACATCGGCGTCGTTGTCGTCACCGTTCTGGGTGACATCGGACGCGCCGCTGCCGGTCTGGCCCACGGTTACGTCATTGCCGTTGCCGGTCTGCGAGACGTTCGAAGTGCTCTGGCCCATGGCCGGTGCCGCGATGGCGAGTGCGAGCATCGAAACGCTGGTGATGATGGTCTTTTTCATGTCACATTCCTTGTTTCGTCAGAGGGTCTTGCCCTCGATAATCCGGTATCCGGGCGAGGCCGCAGCCCCGCCCGGCGAAGCTGGCATCAGAAGCCCTGGGTGACCGTGATCGACCCGCCGGTGCCCGACTGCGTGATGTTCGACACGAAGTTGTTGCCGGTCTGGGTGACGGTGGCCGAGTTCATCGAACCGCTCTGCAGGATGTCGGCATCATTGCCGGTGCCGGTCTGGGTCAGATCGGCGATGTTGCCATTGCCCGACTGTTCGACCGCGGCGAGGTTCAGGTTGCCGTTCTGCGACACTTCCGAATTGTTGTCCTCGCCCGACTGGGTGACGGTGGCGGCGTTGCTGACGATGCCGTTGCCGTATTGCACCGTGCCGATCTGCGCGATCGCGCTGACGTTGCCCGGACCCGACTGGCTGACCGTCGCCGAGCTGTTGAAGCCGCCCTGGTTGATGCCCGACAGGTTGTTGGCAGCCGACTGCGTCACGGTTGCCGTGTTGCGGGTTGCGGCAGCGGCCGGCATCGCGGTCTGGGTGACGTTCGAGGTCGAACCGTCCGAACCGACCAGCTGATCGATGTAGATCTTGCTGGAGCGGCCGTTCTGATCGATGTTGTTGAAGGCACCGATACCGGCCTGCGACACTTCGATCAGGTTGTCGTTGCCGCGCTGCAGCACGTCGGAGAAGTTGCCGTCGCCCGTCTGGTCGATGGTCAGCGAGAGCGCCGCGCCGTTCTGGGTCGCGCCGATCACGTTGTCATCGCCGCTCTGCGTGAGCGTTGCGGTGGCCAGCTTGTTGAGCTGGGTCAGGAACGATGCGTTGCCATCGCCGGTCTGGCTGACGTTGGCGGTCAGCAGTTCATCCGGGCTGACAGACGAACCGGGGTTGAAGTCGGCCTGCGTCACGCTCGACGAGTTGCCATCGCCGCGCTGGAACACGGTTGCCGAGTAACGGTTTGACGAGGGCTGGGTGAAGGTCTGGGTGACGGTCGAGGTGTTGGCGCCATCCTGATCGATGAAGGCATCCTGCGTCACCGAAGCCAGCCCGTTGGCGGTCTGGGTGACGGTCGAGGTTGCCCCGTTACGCTGGCGGACGGAGGCGTAGAGATCGCCGCCGCCGACGCCATTGACGGTCTGGGTCACGCTCGAATCCGACCCGCCGCGCTGGTTGATGTCAGCCCGCACAGAGGGGATGTTAGATCCGGTCGAGGCAGTGCCGGTCTGGATCACGCTCGAAATCGAAGCGTCCTGGAACACGTTGGCGGTGAAGCTGCGCGCACCATTGCTGGCGTCCTGCAAGACCATCGAGTCCGCACCGTTTTCCTGCCGCACCGTGGCAATCATCGATCCGGTGAAGCCCGGGCCGTTGGCGAGCTGGGTAATGTCCGACACGTTATCGTCACCGGTCTGCTCGTTTTCGGCGCCGATATTGTAGCTGCCGGCTGCGATGGTCTGGTTGACGGTCGAAGTGTTGTTGTTGCCCAGCTGGTCGATATGGGCTTCGGGATCGGCGCCCGGACGGATGCCGACGTTGTCGAGGTTCGACGCGTCGGTCTGGGTCACGCTGGCAACGTTGCCGTCACCGGTCTGCACCACATCGGTGTAACCTTCGATGGTGTTCTGGTCGACGGTCGCTTCGTTGCCGTTGCCGGTCTGGGTGACGAAGGAGTTGGCGGCAGTGCCCGCCTGATCCACCGTCGCCACGTTGGCATCGCCATCCTGATCGACTTCCGAATTGTTGGTCCCCGTCTGGGTCACGGTGGCATCATTGCCATTGCCGGCCTGGGTCAGGGTCGAGGTGCTCTGGGCGTAAGCCGGAGCTGCGGCAGCAAGGGCCAGCAGCGATACGCCGGTGATGATCGTCTTTTTCATGATCGTGTTTCCTTTGTGCAATTCGTTCGCTTGCCGGACAGGGCGGGGGGCAGGTTCATGCCACCCGCGCTGCCGGAAGCATGATCAGGGCTGGTTCTGGATGATGGTGACCACGTTGAGGTTGCCCGCCTGGCTCACATCCGACAGGTTGCCCGTTCCACCCTGGGTCACGCTCGCATTGTTGCCGTTGCCGAGCTGGGTGATCGCGGAATCGTTGCCGATCCCGTCCTGCAGCAGCGTGGCAAGGTTATCGTCGCCGTTCTGCGAGACAGCCGAGCCACCATCATCGCCGGTCTGGCTGATGCTGGCGGTGTTGCCGTCGCTCGATGCCCCGGTGATCAGGTTGAAGTTGCCGTTGGTGCCCTGCGCAATGGTCGAGCTGTTGCGATTGCCTTCCTGCAACAGGTCGGCGGTCTGGTTTTCGCCCACCTGCTGGATCCCGGCCGCGCCGCCGACAAAGCCGGAGGTGTTGCTGTCGCCGATCTGCGCAATCGTCGCCAGCTGGTTGCGGCCATACTGCGCGGTGTTGGCGTTGTTGCCATCCCCGGTCTGGGTCACCAGAGTGCTCTGGTTTTCGTTGAGCACCGGCAGGTTGAGGAAGCCGACACGGATGTTGGCCGCGTTCTGATCGACTTCCGACAGGTTGCCGTTGCCGGTCTGGACCACGGTTGCATCCGAACCATTGGCAACGCCGCGCACGTCGGAGAAGTTGCCGTTGCCGGTCTGGCTGACATCCACCGTGGCGTTGGCGGCCAGCTGGGCGACGATCGATTCGTTGCCGGAGCCGTCCTGGAAGACGGTGGCATCGGTGATCCCCGCCGACTGGCCGACAGTGCTGAGGTTGCCGGTGCCGAACTGCTGCACATCGACGGTCGAGCCTGCGCCCGTGCCGGTGACCTGCGAGGTGTTGCTGGTGCCGTCCTGCAGCACGTCAACTTCCGAACCCGCGCCGTTCTGCGTCACGCCCGAAAAGTTCGAGGTGCCCAGCTGGGTCACGGCCAGGTTCGATGCCGCGCCGGTTTCGGATGCCGTCGAGGTGTTGGCGAAGCCATCCTGCGAGATCACCGCCACCGCACCAATGCCCGACTGGTTGATGCCCGAGAAGTTGGACAGACCGCTCTGGGTGATCGAGGTGTTCGAACCGAGGCCGCTCTGGGTCACGAAGGACTGTTGGTTGAAGCCGGTCTGCACCACATCGGTGATCGCTCCGGAACCGCTCTGGGTGACCTGTGAGGTCAAACCGGTGCCGTCCTGGTTGACCGTGGTTTCCGAAAGCGAGCCCGACTGCGACACGAACGAGCTGTTGCTGGTGCCGTTCTGGACGATATCGGTGATCGAACCGATGCCGCCCTGAACCACGCCCGACCCGTTGGCGAAGCCGGTCTGATCGACGATGGTCTGCGAACCTGCGCCCGATTGGCTCACGCTCGACGAGTTGGCTTCGCCGTCCTGGATGATGTCGGTGATGGCGCCGGTGCCGGTCTGGCCTACGGTCGAGAAGTTGGCTGAGCCGGTCTGGTCAACCAGCGTGTCCGAATTCAGGCCGCTCTGGTTGACGAACGAGCTGTTGTTCAGCCCGGTCTGGCCGACCGAAGTGAACGACGAGGTGCCGGTCTGGCTGACGACCGAGCTGTTGGTCTCGCCATCCTGCACAACGTTGGTGATCGCATCATCGCCGCTCTGGTTCACGAGCGAGCTGTTGCCCAGAACCATGGCATCGCCGTTGAACTGGTCGACGAAGACAGTGGCCCCGTCGCCGGTCTGGCCGACGTTGCTGATATTGAAGCTGCCGCCCTGCACGACAGTGGTGGTGGCTTCGAAGGCGTTCTGGCTGACGGTGGAATTGTTGTTGTTGCCGTCCTGCGTCACTTCGACATCGCTGTCTTCGCCATCTTGCGTCACGGCGCTCGCCTGGCCTTCGCCGGTCTGGCTGACCGTGGCGGTGTTGCCGCTGGCGCCCGCCGTCTGCGTGACGAACGAGCTGTTGGCGTCACCGGCCGTGCTGTCCTGCGTCACATCGGCGGTGTTGCCGGTGCCCGACTGGTCGATGGTGCTGGCGTTGGTGCCGGTGCCGCCCTGCGCGACGATGGCGGTCTCGTTGGTCCCGCCCTGATTGATGGTCGAGGTGTTGGGGATCCCCTGCGCCCACGCGGCATTTGCCAGCGTCAGTGCCAGGATCGACACACCTGCCTTGGTTACATATTTCATCCGTTCCGTCCTTTTTCAGCGGTTTGTGGTGTGCGACATTTTCCGGCCCCGCAGACGTTCATGCGTCACGGGGTCCCGAAGTTTGTGGCGATGCGTGTATGCGAACGGGCCAGCCGCCAGCGCCTTGGAGGCGCAGGTGCGCGCCGCCAAGGGGCTGGAAAAACTGGCATTTTCTGAACGTCCGGCATTCATGGTTGCATCCGCCCTAACGATAGGCGATACCGGACAGTGACCACGGCGCGCGTAGACGCCGGGTCATTCAGGTGATCGCTTACCTCTTCACTCGCGCGCATCGGAGTTGCCGCTCCTTTGCGTGCTTTGTTTTTGTGCGGCCCATTCGGCGCTTTTCGCGCTCGATTGCTTATCCCTTCAGGCGACTTGCCATCGGGAAATCCGTTTTCGCGTCACGATCCGTCACGCATCCCCTTGTCCTTGTCCTTTTCGACCACGGTCATGGCTGACAGGGACCCTGCGCGCTTGACCGCTTTCTGGATATCGCTGGCATCGTACAGCCCGTCACGCTCGGCCCGGTAGGCGGCGATCAGCGGCTGGGCGGCGGCCATGTCGTCGAACCGCCACAGATCGAGCTCCACCCCTTCGAGCACGAGGCCGTAGACGGCCTTCTCGATCGCCTGCTGGAGCGCGACCTGATCGGGCTCGTTCGAGGTGATCCCGGCTTCGGCTTCGAGCAGTTCGCGGAACGCCACGAACTTGAATGCGCTCGCGCCCAGCGCCTGGCTGGCGATGGTTTTCGAGGCGGTGACATTGGCGAGCACTTCGCCGGTGCGCACCGAAACGGCGCGCAGATAGACGGTCACCGTGTCCTGCCGGTATTCGGTCCGCGCCCCGATGCCGAGGAACGCCGCGCCTGCGCCGCCGGTGACGGTGTTGGTGTCATAGCCGACAATCCCGCCCTCCAGCAGCACGCCGGCAAACAGCAGCGCGGGCAGGGCATTGGGATCGACTTCCTGTTCGCCAAGATAGCGCTTGCGCATCTCGCCGATGATCTGGCGTTCTTTCAGCAGGTTATCCAGACGCTCGCGCTCGACCACGGTGAACCAGCTGCGGTTGCCGGCATCCTGCAAGGCCTTGACGAGGATCGAGCTGGCACCCTGCGTCACCGCGCGCGACAGGGTCTGGCCCTGTTCGCTGGGCTTGAACTGCCCGGTCTGGTCGGTGAAGCCATAGACCGCGATCGCCACCGGGCGCTGCGGGGCGGGCAGCTGGTTCAGCAGGTTCTGGGTCTGGGTCTTCTTCGGGAAATAGGCCAGACTGGTGGTGGTGGGCAGCGAATTGCGGCCGTCCTGCGGGGCAGCCATGCACCCGCCCAGAGCCAGCGCCGCGACCGAAATGGCAGCAAGGAGAAAACGGTTTTGCACGGGCCTGCCTCAGTTCACGTCAAGGAACAGCGGCACGACAATGCGGGTTTCCTCACCCGTGGTGTCGTTGCGGATGATCAGCGTCACCTCGTCGAGCGAGCGGAAAAACTCGATCGTCTGTCCGCCGAAGCTGATGGTGCCCTGTTCCTGCGGGTTGTCGCCGAAAATGGCGTCAACGATCTGCGAGGACAGCGCCGAAAGCAGGCGCGATTGCAGCTGGCGGGCGAAGATATCGGCCTGCGAATTGCTGCTCGCGGCGCGCGGGTCGCGCGTGTCGTTGTTGGCGTTGGCCACACCGAGCACGTGGTTCGAATTGAACGGGTTGCCCCCGAAGGTCGGGCTGATAGGCCGGTATACGACATCTTGCGCCATCACCGGGCTCGCGCACAGCGCGGCACATGCCAAAAGGCCTGCTCTAAGGATCGGCATCGAATTCCCCCAACTTGTCCAAGCAACGAAGCCTACGGTTTGTTCCGTATTGCCTCGTTCGGAGTCCTAGCGACTCGGCGACCCGGCACGACCAATGTTAGGGGTTATTAACAGCGTGTAAAGTAACTTTGATGTGACACCGTCACAATCGTGTCGATCCCGCACAGATCGGAATTCCGCAACATCGACAGTCTGTTGCACAGGGCGCAAGGGGCTTGTGGCAATGGTCTGAAAGGCCGACAAAAAAGGGCGGAGCCATCGCTGGCGCCGCCCTCTTTTCGTGATGCGAGGTTAACCATAGGGGCGCTGCTGCACCCCTGCGGCTTACTTCAGCTCGACGGTGCCGCCGGCTTCCTCGATCTTCTTCTTGATCTCTTCGGCTTCGGCCTTGTTCACGCCTTCCTTGAGAGCCTTCGGAGCCGATTCCACGAGGGTCTTGGCTTCGGTCAGGCCCAGGCCGGTGATGGCGCGGACTTCCTTGATGACCTGGATCTTCTTGCCGCCGTCGCCGGTCAGGATGACGTCGAATTCGGTCTGCTCTTCGGCAGCTTCGGCAGCAGCAGCCGGCGCGGCAGCCACAGCGACAGCAGCAGCGGCGCTCACGCCCCATGCTTCTTCGAGGGCCTTGGCGAGGTCGGCGGCTTCGAGCACGGTCAGCTTCGAAAGTTCTTCAACAAGCTTGGCAATATCGGCCATGATGGTTCACTCCAAATTGGTGGCGGGGCCGGACACCATGTCCAAAACCCCAAGATTGTTTCGTCTGGCGAAAAGCGTCTCTTAGGCTGCCTTGTCCGCGTAAGCGGCGAACACACGGGCGACCTTCGCGGCGGGCGCGGTAACGACCTGGGCGATCTTCGTCGCCGGGGCGTTGACCAGACCGATGAGCTTGGCGCGCAGTTCGTCGAGGCTGGGCATCGAGGCAAGCGCCCGGATACCGGCTTCGTCGAGAACGACCGAACCCATCGAGCCGCCGACGATTTCGAGCTTGTCGTTCGTCTTGGCGAATTCGACAGCGGCCTTGGCAGCCGCGACCGGGTCAGTCGACCAGGCCAGCCCGACCGGGCCGGTGAGCATGTCACCAAGGCCGGTATAGTCGGTGTTTTCGAGGGCGAGCTTGGCGAGACGGTTCTTCGCAACCTTGTAGGTCGCACCAGCATCGCGCATCTTCCCGCGCAGGTCGGTGGACTGGGCCACCGTCATGCCGAGGTTGCGGGTGACAACCACCACGCCGACCTCGTTGAAGACCGCATTGAGCTGGGCAACCGCGTCGGCTTTCTGCGAACGATCCATGCCATACTCCTTCACAAATGACCGGGCAGGATGGCTCCCGCACGGCCGGCTACGTTATGTCCGCGCACGGCGCCGCGAAGGCTCCGAACACGGGCGAGTCCGTCGATAGGGAAGGAGGGTGTGCCATCAGGCACAAGCAACGCAGCCCGGATCCGGGAGGCGCGCTGAATCTCGTTTCCCCGTCTAGGCTGGAGATTAAGAAAGCCAGATTGCCTTCACCAACGGTCTCGGACGGATGACTGCCGGAGCAGTCGCGGCGGGCCATTAGCGATATAGGCGGACGAGTCAAGTGCATCCCTCCGCTGCAGAAGGCGGCGAGGGCGCTATTCCGTTGACTCGCGGCCGCCGCAACCCTAAATGGCGCCCTCTCGCTCGCTTCGAGCAGGGCTGATTCATGCGCGGGAATCGGCCTCGGATAGGAAGCGGCGGGACGCCATAGTCGCGACGCAAACGGAATGCTGCTGCCGGCACCGCCATCGGGGCGGGGTTGGGCACGCGGCTTTTGTGCGTTGGACATGGCACTGTTTCGCGTGGAACGCAGCGAAGTTTTCCTGTCCGCGCGAGGCCTCTCCTCTCGCGGCCCAATCAAAGAGGCCAACTCCTCCATGGCAACCAAGGCGAAGCCGCCCGTCACCCGCAGCCGCAAGGCGCAGGGCACCGCGAAAAAGCGCATCCGCAAGATCTTCGGTGACATTCACGAAGTCGTGCAGATGCCGAACCTGATCGAGGTTCAGCGCGAAAGCTACGAGCAGTTCCTGCGTTCGGACAAGGCCACCGGCTATGTCTCGGGCCTTGAAAAGACCCTGCGCAGCGTCTTCCCGATCCGCGATTTCGCCGGCACTGCCGAGCTGGATTTCGTGCATTACGAACTCGAAGAGCCCAAGTACGACACCACCGAGTGCCGTCAGCGCGGGATCACCTATGCTGCCCCGATGAAGGTGACGCTGCGCCTCATCGTGTTCGAGGTGGATCAGGAAACCGAAACCCGCTCGGTGCTCGATATCAAGGAGCAGGACGTCTACATGGGCGACATGCCCCTGATGACGGACAACGGCACCTTCATCATCAACGGCACCGAGCGCGTGATCGTGTCGCAGATGCACCGTTCGCCGGGCGTGCTGTTCGACCATGACCGTGGCAAGACCCACTCTTCGGGCAAGCTGCTGTTCGCCGCCCGCGTGATCCCCTACCGCGGTTCGTGGCTCGATTTCGAATTCGACGCCAAGGACATCGTCAACGTCCGCATCGACCGCAAGCGCAAGCTGCCGGTGACCGCTCTGCTCTATTCGCTCGGCCTCGATGCCGAGGGTATCCTGCACCACTTCTACAACACCGTGACCTGGGAACGCGCCAAGGACGGGTGGAAGATCCCGTTCGTGGCCGAACAATGGCGCAATGCCAAGCCGTCCTTCGCGCTGGTGGACGCCAAGACCGGCGAGGAAATCTTCCCCGCCGGCCAGAAGATCAGCCCCCGCGCCGCCAACAAGGCGGCCAAGGATGGCCTCACCGAACTGCTGCTGCCGACCGAGGAAGTCGTCAGCCGCTATGCCGCCAACGACATGATCGATGAGTCCACCGGGCGCATCTACATCGAGGCGGGCGACGAAGTGACGCTCGAACATGTCGATGCCTTCGACAAGGCCGGGATCGACCGGCTCGAACTGCTCGACATCGACGAGATCAACACCGGCCCGTGGATCCGCAACACGCTGAAGGCCGACAAGGCCGAAAACCGCGATGAAGGCCTTGAAGCGATCTACAAGGTCATGCGTCCCGGCGAACCGCCGACGAAGGAAACCGCCGAGGCGCTGTTCGAAGGCCTGTTCTTCGATGCCGAACGCTATGACCTGTCGGCCGTGGGCCGCGTGAAGCTCAACATGCGTCTCGGCCTCGAGTGCGAGGACACCATCACCACGCTGCGCAAGGAAGATATCCTCGCGGTGGTGAAGGAACTGGTCGGCCTCAAGGACGGCAAGGGCGAAGTCGACGACATCGACAACCTCGGCAACCGCCGCGTGCGTTCGGTGGGCGAGCTGCTGGAAAACCAGTACCGCGTCGGCCTGCTGCGCATGGAGCGCGCCGTGAAGGAGCGCATGAGCTCGGTCGATGTGAGCACGGTGATGCCGAACGACCTGATCAACGCCAAGCCCGCGGTGGCCGCGGTGCGCGAGTTCTTCGGTTCTTCGCAGCTCTCGCAGTTCATGGACCAGACCAACCCGCTCTCGGAAGTCACCCACAAGCGCCGCGTTTCGGCGCTCGGGCCGGGTGGTCTGACCCGCGAGCGCGCCGGCTTCGAAGTCCGCGACGTTCACCCGACCCACTATGGCCGCATCTGCCCGATCGAAACGCCGGAAGGCCCGAACATCGGTCTGATCAACTCGCTGGCTTCGTTCAGCCGCGTCAACAAGTACGGCTTCATCGAGACGCCCTACCGCAAGGTGATCGACGGCAAGGTGACCGGCGATGTGATCTACCTTTCCGCCATGGAAGAGCAGAAGCACACCGTCGCGCAGGCTTCGGCCGAACTGAACGCGGACGGTTCGTTCGTCGAAGAACTGGTGTCGGCGCGTCACAATGGTGACAACCTGATGGCCCCGCGTGAGCAGATCACGCTGATGGACGTCAGCCCCAAACAGCTGGTTTCGGTTGCGGCCTCGCTCATTCCGTTCCTGGAAAACGATGACGCCAACCGCGCGCTGATGGGCTCGAACATGCAGCGCCAGGCCGTGCCGCTCGTGAAGGCGGAAGCGCCGTGGGTCGGCACCGGCATGGAAGAAACCGTGGCGCGCGATTCGGGCGCTGCGATTGCGGCCAAGCGCGGCGGGATCGTCGATCAGGTCGACGCCACCCGTATCGTTATCCGTGCGATCGGCGATGTCGAACCCGGCCAGTCGGGCGTGGACATCTACACGCTCCAGAAGTTCCAGCGTTCGAACCAGAACACCTGCATCAACCAGCGTCCGCTGGTGAAGGTGGGCGATGTGATCGAACAGGGCGATATCATCGCCGATGGTCCCTCGACCGATCTGGGCGAGCTGGCGCTGGGCAAGAACAGCCTCGTCGCGTTCATGCCGTGGAACGGCTACAACTACGAAGACTCGATCCTGATCAGCGAACGCATCGTGAAGGACGACGTCTTCACCTCGATCCACATCGAGGAGTTCGAAGTCATGGCCCGCGACACCAAGCTGGGGCCGGAAGACATCACCCGCGACATTCCCAATGTCGGCGAGGAAGCCCTGCGCAACCTCGACGAAGCGGGCATCGTTTACATCGGCGCAGAAGTGCACCCCGGTGACATTCTGGTCGGCAAGATCACGCCCAAGGGCGAATCCCCGATGACGCCGGAAGAAAAGCTGCTGCGCGCGATCTTCGGCGAAAAGGCGAGCGACGTGCGTGACACCTCGCTGCGTCTGCCTCCGGGCGTGGCGGGCACCATCGTCGAAGTCCGCGTGTTCAACCGCCACGGGATCGAGATCGACGACCGTACCCGTGCGATCCAGAACGAGGAAATCGAACGCCTGCGCAAGGACGCCGCGGACGAGCGCAACATCCTCAACCGTGCGACCTACAACCGCCTCAAGGACATGCTGATCGGCCAGACCGCTTCGGCCGCTCCCAAGGGGCTGAAGAAGGGCGTGGAGATCACCGAGGACATCCTCGAGGACATCGATCGCCACGAATGGTTCAAGTTCGCGGTCGCCGACGATAATCGTCAGGCGCAGATCGAAGCGGTGAAGACCCAGTACGACGAGGCCGTCGCGCTGATCGATGCCAAGTTCCAGGACCGCAAGGAAAAGCTGGAGCGTGGTGACGAACTGGCTCCGGGCGTGCTCAAGATGGTCAAGGTGTTCGTCGCGGTGAAGCGCAAGCTGCAGCCGGGCGACAAGATGGCCGGCCGTCACGGGAACAAGGGTGTGATCAGCCGCATCCTGCCGCAGGAAGACATGCCGTTCCTCGAAGACGGGACCCCGGTCGACCTCGTGCTCAACCCGCTGGGCGTGCCGTCGCGCATGAACGTCGGGCAGATCTTCGAGACGCACCTCGGCTTTGCGGCGCGCGCGCTGGGCCATGAAATCAAGGCCAAGCTGGACGAATGGCGCGCTGCCAATCCGAATGCTGCCGAAGATTACGCCAATGTCGCCCCGCCGGCTGCGGTCGTGGATCGTCTCAAGGACATCTATGGCGAGCAGTATTTCGAGGACATCGACAGCCGCTCGACCGCGGATATCGTCGAACTCGCGGGCAACCTTGCTGCTGGCGTCCCGATGGGAACCCCGGTGTTCGACGGTGCGCGTGAAGCCGACGTTTCGGACATGCTGGTCAAGGCGGGGATCGATTCCTCGGGCCAGAGCGTCCTTTACGACGGCCGCACCGGTGAGGCGTTCGACCGCAAGGTGACCGTGGGCATCATCTACATGCTGAAGCTCCACCACCTCGTCGACGACAAGATCCACGCCCGTTCGATCGGCCCCTACTCGCTCGTCACCCAGCAGCCGCTGGGCGGCAAGGCGCAGTTCGGCGGCCAGCGCTTCGGCGAAATGGAGGTCTGGGCGCTCCAGGCTTACGGCGCGGCCTACACCTTGCAGGAAATGCTGACGGTGAAGTCCGACGACGTGGTCGGCCGCACCAAGGTCTACGAAGCGATCGTCAAGGGCGACGACACCTTCGAGGCCGGCATTCCGGAGAGCTTCAACGTGCTCGTGAAGGAAATGCGCAGCCTTGGCCTCAACGTCGAACTCAAGTCGATCCTCGACGAGGACGACGACGGCGAGATGCTGGAGGCAGCGGAGTAAGGGGCGCGGGGCCAGACGGCCTCCCGCCACCGCCGCACACGAATTTCATCCCCCTAAGGGAACACAGTCATGAACGACCTGACCAAATTCACCAACCAGCTGGCGAAGCCCGAAACCTTCGACCAGATCCAGATCGGCATCGCCTCGCCGGAGCGCATCCGCTCGTGGTCCTATGGCGAGATCAAGAAGCCCGAGACGATCAACTACCGCACCTTCAAGCCGGAGCGTGACGGCCTGTTCTGCGCGCGCATCTTCGGCCCCGTGAAGGACTACGAGTGCCTGTGCGGCAAGTACAAGCGCATGAAGTACAAGGGCGTCGTCTGCGAAAAGTGCGGCGTCGAAGTGACCGTGACCAAGGTCCGCCGCGAGCGCATGGGCCACATCGAACTGGCCGCGCCCGTCGCGCACATCTGGTTCCTGAAGTCGCTGCCCTCGCGCATTGGCCTGCTGCTCGACATGCAGCTGAAGCAGCTTGAGCGTGTGCTCTACTTCGAAAGCTACATCGTCACCGAGCCGGGCCTGACCCCGCTCGAAAAGTACCAGCTGCTGACCGAGGATGAACTCCTCGAAGCGCAAGACGAATATGGCGAAGACGCCTTCACCGCCGATATCGGCGCGGAAGCCGTGCGCACCATGCTGATGCAGCTCGACCTCGAGGCCGAGCGCGATGCTCTCATGGAAGAGCTCGCCACCACCAAGTCGGCATTGAAGCCCAAGAAGATCATCAAGCGTCTGAAGGTCGTCGAAAGCTTCATCGATTCGGGCAACCGCCCGGAATGGATGATCCTCGAAGTGATCCCGGTCATCCCGCCCGAACTGCGCCCGCTGGTGCCGCTCGACGGTGGCCGCTTCGCGACCTCGGACCTCAACGACCTCTATCGTCGTGTGATCAACCGCAACAACCGTCTGAAGCGCCTGATCGAACTGCGCGCGCCGGACATCATCGTGCGCAACGAAAAGCGCATGTTGCAGGAAGCCGTTGACGCGCTGTTCGACAACGGCCGCCGCGGCCGCGTCATCACCGGCGCCAACAAGCGTCCGCTCAAGTCGCTGTCCGACATGCTCAAGGGCAAGCAGGGCCGCTTCCGCCAGAACCTGCTCGGCAAGCGCGTCGACTATTCGGGCCGTTCAGTGATCGTGACCGGTCCGGAACTCAAGCTGCACCAGTGCGGCCTGCCCAAGAAGATGGCGCTCGAACTGTTCAAGCCGTTCATCTACGCCCGTCTGGATGCCAAGGGTCTGTCGATGACCCTGAAGCAGGCCAAGAAGTGGGTGGAGAAGGAGCGCAAGGAAGTCTGGGACATCCTTGACGAGGTGATCCGCGAGCACCCGGTTCTCCTGAACCGCGCGCCGACGCTGCACCGTCTTGGCATCCAGGCGTTCGAACCCGTGCTGATCGAAGGCAAGGCGATCCAGCTGCACCCGCTGGTCTGTTCGGCCTTCAACGCCGACTTCGACGGTGACCAGATGGCGGTCCACGTGCCGCTGTCGCTGGAAGCCCAGCTCGAAGCGCGCGTGCTGATGATGTCGACCAACAACATCCTCTCGCCCGCCAACGGCAAGCCGATCATCGTGCCTTCGCAGGACATGGTTCTGGGGATCTACTACCTCTCGATGGAGCGGCAGGAAAAGCACCCCGAATTCATCGAGGAAGCCGACGGCACCAAGATCGAGAAGCTGCCGCGCTTCTCGGACATGGCCGAAGTGCATCAGGCGCTGGAAGCCAAGGCGGTCACGCTCCACACCCGCATCATCGCCCGCGTTCCGCAGGCCGACGAAAACGGCACGGTGGCGATGAAGCGCTTTGTCACCACACCGGGCCGCATGCTGATCGGCGAATGTCTGCCGAAGAACCACAAGGTTCCCTTCGACATCATCAACCGCCTGCTCACCAAGCGCGAGATCGGCGACGTGATCGATCAGGTCTATCGTCACACCGGCCAGAAGGACACGGTGCTGTTCGCCGACGCGATCATGGCGCTGGGCTTCCGCCACGCGTTCAAGGCCGGCATCAGCTTCGGCAAGGATGATATGATCATCCCCGACGCCAAGGAGAAGCTGGTCGAGGAAACCAAGGAACTGGTTGCCGGTTACGAGCAGCAGTATCAGGACGGTCTGATCACCCAGCAGGAAAAGTACAACAAGGTGATCGACGCCTGGTCGAAGTGCGGTGACATGGTCGCCGACGCGATGATGGCCGAGATCAAGGCGACCCCGATCGATCCGGACACGGGCAAGGAAGCCCAGGTCAACTCGATCTACATGATGAGCCACTCCGGTGCGCGTGGTAGCCCGGCGCAGATGAAGCAGCTCGCCGGGATGCGCGGTCTGATGGCCAAGCCTTCGGGCGAGATCATCGAGACCCCGATCATCTCGAACTTCAAGGAAGGTCTGACCGTTCTTGAATACTTCAACTCGACCCACGGGGCGCGCAAGGGCCTTGCGGACACCGCGCTGAAGACCGCGAACTCGGGTTACCTCACCCGCCGTCTGGTCGACGTGTCGCAGGATTGCGTCATCGTCGAGGAAGACTGCGGCACCCAGAACGCGCTTGAAATGCGTGCGATCGTGCAGGGCGGTTCGGTGATCGCCTCGCTCGGCGAACGTATCCTCGGCCGCACCGTGGCCGAAGACATCGTCAACGCGGCGACCGGCGAAGTGATCGTTCCGGCGGGCACCCTGCTCGACGAAGCGATGGTGAAGGAGATCGAGGCGGCTGAAGTGCAGTCGGCCAAGATCCGCTCGCCGCTGATCTGCGAAGCCGAACAGGGCGTTTGCGCGACCTGCTATGGCCGTGACCTCGCTCGCGGGACTCCGGTGAACATCGGCGAGGCTGTCGGCGTGATCGCCGCGCAGTCGATCGGTGAACCGGGCACCCAGCTGACGATGCGGACCTTCCACATCGGCGGCGCGGCGCAGCTGAACGAAACCTCGCACCTCGAAGCGATTTCGGAAGGTCGCATCGAATTCCGCGACATGCCGACCATCACCGACAAGCGCGGCCGCATCCTCAGCCTTGCCCGCAATGGCGAGATCGCGGTGATCGACGCTGAAGGGCGCGAGCGCGAGATGCACAAGGTGCCTTATGGTACGGTGCTGATGTTCAAGGATGGCGATCAGGTGAAGGTCGGCGATCGTATCGCCGAATGGGATCCGTTCACCCTGCCGATCATCACCGAGCAATCGGGTGTGGTGAAGTATCAGGATCTGATCGAGGGCATCACGCTCGAAGAACAGATGGATGATGCCACCGGCATCGCGCAGCGCGTGGTGACCGAAAACCGCGCCACCGGCCGTAAGAAGAAGGAAGACCTGCGTCCGCGCATGACCCTTCTGGCCGAAGGCAGCGGCGAAATCGAAGCGGCGCGTTACATGCTCGCTCCGGGCACCACCCTGTCGGTCGAGGACGGCCAGACGGTTGAAGCGGGCGACATCCTTGCCCGTGCCAGCCGCGAAGCCGCCAAGACCCGCGACATCACCGGCGGTCTGCCGCGTGTGGCCGAACTGTTCGAGGCGCGTATGCCCAAGGACGTGTCGGTCATCGCCAAGATTTCCGGCCGGATCGAATTCGTCCGCGAATACAAGGCGAAGCGCAAGATCGCGATCATCCCCGAGGAGGGTGAACCCGTCGAGTACCTGATCCCCAAGACCAAGGTGATCGACGTGCAGGAAGGCGACTATGTGAAGAAGGGTGACACCCTGATTTCCGGTTCGCCGAACCCGCACGACATCCTCGAAGTCATGGGCGTCGAAGCGCTGGCCGAGTATCTCGTGAACGAGATCCAGGAAGTCTATCGCTTGCAGGGCGTGAAGATCAACGACAAGCACATCGAGGTGATCGTTCGCCAGATGCTGCAGAAGGTCGAGATCACCGATGGCGGGGACACCACCCTGCTGCCGGGCGAGCAGGTCGATCTGGCCGAGATGCTGGAAGTGAACGCCAAGCTGGCGCAGAGCGGCAAGGGCAAGGCGCCCGCGCAGGGCACCCCGGTGCTGCTCGGCATCACCAAGGCCTCGCTCCAGACCCGCTCGTTCATCTCGGCGGCTTCGTTCCAGGAAACCACCCGCGTGCTGACGCAGGCGGCGGTCGAAGGGAAGAAGGACACGCTGATCGGTCTGAAGGAAAACGTGATCGTCGGCCGTCTGATCCCTGCCGGTACCGGCGCGGGCATGAACCGTCTGCGCGTGACCGCCAACAGCCGCGATGCGGCGCTGAAGGCGGCATGGAAGAAGCAACAGGAAGCCCTGTCCGCTTCGGGCCAGCGCGAAGTCGAACCGGCAGCCGACGCCATCGGATCCGAAGAGAAGATGAAGGCCGCGATGGCAGCCATGGCCGCTTCGGCGCCCGCTGCCGAGGTCGAGGACGACGCAGGCGAGGAATAAGCGCCTCGCCGCCTTTCTGGCCACGAATTGCCCCGCCCGAGCCAATGCTCCGGCGGGGCTTTTCTTTGCGTGAACTGCGCCGAATAACGCTATTGCAAATCACTCGCATCAAGGCTAGCCAGTCACTGACCCCAGGCAGTACAGGCGAATCCCATCATGCACCCGCAGCGCTCTCCGTCGACATCCGCCCGCAACACTATCGCGGCCTTGGCGCAGGCGCCGCGGGTGGAGACCCTTGGCCCGGTCGGCGGGCGCTTTATCCATGCCTTGCGCCTGATCGCGCTGCACGAGCGGGTGGGGCGCGATCCTGTTCCCGAACTGGCCGTGCGGCTGGGCAGTGTCGCGGTCGCGGCCCGGGCGCTTGTGCTGGCCCAGACCATCTCTGCGAGCTGGCCGGAGAATATCCACGTTTCGCGCTTCTGCTGCCGGCTGCTCAGCCATGACGAGGCGACCATCGGCGCCTTTGTCGATGCTGCGGCGCAGGCCGACCGGCTGGCGTTCGAGAACGCGCTGAGCGGTCTTGTCCGGGCCGACCGCATGCCGCGGCTGTGGGAGGGGGCGCTCGAACTGGTGGCGGCGGAAATGCGCGCCGCCTGAAGCCTTGCGGGCGGGCAGCCTGCGTTCTACCGCTCCGCGTCATGAGCACACAGCCCGCCACCACCCGCTTCGCCCCTTCGCCGACCGGCCTCCTCCATGTCGGCAATATCCGCACCGCGCTGCATAACTGGATGCTGGCGCGCCGCAGCGGCGGCACCTTTATCCTGCGCATCGACGATACCGACGCAGAACGCAGCCGCGAGGAATATGTCGAGGCGATCCGCGCCGATCTGGCCTGGCTGGGGCTCGACTGGGATCGCGAGGAACGCCAGTCCGCCCGGCTCGACCGTTACGAAGCAGCCTTCGCCGCGCTGAAGGCGGCGGGTCGTGTCTACCCCTGCTATGAAACCGCACAGGAGCTCGACGTAAAGCGCAAGATTGCACTGGGCCGTGGTCTGCCGCCGATCTACGACCGTGCCGCCTTGAAGCTGACCGAGGCCGAGCGGGCCGCCAGGGAGGCCGAGGGCACGCCCGCACACTGGCGTTTCCTGCTCGATCATGCCGAGGCGATCCAGTGGGAGGACGGCATCCGCGGGGTGCAGCGATTCGATCCCGCGCAGCTGTCCGATCCGGTCATCCGCCGCGCTGATGGTTCATGGCTCTACATGATGCCGAGCGCTGTCGACGATATCGATATGGGCGTGACACAGGTGCTGCGCGGCGAGGATCACGTTTCCAATACTGCTGTGCAAATCCAGATATTTACCGCACTTTTTGCTGTGGGCTTTGCTGCAACAGAAAATGCAGCAAAATCACTCCCCGCTTTCGCTCACGAGGCACTGCTGGTGGGGCGGGAAGGCAAGCTGTCGAAGCGGCTCGGTTCGCTTGGCTGTGATGCGTTCCGTGAACGCGGGATCGAGCCGGAGGCGATCATTTCGCTGCTGGCGCGGCTTGGCACTTCGCTTGCCGTGGAGCCGGTTGCCGACCGTTCGGTGCTGACAGCCAGCTTCGACCTTGCCACCTTTGGCCGCGCCCCCGCGAAGTTCGACGACGAGGATCTCGACCGGCTCAATGCCGGGATCGTCCACCAGCTGCCGTTCGAAGCCGTCGCGTCGCGTCTGCCGCAGGGGATGGATGCTGCCGGCTGGCACGCCGTGCGCCCGAACCTTGCCCATGTCGCAGAGGCCGATGCGTGGTGGAAGCTCGTGACCGGCCCGATCTCTCCGCCCGAATTCACTCCCGAAGACCGGCAGTTCCTGTCGCAAGCGGCGCGGCTGCTGGTGTGGGGGGACAATCCCTGGGCCGCGCTCACCACGGCCCTGAAGGAGGAGACCGGGCGCAAGGGCAAGGCGCTGTTCCTGCCGCTGCGTCAGGCGCTTACCGGCATGGACCACGGCCCCGACATGGGCGAATTGCTCCCTCTGATCGGCGAGGCAGAGGCGCGGGCAAGGCTGGAGAGGGCAGCGGGCTGACAGCGCTCAGTCGGCCAGCCAGCCAGCCGTGATCGCGCCGCTGTGCCCCTCCGGTGCCAGGGCGGCCCGCAGGGCTTCGAGCAGCGGCGGCAGGGCTTGCGTGAAGGCATAAGGCGGATTGACGAAAAACAGCCCCGCGCCGTTATAGATGCCGGGCTGATCGGTATCGTAGAGCCAGTGCTCCACGCTCAGGAACTTCGGTATGCCGAGGCGGCGCAGCTTGTCTTTCCAGCGCATATGCTCGGCGCGGTCCTTCAGCGGATACCACACCGCGGTAACACCGTGCGCCCATTTGCGGTGTGCCGCGGCGAGTGTGGCAGTGATGCGGGCGCGCTCGTCGGTCTGCTCGTAGGGCGGATCGACCACCACCACACCGCGCGGCGTTCTGGTCGGAAGCATCGCCAGCCAGAGCTCATAGGCATCGCGTTGATGCACGGCGGCCGTGGTGCCGCGCATCGCACCGCGCAGGGCATGGGCGTCTTCGGGGTGCTTCTCGTTGAGGATCAGGACATCCTGCGCGCGCAGCAACTGCGACAGGATGCGCGGGCTTCCGGGATAAAGGCGCGGCCCTGCCGCTGGGCTGCTCCCGTCGTTCACCGCCAGCACGGCGGCCCGATAATCGTCCAGCAAGGGATTGGCATCGGCGAAGGCGCGCACCACGCCCTGCGCGGCCTCGCCGGTACGCTGCGCCGCATCACCTTCAAGGTCGTAGAGCCCGCAGCCGGAATGGGTGTCGATCATGGTCAGCGCGCCGGGCTTCAGCTGCAAGGCCCGCACAAGCGCGATCAGCAGGGTGTGCTTGACCACATCGGCGCTGTTGCCGGCATGGAAGGAATGGCGATAGTTCACGCGGAAACCTCCATGAAGGCGCCCGGCGCGATCCCGGCAACTGTCCAGTCGCCGATCGACCAGCGCACCAGCCGCAGCGTGGGAAAGCCGACCGCCGCGGTCATCCGGCGCACCTGCCGGTTGCGCCCTTCGCGCAAGGTTATCTTCAGCCAGCTGTCGGGAACGGACTGGCGCACGCGGATCGGCGGATCGCGCAGCCACAGGTCGGGCGGGTCGATGCGGGCGACACTGGCCGGAAGGGTCATGCCATCCTTGAGCCTGACACCGCGGCGCAAAGGTTCAAGCTCGTGCTCCTGCGGATCGCCTTCGACCTGCACGAGGTAGGTCTTGGGCAGTTTGAAGCGCGGATCGGCGATGCGCGCCTGCAACTTTCCGTCATCGCACAGCAGCAGCAGCCCCTCGCTGTCGCGGTCGAGCCTTCCGGCGGGATAGACGCCCTTTACCGCGATGAAATCGGACAGGGTCGCGCGCGCCGTCGGCGACCCGCGATCGGTGAATTGCGACAGGACGCCGAAGGGTTTGTTGAACAGCAGCAGCCGGGCCATCCGGGCTCCATAGAACCCGATTGCGCCGATGTCTTGCAGCGCATGCGACCCCGTCGGTCTGTCAGCGAGCTTCCTATGCCAGCGCGGCGGCGTAAAGCGCCTTGAGGTCAGCCTCGCCCCGTGCAGCCGCAGTTGCATCATAGGCGGGGCTGTCGGGCACCATCCAGCCGTGATTGCCGGGATAGACGGTGACGGTTGCGGCCACATCGGCGGCCTTTGCGGCATCGGCAAAGGTGGTCTTGTCGTCCGGGGCCTTGGCATCATCATCCTGTGCCACGGCGATCAGCACCGCCGCATCGACCTTGCCGAGCAGCGCGTGCGGGCTCATCGGGTTGTCCTTGCGAACCAGCCCGCCGCCGTGGAAGCTCGCTGCTGCCTTGACCCGCGAGGGCACGGCTGCTGCCGCCCACACGGTGAACGGCCCGCCCATGCAATAGCCCTGCGTGCCGATGCCCTTGGCCTGATCGACGCCTTCCTGCCGGTCAAGCCAGTCGACGATTGCTGCGGTGTCGCTCATGATGGCTTGCGGGTTCAGCTTGCCGCGCCAGGGGCCGACCTTCTGAAAGCCGCCGTCGGCGATGAATGCGGCGAAATCGGCGAACTGTTCGCCGGTCACGTCACGATAATAGGGGTTCACCACCAGCACGGCATAGCCTGCGGCGGCGAGCTTGCGGGCGATGCTCCGTTTGGCCTCGCGGATGCTGGCGATATCGGGCCACAGGATCACGGCGGGGTGATTGCCGCTTTCGGGCTGGACGAAAAACCCGTCCATTGTGCCATCGGCGGTGGGGAAGTTGACGCCGCGTTCCTTGAGGCCGGCGGCGGGAACCTGCGCATTGGAGGCGCTTTCGCCCGAAGCACAGGCTGCCAGCGCCGCCGCACCCGTCAAAGCGCCGAACTGGCGGCGGCTGATCGTCTGCTTTGCCCAATCGGCCAGCTTGCTTTCATCGCACATTGATCAAAACTCCTCTCGGCCCCTCTCGCCGCGCACAGATAGGCATCGGGCGGGGGCATGGACAAGCAACGATTCTATCGTCAACATGGGTCCCAAAAGAAAACGGGGAGAGGGATCGATGAACCTTGTGCGGTGGGCGGGCAGTGCCGCCCTGTTGCTGTCGGCGGGGATGCTGGCCAATTGCAGCCAGATTTTCGGGAGCGGCGAGGGCGAGATCACTCACGCCGCGCTGGTCGGGGCGGATGGCGATTCGGCCAACTGGATCAGCCACGGGCGAACCTATTCCGAACAGCGCTATTCCCCGCTCGATGCGATCAACAAGGATACAGTGGGCGATCTGGGCCTTGCATGGTTTGCCGACATGGACACCGCGCGCGGGCAGGAAGCCACCCCGCTGGTGATCGACGGCAAGCTCTATCTCACCACCGCGTGGAGCAAGGTGAAGGCGTTCGATGCCGCGACCGGCAAGGCGCTGTGGGAGTTCGATCCCAAGGTTCCGGGCGAAACCGCGGTCAAGGCGTGTTGCGATGTCGTCAATCGCGGGCTGGCGGCATGGGGTGACAAGCTGTTCTTCGGCACGCTCGATGGCCGGCTGATCGCGCTTGACCGGGAAAGCGGCAAGGTCGCGTGGGAAAAGGTTACGGTCGACCAGTCGAAAAGCTACACCATCACCGGCGCGCCGCGGGTGATCGATGGCAAGGTGATCATCGGCAATGGCGGGGCGGAATTCGGCGTTCGCGGGTTTGTGGCCGCCTATGATGCCGATGATGGCGAACAGCTGTGGAAGTTCTACACCGTGCCAGAGGGCGGCGATCCCAAGGATGCACCCGCCTATCTGCAAAAGGCTGCCCAGACGTGGAACATGGATGTGCTGGGCGCATCCGATGCGATTGGCGGCGGCGGGACCGTGTGGGATTCGATGGCCTACGATCCCGATCTCGACCTGCTGTATATCGGGGTCGGCAATGGCTCCCCATGGAACCGCGCCTATCGCAGCCCCGGCAAGGACGGGACGGGCGAGGGCGATAACCTCTATCTCTCCAGCATCGTCGCGGTGCGGCCTTCGACCGGCGAATATGTCTGGCACTACCAGACCACGCCGGGCGAAACGTGGGATTTCACCGCCACGCAGCACATCATGCTGGCGGACATGACGATCGACGGGAAAGTCCGAAAGGTGCTGATGCAGGCACCGAAGAACGGCTTTTTCTATGTGATCGACCGCGAGACGGGCAAATTCATCAGCGCCAAGCCCTATGTCACGGTGAACTGGGCAAGCGGGATCGACCCGAAGACGGGCCGCCCGATCGAAAACCCCGAAACCCGCGTCGACAAGACCGGCAAGCCCGCGCTCGTCACGCCGGGCGCGCTGGGCGGGCACAACTGGCACCCGATGGCCTACAGCCCCTCGGAGAACCTCGTTTACATCCCGGCCTTCGAAGCAGGGATGATGTATGCCCCCGAAGCCGACTGGAAGCCCGATACCGCGCGCGGTTTCAATGTCGGGTTCAACCTCGGCGCGGGGGATGTGCCTGCGGATGAAGGCTTCCGCAAGCAGGTCGCCGGAACCCTGCGCGGGATGCTGGTGGCGTGGGATCCGGTGGCGCAGAAGGCGCGCTGGACAGTCGAGCATCCCGGGCCGTGGAACGGCGGCCTGCTGGCCACGGGCGGCGGCCTTGTGTTTCAGGGCACCACCGGCAGCGAATTCAACGCCTATGATGCTGCCACCGGCAACAAGCTGTGGAGCTTTGCCGCGCAGACCGGCGTGGTCGCGCCGCCTGTCACTTACACGGTTGATGGCGAGCAATATGTCGCGGTGCTGGCCGGCTGGGGCGGGGCCTATGCCCTTTCGGTCGATGGCGATCTGATCAAGCGCAAGGCACCTGTGCGCAATGTCAGCCGCCTGCTGGTGTTCAAGCTGGGAGGCAAGGCGACTCTGCCGCCCGAGCCGGAACTCGCCGCGCTACCGCTCGATCCGCCGCCGAGCACCGCTTCGGCAGAGGTGATCGCGCTGGGGCAGGCGAAGTATGGCCGTTATTGCGCGGTGTGCCATGCACCGGGCGCGGTCGGATCGACCGTGCTGCCCGATCTGCGCCGCGCCGGATCGCTCGAAAGCGCGCAGGCGTGGAACGCGGTGGTCGAAGGCGGGATGCTGAAGGACAACGGCATGGCCAGCTTCAAAGGCTCGCTGACCAAGGACGAGATCGAGGCGATCCGCGCCTATGTGATCAAGCGCGCCAATGAAGACAAGGCGATCGAGGGGACAGCGAAAAAGCTGGCGCGGCGTTGAACCCCCGCCGCCTCAACCCCTGAACACCACTGTCCGATTGCCGTTCAGCAGCACTCGCTCCTGCGCGAACAGGCGCACTGCTTCGGCGAGTACGCGGCGCTCGATGTCGCGGCCCTTGCGGACGAGGTCTTCAGGGGAATCGGCGTGGGTGATGCGTTCGACATCCTGATGGATGATCGGCCCTTCGTCCAAGTCTGCGGTGACGAAGTGTGCGGTCGCACCGATGATCTTCACCCCGCGCGCGTGCGCCTGGTGATAGGGCTTGGCGCCCTTGAACCCCGGCAGGAACGAGTGGTGGATGTTGATGCAGCGGCCTGCGAAATGGGCTGACTGTTTGTCCGAAAACACCTGCATGTAGCGGGCAAGCACGATCAGTTCGGCATCGGTCGCTTCCGCCAGCGCGCGGAACTGCGCTTCGGCGGCGGGCTTGGTGTCGGGCGTCACCGGAATGTGGTGGAAGGGAATATCGCCGATATCGACGCGGATCGCCGCCTCGCGAGGGTGGTTGGAGACGATCGCCACCACCTCGATCGGCAGTTCGCCGGTGCGGCAGCGATACAGCAGATCGACCAGGCAGTGATCGAACTTGCTGACAAGGATGATCGTGCGGCGCGGACGATCCTCGCTCGCCATCTTCCATCCCATCCCGAACGCGCCCGCCAGCGCGGTGAAATCGGCCCGCAACGCTTCGGCGGTCGAGCCGTCGGGATCGAAAACGACGCGCATGAAGAAGCGGTCGCTGCCGCCTGCCTCGGCGCGATCATTGAACTGCTGTGCGTCGAGGATGTTGCACCCGCGCTCGAACAGGAAGCCGGTGACCCGCGCCGTGATGCCGGGCCGGTCCGCGCAGGCGAGGGTGAGGATCAGCGGTGCGGCCATCTTACCGCGCCAACGCCGCCTCGCACTGCGTCATCAGCTCGGCGATGATATCGGCGGCGGGCTCTTCCTTGGTCACCATGCCGACCGACTGGCCCGCCATGACGCTGCCGTTCTCGACATCGCCCTCGATCACGGCGCGGCGCAGGGCGCCGGCCCAGAAGTGTTCGATCTGGAGCTGGGCCTCACCCATATCGACCTCGCCCGCATCGAGCAGGGCCGCCACTTCGCGCTGCTTGGCGGTGAATTCCTCAGTGCCCTTGTTCTTCAGGGCGCGCACGGGGATCACCGGCAGGCGTGGATCGACCTGCACGCTGGCGACAGCCTCGCGGGCCGAGGCGCGGAAGAAGGCCCTCTTGAAATCGGGGTGGGCGATGCTCTCGCTTGCGCAGGCGAAGCGGGTGCCCAGCTGCACGCCCGCCGCACCCATTTCGAGGTAGGAGGCGATCGCCTCGCCCCGGCCGATGCCGCCCGCGACGAAGATCAGGTGTTCGGCGGCGAGTTCAGGCAGGATTTCCTGCGCCAGCACGGAGGTGGAGACCGGACCGATATGCCCGCCCGCTTCCATGCCTTCGATCACCAGTGCATCCGCGCCCGATCGCAGCAGCTTCTTGGCCAGCGCCAGCGTGGGCGCAAAGCAGATCACCTTGATGCCGCTGTCATCGGCCTTGATCGCCTCGACACTGCCCTTGGGAGGGATGCCGCCCGCCAGCACCACATGGGTGACGCCATGCTTGCGGCACACCGCGATCAGATCGAACAGCGCCGGGTGCATGGTGATGAGGTTGACGCCGAAGGGCTTGGTGGTCAGCGCCTTGGTCGCGGCGATTTCGGTGTCGAGCAGTTCAGGCGTCATCGCCCCGCAGGCGATCACGCCGAAGCCGCCCGCGTTGCTGATCGCAGCGACGAGGTTGCGCTCGCTCACCCAGCTCATCGCGCCGCACAGGATTGCGGTTTCACAGCCGAGGAAATCAGTGCCGCGCTTCATCAGGGCGGCGGTGTGGGGATAGGTGGTCATGGAGGCGCGCCCTAGTCGGAACCGGAGGAATAGACAATCCGCACCGCGGCGGCGGCCTGTTTGGCCAGATCGACCGCAGCCGGCGCATCGCCAGCGCGGGCCAGCGCCACGCCCATGCGGCGCCAGGGCCGGGTGACGGGTTTGCCGAAGATGCGCACATCTGTGTCGCCCAGCGCAAGCGCCTCGGCGATCCCCTCGAAGGCGAAGCTGTCGCTCTCGCGGTCGGCGAGGATCACCGCCGAGGCGGCGGGGCGGGCGGCGACGCTCTCCGGCACCGGCAGGCCCATGATCGCGCGGGCATGGAGATCGAATTCGGTCAGATCTTGGCTCGCGAGGGTGACCATGCCGGTGTCGTGCGGGCGGGGGGAGAGTTCGGAGAAGATCACCTCCTCCCCCTTCACAAAGAACTCGACCCCGTAGAGCCCCCAGCCCCGCCCTTCGCCTTGCAGCGCCATGACGACCTTCGCGGCCATGTCCTGCGCGCTCGCCAGCGCCGCCTGAGACATGGCGGCGGGCTGCCAGCTTTCGCGGTAATCGCCGCGTTCCTGCCGGTGGCCGATGGGCGGACAGAAGCTGATGCCGCCCTTGTGGCGGATGGTCAGCAGCGTGATTTCATAGTCGAAGGCGATGAACTGTTCGCAGATTACCCGCGCCCTGTCGCCGCGCATATTGGCGACGGCATACTCCCACGCCGCCTCCAGCGCCTCCGGCGTATCGACCTTGCTCTGGCCCTTGCCCGATGAGGACATCACCGGCTTCATCACCAGCGGATAGCCGATGCGCGCCGCAATGGCCTCGCACTCGGCGAAGCTCTCCGCATAGCCATATTGCGAGGTCACGAGGCCCAGCTCGCCCGTCGCCAGATCGCGGATCGCATCGCGGTTCATGGTCAATTGCGCGGCACGGGCCGAGGGGACGATGGTGCAGCCCTCGCTTTCGAGTTCCGCCAGCATCTCGGTGCGGATCGCCTCGATCTCGGGGACGATCAGATCGGGCCGGTGCTTCTCCGCCGCCGCCCTCAGCGCCGCGCCATCGAGCATGGAGAACACCTCGCGCGCATCCGCCACCTGCATTGCAGGAGCGTTGTCATAGCTGTCGCAGGCAATCACCCGCGCCCCGAGACGCTTGGCGGAAATGACGAATTCGCGGCCCAGCTCGCCCGAACCGAGCAGCAGGATGGTGGCAATGTGGCTCATGCAGGCGGTTTAGCGGGGTCGGCGCGCAAGTCTAGCAAGGCTTCACGCTGCGCGCCGCTGGGTTGAAACCACCACCTGCCGCCCACCGCCTGCCCGCGCCAACACAAGGCCGAGTTCGGCTTCGCGCAACGTCCAGTCCACCGTGCATGCGACCCGTGCCAGCCCCCCGCTCGCGGAAAGCTGCGGCGACTTGGCCGAGGCAGGGGCTGCCAGCGAGGAGAAGGTCCGCACGGCATCCTCGGCCCATTCGCGGGCCATGCGGGTCGTCATATCGGGCAGCAGCACGCCGAAGCGCTCGCCATCAAGCTGCGCGACTTCGTGTCCGGGCAGGGCCATTGTCTCTATGAACCGGGCAAAGCCCCACAGCACCTCGTCCGCCGTCCGCTGGCCATAGCGCAGCAGCAGCGCGCGCATCCCGTCGACCGCGAGCACCGCCACCATCTGCCCGCCGCCCTGCGACAGATGGCGCCTGAGGCTGGCGCAGAACGCCTGCCGGTTGGCAAGCCCGGTGAGCGGATCGGTGACCGCACGGGCGTGCAATTCTCCCTCCAGGCTGCGCACCTGTTGCACTGATCGCAGCAGCGCGAGCGCGCCTTCGACACTGCCGCCGGGGTCGAAGACGGGCCTTATGCTCAAGGCGTACCAACGCTGGCACCGCGCCTCGTGGCAGGTGCCATGGTCCGGGCAGGCGACGACCGGAAACTCGATCCAGCCCCGTTGCGCATGGCCTGACAGGGCGGTGGTGACATGTTCGCCGACAGAAGCAGCGTGATGGCGTCCTGCCAGATCAGTGATGTGCGGCATCAGCAGCGCCGAGGAGATATCCAGTCCCAGTTCGGCGATATTGGCCGATGCGTGGATGATGAACCCCTTGCGATCGAGCCGGACGACTATGTCTCCCGAAGATTCCTGCAACAAACCATGCAACACCCGCCCCTCGACTTCACTGAACCCCGTTTCCATCCACGCAATGCCCCAGCTGCCCAAAACAGGAAACGTGACATCGTTGTTAGCCGGAAAGTCGAACAGTAACTTAGCTGAACATCAGTAATATTATTTATCAGCTAGGCCTCTTTGAATTTCCTCGTTAGTCTTTAAGTTAACATGGCTAAAAAACGAATCACATTCTGACTTCGTTTACCATGTTTTTCGGTTCGACCAGCGTTTCCTGTCGCTTTGTCGCGATTCTGGTGTCTTTTATCGATAAGCTGTGGGTGATTTTCTCTACAGTTCGATCATGATCCGGACATTGCTGACCGCAGTTCCGAAAGCGTCGGCGATGCGCTGGCGGCACTCGGCAACCAGCGCGCCGATTTCCGGGTCAGTGCCGTGCGGGTCGGCAAGGGCCTCCCGGTCAACGCCCAGAGCTTCGGCAATCGCGTCGATCCGTTCGGGCAGGGGGCGGGCCTTGCCTTTCTCCCATGCCCACACGGTTGGCTTGCTTACGCCGAGCGCGGCGGCGATGTCGGCCAGGGTCAGGCCGGCCTCGCGGCGCAAGCGGTTGATCCTGTGGCCGAAGGGTTCGCCCGCTGTAACCGGGCTGCGCTGCATCTGCCCGGGAGGCGTTCCGGGGGCCAGTCCCTGCAATTGCGCGGCTGCCAGCGCTGCCGGGCCGAGCGCCTGTTCGAAGGCGCAGCCATAAAGCCGCTCGCTACGCCAGACGATCACCGCGCTGACGATTCCGGCCTCGGGCAGGTCGAGCGCCAGTTCCTCGCCGGTGGCAAGTTCCAGCGCCGTTTCCAGCAGCAATCCCGCAGCCGAGATGTTGTGGATCACGACATTGGCTTCGACACCATCGGGGGCAAGGCCGCTCGCTTCAAGCCGCAGCGCGCGGCGGGGGCTGGCGCGCTGGGTGTCGGTTGCAGCCGGTGTGCCGAGGTGGGCCTTGATAGCCATGGGATGTGCCTTTCGCTCGCGGGTGTGAGAGCGGGCACAGTCCGGCCCCGAAAGTTAAGGGCCGGTCACCGGATATGGTTAACTTCGATGAAGCGGGCTACCTGTCAGCTAACCGCATCGAGGCCGTAGGCTGTGTGCAGCACGCGCACGGCGAGTTCGGTCTCATCCTCGTCGATCATCACGCTGATCTTGATTTCCGAAGTGCTGATCGCCTGGATGTTGATGCCGCGATCGGACAGGGCACGGAACATCGTGCTGGCAACGCCCGCGTGGCTCTTCATGCCCACGCCGACGACGCTGATCTTGGCGATCTTGCTGTCGGTGATGATGCGGTTGAAGCCGATGGCATCGCGCCGGTCTTCCAGCAGCGCCTGGGCGCGGGCGAGATCGGATTGTGGCACGGTGAAGGTCACGTCGGTCTCGCCCTTGTCGCGGCCGACGTTCTGGATAATCATGTCGACGTTGATCGAGGCCGCGGCGAGCGGTTCGAAGATGTTTGCCACCGCGCCCGGACGATCGGGCACGCGGGTGAGGATCACCTTGGCCTCGTTCTTGTCATGCGCGATGCCGGTTACAAGCTGGCGTTCCATCAGGCCCTTCTCCACCAATTCGTCCATTTCCTCGTCCGAGACGATCATTGTCCCGGGCAGATCATCGGCTGGCGGTGCGCCTTCGCCGATGAAGCTCGAAAGCACCTGCACCCGCACCTTTTCCTTCATGGCAAGGCCGACCGAGCGGGTCTGGAGCACTTTCGCCCCGACCGAGGCGAGTTCGAGCATTTCTTCGTAAGTCACCGCCTTCTGCTTGCGCGCCTTGGCCACAATGCGCGGGTCGGTGGTGTAAACGCCGTCGACATCGGTGTAGATGTCGCAGCGGTCGGCCTTGATCGCCGCCGCGACCGCAACCGCCGAAGTATCCGATCCGCCGCGGCCCAGGGTGGTGACGCGATTGTCTTCCGAAAGCCCCTGAAAGCCCGGGATCACCGCAATCTCGCCCGCTTCCATCGAGGCGATCAGCTGTTCCGCATCGATCGATTCGACCCGTGCCTTGGCGTGGGCTTCGATCGTGTGAATCGGCAACTGCCAGCCAAGCCAGCTGCGCGCCTTGCAGCCCAGAGCCTGCAACGTCAGCGCGAGAAGGCCGCTGGTCACCTGTTCGCCGCTCGCCACCACGACATCATATTCCGCCGGGTCATAGAGCGGGTTGGCTTCTCGGCAGAAGTTCACGAGCCGGTCGGTCTCGCCCGCCATGGCGCTGACCACCACGGCGACCTGATCGCCGCGGGCGGCCTGTGCGCGCACAATATTGGCGACGCGGCGGATGCGCTCCGTCCCGGCCATCGAGGTGCCGCCGAATTTCATCACGATACGCGCCAAGAGGAAGCTCCCGCTGGTGAGTGTTCGCGCGCGCTGTTAAGGGGGGATGATGGGAAACGCAAACGTATCGAATGTAACTATCCGTCCCGAGGAAGCCGATTTCTTCGCAAACCTTGCGCGGGACTGGTGGAATCCCAGGGGACCAATGGCTTCCCTGCATCAGGTGAACCCGGTGCGGCTGTCGTTTATCCGGGACGCGATCGACGCGCATTGGTCCGACGCCCGCGCTTCGGCCAAGCCGCTGTCGGGCAAGGCTGCGCTTGATATCGGATGCGGGGCGGGTCTGGTGTGCGAGCCGCTGGCACGGCTGGGAGCGAGCGTGACCGGCGTTGACGCAGCGGCCGAGAATGTCGCTGCGGCCAGCGCCCATGCCGAAGGCGTCGGGCTGGATATCCGTTATATGGCGGGCGAGGTCGGGGCGCTAGATATCAGCACTTTCGATCTGGTCACCAGCGTCGAGGTGATCGAGCATGTGGCCGACAAGCCCGCGTTCCTGCGCGATGTCGCGGCGCGGCTTGCGCCCGATGGCCTGCTGGTGATGTCCACCCCGAACCGTACGGCAGCCAGCCGCGTGCTGCTGGTCGGCGCGGCGGAGGCGGTCGGCTATGTCCCCAAGGGCACCCACCACTGGGAGGATTTCATTACCCCTGATGAACTGGAGGCGCTGTTGGCTGACGTCGGACTGACGGTCACGGCGAAGCGCGGGATCGCATGGCGACCCGGCAAGGGGTTGCACCTGTCCGAGGATATGTCGCTGAATTACATTCTGAGCGCGCGGCGGGCTTAAGGACAGCTGCGCCCCTTCAGCGGCCCGTCGCTGAATACGCCCGCAACGCCCGCCGCCTTCAGCATCGCCGCCAGCTTCACATCGCCGCAGCCCCGGCCCTTGGGGTCATCGCCTGTCCGGAGCGCTGCCGGCAGGAAGTCGTTCTCCGGCCGCACGGTCCACGCATGCACCGCCAGACCTGCAGCCTTCGCGTCGGCAACCAGCGGCGTCGGCGCGCCCTCCGGCGTCAGGATCAGGCCGATATGCGCACCAACCGCATCGGCATATTTCGCCACCTCGGCAAGGCCCGTGGGCGCCACCATCTCGGCATAGCGCATCGCGGGCTCGTCCGCCGGGCCGCCGATGGGTGCGACCAGCTGGACCAGTTTGAACCCGCCGCCGCGCTGCTTCAGGCGCTGCAAGGGTGCGATCTCGAAGCTTTGGATGAACACCGGATCGGCGGGGGTGATCCCCAGCTGCCGCAATTCGCGCAGCAGCAGGTCGACCATATCGATCCCGGCGTTCTGGAGCAAGAATTCGGGGTGCTTCAATTCGGGGTAAAGGCCGATGCGCCGGCCAGTTACTGCTTCCTTGGCGCGCACCAGCTTCACGATTTCGGCCAGCGTCGGCACCTGATACAGCCCGTCAAACCGCGCATTGGCAGGCCTGAGCGAAGGAATGCGCTCCTTCGCGCGCAGCGTGCGCAGTTCGGCAAGGGTGAAATCTTCGGCAAACCAGCCGGCCACCCGCTGGCCATCAATGGTCTTTTCGCGCCGCCGGTCCTCGAACTCCTCGCGGGTGGCGACATCGGTGGTGCCCGAAAGCTCGTTTTCGTGGCGCGACACGAGCACCAGATCCTTCGTGGCGACCAGGTCGGGCTCGATGTAGTCGGCGCCCTGATCGATCGCCAGTTCATAGGCGGCAAGCGTGTGTTCGGGCCGCTCGGCACTGGCGCCGCGGTGGGCGATGATCAGCATATCGTTCCCCTGCGCCGCCGCCGGAGAGGCCGCGGCCAGCAGGGCGGCAAGGATCAGGCGCGGCTTAGTCATTGATGGCTCCCAAAGCTGCGGCCAGCCGGTCAGGCCCGTGTCCTGCAATCCGGACGAACGGCACGCCGGCATCTTCCAGCACCTGCGCCACGATCCTTGCAAACCTGTGACGGTCGGCCGGGTCGCTGAAAAAGCGGGTGCCGTCATCCACCCACGGCAGATCGGGTTCAAGCAGCAGGTAGAGATCGGCCTTCGGCGCCAGCATCAGTTCTGCCGGACGCTCGCCCAGCAGCATTTCGCACCAGGCTGCCGTCATCAGGGCATCGGTATCGGCCAGCAGCAGCGGCCCGGCCCATTCGGCAGCGGCGGCGATCATCGCCTGTTGTGCGCGGCCGATCAGCAGCAGATCATCGAGCGACAGCGGCCCGCGGTGCGCCTCGCAATGGCTGCGGCCATATTCGCCGACCGTGATCGCCCCGGTCTCGCGCGCCAGCGCGGCGGCGAGCGTGGTCTTGCCGGTGCTTTCCGCCCCGTGCAGGCAGATGGTGCGGCGGTAATGCGCCTGCACCGGCCTTGGCAGAAACGCCCAGTGCCCCGCCGGATCGGCGCGCACGGCGCTGGCGGAGAGGCCGGAAAGCGGATCGTCGGCCAGCCCCAGCACGCGCCCGCCAAGCGGGACGTAAAGCCCGCCGACCTGCCGCGCCAGCTCCGCGCCGTAATCCTCGCCTGCAAACAGATAGTCGACCGGTTCGGGGTGCGCCTGCGCCACGATGCCGCGCCAGACCGGCCAGAAATCGAGGGAGTCCTCCGGAGCCTGCGGCACGACTTCACCATGGCCCACCACCCGGCAATCGAGCGCAAGCTCGCGCATCCACGCCAGCCGGGTCTCTCCCGCAACGGGATCATCGGGCAGCCAGCACACCAGCACCGTCAACTCGTCCACCAAAGCGCGGGCAGCGCGGATCAGGGCGAGGTGTCCGGCATGGGGCGGCATGAACTTGCCGAGCAGAAAACCCCGCTTCATGCCTCCACCGCCTCGCCTGTCCGCGCTGCTTTTGCCCAGGCGACCAGCCCTGCCGTCGCAAAGCCGAGGAAGACCACATACAGCCCCGCCGTCAGATAAAGCTCGCGGTTCAGGTAAACCCCGATCGACAGCACATCGATCGCGATCCACAGCGCCCAGTTTTCCACCCGCCGCATCGCCAGCAGCACCTGCGCGACCACGCTGCCCCCTGCGATGGCGGCATCGGCGAAGGGCAGCGCGGCATCGGTAAAGCGTGCCATCGCCCAGCCGATGGTGAGGCTCGATCCCGCGACCAGCGCCAGCGCGGCGGCCCGCGCCCTTGCGCCCATCCATTCAACCCGCACCGTCTGGGTAAGGCCTCCCGCGCGCGCCCAGAGCCACCAGCCCCAGCCTTGCACGACAAAGAAAAACACCTGCAACGCCGCTTCGCCATAGAGCCGCGCATCGCGGAAGATGACGAAGTAAAGCGCCACCATTGCCATGCCGAAGGGGTAGTTCCAGATCGAACGCCGCACCAGCAGCGCGATATTGGCCACGCCCAGCACAACGGCGATGATTTCCAGCGGGTTCATTCTTGCGGATCGGTGGGTCAGCCGAGCGCGGCGGACCATTCGTCGGCCTTGAAACCGACCAGAATGCCGCCCGCGTGCTCGGCGATGGGGCGCTTGATGACCGAGGGGTTGGCAGCGAGCAGGGCGGGTGCGGTTTCGGCGCTGGCAGCGCGTGCCTTGTCCTCATCGGACAGAGCGCGGTAGGTCGTGCCCTTGCGGTTCAGCACGGTGTCGAGCCCCGCAGCAGCGATCCACGCGGCGATCTTTTCGGGATCGGCGCCTTCGTTCTTGTAGTCATGGAAGGTGTAGTCCCTGCCCTGCGTATCGAGCCAAACGCGGGACTTCTTGACCGTGTCGCAATTGGGGATGCCGTAGAGGTGGATCACTTTAGCTTTCCTCGTCATTGCGAGCAGCCGCAGGCTGCGCGGCAATCCATGGCCTGACATTGCTGTGAAGCGCAATCCGGGAGGTCAGTCCATGGATTGCTTCATCGTTAGTGCTCCTCGCAATGACGAAGCGGAGGGTCAAGAGCGCGGCGTCAGATGTGCATCGGCAATCGCCACGGCGAGCGCATCGGCGGCGTCGCTTCCGGCAATGGGCACGCCCGGCAGCAGCACCTTGACCATCGCGGCGACCTGCACCTTTTCTGCCGCGCCGGTGCCGGTAAGCGCCTTCTTGACGAGCCGCGCCGCGTGTTCGTTGACCGTCAGCCCTGCCGCCCCGCAAGCGGCCAGCACTGCGCCGCGGGCCTGTGCCAGCTTGAGCGTGGATTGCGGGTTCTTGTTGACGAAGATTTCCTCCGCCGCTGCGCGGCGGGGCCGGTGCTCGGCGATCACCGCAGCCAGCCCCGCCTGCAAGGCCGCCAGCCGCTCGGCCATCGGCGCTTGCGCGTCGGTCTTGATCTGGCCGTTGGCGATGTGGCTGATCCTCGCCCCCTCGGCCCGGATCACGCCCCAGCCTGTCGACGACAGCGAGGGGTCAAGGCCGAGGATGATCAGCCCAGCTTCTCCATAACCGCGTCGGAGATTTCGTAGTTCCCCCAAACGGTCTGCACATCGTCGTCATCATCGAGCGTGTCGATCAGCTTCATCAGCGTGCCCGCAACTTCCTCGTTGACGTCGACCGTCAGCACCGGCTTCCAGGCCAGCTTCACATTGTCCGCCGGGCCGAGCACCTTTTCGAGCTCGCCCGCCACGCCATGCAGCGCGTCGGCGGCGGTCCAGATGGTGTGGCCGTCTTCGGAGGATTCGACATCATCCGCGCCCGCCTCGATCGCGGCTTCGAGCACCTTTTCCTCGTCGCCCACGCTGGCGCCGTATTCGATCAGGCCGCGGCGCTCAAAGCCGTGCGACACGCTGCCTTCGCTGCCGAGATTGCCGCCATTCTTGCTGAAGGCGGTGCGGACATTGGTGGCGGTGCGGTTACGGTTGTCAGTCAGCGCCTCGACGATCAGCGCGACGCCGCCCGGGCCATACCCTTCGTAGCGCATCTCGATATAGTCTTCGCCGCCGGCCTGCGAGGCCTTGTCGATCGCGCGCTGGATATTGTCCTTCGGCATCGACTGCGCCTTGGCGGCATTGACTGCAAGCCGCAGACGCGGGTTCATGTCGGGATCGGGCATGCCCATCTTGGCCGCCACGGTGATCTCGCGAGAGAGCTTGGAGAACATCGCGGCGCGTTTCTTGTCCTGCGCACCCTTGCGGTGCATGATGTTCTTGAACTTGGAATGGCCTGCCATTGGACGACTTCACCGGTAATGTTGGAGATTTGAGCGCCGCCCTTACTCCGGACGGCGCGGGCGACGCAAGGCCGCGTGCGATGGGCCTGCGCGAACGGCTGGTCGATGTGGCGCGGTTTGTCGCGCGCCCCGCGTTCATGCCGCAACCGGCGGCGTGGGGCAGGGCGGCGGCGCTGGCGCTGCTGGTGGTGTTCGCGCTCGACATGGCGGTCGATACGCTGGTGAGCGAACTGACCCATATCTGGGACGACAGTGCGGGGTTCCTGCCGGTGCCACTGGAATATGAAACCACGCTGGCCGGAGATCTGTTCGATTTCCTGATCCTGGCACCGGTCATGGAAGAGCTGGCGTTCCGCGGTTGGCTGACCGGGCGGATGGCAGCGCTCAGATTCGGTGCCTGCGGTATGGTGGCGATGGGCCTGCTGACAGCCAGTGTCTTTGCACCGGCGGAATACGCGATTCCGCTGACGCTGGCAGGCATGGCGCTGGCCTTTGCCGGGCTGCTTCACTGGCTTGCCACGCGGGATCGGGACACTGAAGTTCCCGCGTGGTTCGCCCGCCATTTCCACTGGTTCGTTTGGGGATCCAGCCTGTTGTTCGGTCTGATCCACCTCGGCAATTACGAGCCGCTGGGGCATCCGCTGGGGGTGCTGGTGGTGCTGCCGCAAACCATTGGCGGGCTGCTGCTCGCCTACACCCGCACCCGGCTTGGGCTGGGCGCGGCGATGGCCCACCACGCCGCCTACAATGCGCTGTTTCTGGCGGAGGATTACGGTTGGTGGTGAGGGGCCCAAGCATCGCGCGGAAAAGTGGGCACCGGTTTTCCGCAAAAGCGATGCGACAACCAAAAGATCAGACCCGCACCGCCGTGCCGCTGGCGCTGACCATGAGCATCGATCCGTTGGGGCCGATCACCTCATAATCGAGATCGATGGCCACCACCGCATTGCCGCCAAGGGCTGCGGCTTCGGCCTGCAATTCCTCGATTGCCTGCTTGCGGGCATCGGCGAGGATGCGTTCATACGAGCCCGAACGACCGCCGACGATGTCGCGGATATTGGCGAACAGATCGCGGAAAAGGTTTGCGCCCACGATCACCTCGCCGGTGACGATGCCGAGGTAATCCTGAATCGGACGCCCTTCGAGCGTCGGGGTGGTGCTGACGATGATGCCGCGCGCGTCTTTCCACGGGGATGCCATAGGAAACTCTCCTGATGATACTGTCTTACGCAGATAACACAGCGCGGAGAAATTTCAATGACACCCCGCGCCGGTTACGCCATGCCGAGGGCGTTCTTGTAGGTTTCCAGCAGCATGTCCTGTTCGCTGCGATCATCGGGCTTCATTTTCCGCAGGCGCACGATCTGGCGCATGATCTTGGGGTCATAGCCGACCGCCTTGGCTTCCATGTAGACGTCGCGGATGTCGTCGGCGATGCCCTTCTTTTCTTCCTCAAGGCGTTCGATGCGCTCGATCAGCAGGCGCAGGCGGTCGTCGGTGGCGTCAGCCATGGGGGTCTCCATCGGAAAAACGAGAATCGGTCGGCCGGTGCGATAGCCAGCCCGAGCCGCCGATTGAACCGCCCTTGCGAATTATTCCTGTGCGTTCTTCGCGATACTCGCTTCCATCCGGGCGAGCTGCTCGGGCGTGGCAGGGGTCTGGCGGGTCGCTTTCCATTCCGCGCCGGGCATCCCGTGGATCACCTCGCGCGCGGCCTCCCTGCCGCCGTCGAAACCTGCATCCCTGATCCAGTCGGCGAGACAATTGCGGCAGAAGCCCGCCAGCCCCATCAGATCGATGTTCTGGGCATCGTGGCGGTGCCGCAGGTGCCGCACCAGCCGGCGGAAGGCGGCGGCGGCCTGCGCGTCGTCCAGAGCATCGAGCGGATCGGCATTGCTATTCATCGCGGCTTTTCCTTGAGTTGAAATCCGGCTGTGCCATAGGCGCCGGTAACGAGGGATCATAAGAAATGTCACGACGCGATCAGTCAAGGATCGACCCGCGCGGCCGCAAGGTCAAAATTCTCGCCACCATCGGCCCGGCGAGCCGCTCGCCCGAGATGCTCGAGAAGCTGGTGCGCGCCGGGGCGGATGCATTCCGCCTCAATATGAGCCACGGCGCCCATGCCGATCACGAAGCGGCGATCACCGCGATCCGCGCGCTCGAAAAGCAATATGGCAAGCCGATTGCGATCCTCGCCGATTTGCAGGGGCCCAAGCTGCGGGTGGGGGCCTTCAAAGACGGGCAGGCGGTAATCCGCCATTCGGGGCATTTCACGCTCGACCGTGACGAGACGCCGGGCGATGAAAACCGCGTGTGTCTGCCGCACCCCGAGCTGTTCGGCATCATGGAGCGCGGCCAGCGGCTGCTGATCAACGACGGCAAGATCCGGCTGAAGGTGCTGGAGGCGGACGAAAACCGCATCCTGTGCAGCGCCGAGGTGGGCGGGGTGATTTCGGACCGCAAGGGCGTGAACGTGCCCGATGCCGAGGTGCCGATCCCGGCGCTTACCGAAAAGGACCGCCGCGATCTGGCCTTTGCCACCGAACACGGGGCGGACTGGATTGCGCTGTCGTTCGTGCAGCGGCCCGAGGACATCGCCGAGGCGCGCAAGCTGATCGGCAGCCGCAATGTCGCGATCTGCGCCAAGATCGAAAAGCCGCAGGCGGTGCACCGGCTCGATGAAATCATCGAACTGGCCGATGGCATCATGGTCGCCCGCGGCGATCTGGGCGTGGAACTTGAACCCTTCGAGGTGCCGCCGCTGCAAAAGCGCATCGTCAACGCGGCGCGCCGGGCGGGCAAGCCGGTGATCGTGGCGACGCAGATGCTCGAATCGATGATCGAAAGCCCCTCGCCCACCCGCGCCGAGGTCTCCGACGTCGCCAATGCGGTCTATGACGGGGCGGACGCGGTGATGCTTTCCGCTGAAAGCGCGGCCGGTGCCTGGCCGGAAGAATCGGTCGCGATGATGGACCGGATCGCGGTGCAGGTTGAGCGGGACGAGGGTTACAAGGCGCGGGTGCGTTTCCTCGACACACCGCCCGATGCGACGACGTCGGACGCGCTGGCGCATTCGTGCATGACCATCGCCGATACGGTGCCGATCAGCGCGATCACCGTGTTTACCGCCTCAGGCTCGACCGCAAGGCGGGTGGCACGCGAACGCCCTGCCACGCCGATGCTGGTGCTCACCCCATCGGTCCGCACGGCGCGCCGCGTGGCGCTGCTGTGGGGGGCGCATGCGGTGGTGACAAAGGACATCGGCAGCTTCGAGGAAATGATCGGCAAGGGCCGCCGCATGGCGCTGCGCCATGGCTTTGCCCAAGGCGGATCGAAGCTGATCGTGCTGGCCGGGGTGCCCTTCGGCACGCCGGGGGCGACCAACCTGCTCCATGTGGTGACAGTGACGGGCGACGAGCTCGAACGGCACGGCAGCTGAACACGACAGCTGAAAATGGGGGGCTGGACGCGGGGCGTCCGGCTGATACCTTGGGCCTGACACCGGCAATGACCGGCACGGATCGGGGAGGACGGCATGAGGCAGGCAATCGCGGCTCTTTGCGCCATGACGCTGGCAGGCTGTGCCTCGACGGGGGCAGAAACAACGCCGGATCCGGTGGCCGTCGGGCCGATGACCTGCAACGCCGGGGCCGCGCAATATCATGTCGGCCATGATGCGACACAGGCCATGGGGGCGGCCATCCTGAAAGACAGCGGTGCGCGCAGCCTGCGCTGGGGTCCGCCCAATTCGGCCTGGACGATGGATTACCGCGAGGACCGGGTGAACGTGCGCTATGACGAAGCCATGACAATCGTCGAGATCACCTGCGGATGAAAGAGCGGCTGCGGGCGAAATCGGGTTCGCCATACGAGACCACCTTCGGCTTTGCCCGCGCGGTGCGCGTTGGCGACCGGATCATCGTGGCCGGCACCGGCCCGGTCGAGCCGGACGGTTCGACCACGCGCGGCGGCGCGGCAGAGCAGGCCGAACGGTGCTGTGCGATCATTGTTGCCGCGATCGAGGAACTCGGTGGCAGCGTTGCCGATGTGGTGCGCACGCGGATGCTGCTGACCGACCCTGCCGATCAGGATGCGGTGGGCGCGGTGCACGCGCGCTTTTTCGGCACGGCCTGCCCGGCGGCGACCATGGCGGGCGTCGCCTGGTTGTGCCGCCCGGAATGGAAGGTCGAGATCGAGGCCGAAGCGGTGGTGCGCGGCTGATGCGGCGGGCGCTGGCATATCTCCTGGCTGGCCTCGCCGGTGTCGGCGGCGGCGTGGCGAGCGCGCTGGCCATGGCAGGACTGCTCCCCGGCACAGATACGCTTGCGTTCGGCAAGGTCGATGTCGGGGGCTGGCGCAGCGATTTTGCGATCGGATCGGAAGCCGCCGATCCCTATACCCGCGCCCGCGTTGCCCGGCATGGCCTGCTGGCGCTGGCCCGTACCGAAGCGGTCTATTTCACCCGTGCGAACGACGATGACGGCGCGCCCCTCAGCGAAAATTGCCGTTATCGCCTGTCGGGAGGTGCCATGCCTGCCGGGTGGTGGTCGGTCACGCTTTACGATGCGCGCTCGATGCTGCCTGCCAACACCGACATGGCGCTCAGTCTCGATGCCGAACAGGCAGGGGCAGGCGCGTGGGAGGCGATCATCGCACCGCTGCGCCCCGAAGGCGCGGGCCACTGGATTTCCAGCAGGGGCGCCGGGACATTCGATCTGACGTTACGGCTCTACATGCCCGATCCCGCGCTGATTTCCGCCCCCCGCGAGACGCTGGAGCCCCCGCGCATCACCCGGATGGGTTGCGGAGGCGCATCGTGAAGCGTTGGGTGGGGCCTGTTGCCGTGCTGCTGGTGGCTGCCTTGGCAAGCCATGCCTTGACGCTGCATTTCGCCCCTGCCCTGATAATGTCGCGGGCCATGGATGTTCTGGAGCAGCGCGGCATGGCGCTCCACCGCTTTACCCCGCCCGCCCGTGTCACCCCGCAGACGCAGAGCGTGGTGCGATCCTCGCCCGATCTCTATTATGCCCTGTGCCGCTACGATCTGGAGCAGGCGCCGGCGGGGCTGGCGCTGGATATGGCGGCATGGCCCGATTACCAGTCGCTGTCGCTGTTCGATGCCCGCACCGACAATTTCGCTACCCTGCGCGGCGCGGGCAAGGCGGTATCCGTGCGCCTGTTGCCTCCGGGCAGCCCGCTGCGGGATGGCGCCATTATCAGCCCGACGGCAAAAGGCGTGATCCTGATCCGTCGCCTCGCCCCCGATGCGGCGCGGTTTGCGGCGGCGGCAGAGGCGGGCAAGGGCGACGCCTGCCGGGAAGTGCTCTAGGCTGCTTCCAGCCGCGTCTCGATCAAGGCGATCAGGCTGGCGAGATCGGGCTGCGCATCAAGCTCGGCTGCGCTCACCAGCACATCGGGCACTGCACCCTCGCCGCCCAGAAGGATGGCAGGCAGGGGGATGTCCCGGCTGTCGAGTTCGTTGCGGAATTCGTCGCGATAAAGAAACAGCGCGGGCATTCCGACCTTGTCGAGAAAGGCCCGCCACGCCCCGCGCTTGGCCACTGCCCCATAGGTCAGCGCGCAGAGCGAGCAGGGATAGGTTGCCGGCGAAACCAGCTTGTGGACCATGTCGCCAAGCGCGCTCGGCAACCCGCCGTTAGCGTTGTAAACGAAGATCAGGGTGGACATTCGGCTTTTCATTCTGCGACTTACGTAGCATGTGCCAGCATGTATGCGGCCTGAACACCCCGCCCTAGCAATTTTCCATAAGCCGCACTTGCGGCCCGCTCTTTCCCGCAAGGCTCAAGGCGGCTAGAGCACCTGCCCATGCACGGACAGTTTCAACTCACCGAAGACCAGCTGGCGATCCGCGAGGTTGCGCAGCGGTTCACCGCCGACAATATCACCCCCAACGCCGCCGAATGGGACGAAAAGCACATCTTTCCCAAGGATGTGATCCAGCGCAGCGCGGAACTGGGCTTTGGCGCCATCTATGTGTCCGAGGAATCGGGCGGGATCGGCCTCGGACGGCTTGAAGCGGCGCTGATCATGGAGGCGATGGCCTATGGCTGCCCTTCCACCAGCGCCTTCATCTCGATCCACAACATGGCCGCATGGATGATCGACCGCTTCGGCGGCGAAGCGGTCAAGGCGAAGTATCTGCCCAGCCTCGTCACCATGGAAAAGATCGCCAGCTATTGCCTGACCGAACCGGGTTCGGGTTCGGACGCCTCGGCGCTCAAGACCACCGCACGGCGGGACGGCGATCACTACGTGCTCAACGGCACCAAGCAGTTCATTTCGGGCGCGGGTGCGAATGAAATCTATGCGGTGATGGTCCGCACCGGGGAGGATGGGCCCAAGGGCATTTCCTGCCTCGTGGTGGAAAAGGACATGCCCGGCGTCAGCTTCGGCGCGCAGGAAAAGAAACTCGGCTGGCATTCGCAGCCGACCGCGCAACTGATCCTCGAAGACGTGCGCGTTCCGGTGGAGAATCTCGTCGGGGGCGAGGGTGAGGGCTTCCGCATCGCGATGATGGGGCTGGATGGCGGGCGGCTGAATATCGGTGCCTGCTCGCTCGGCGGGGCGCAGCGGTGCCTCGACGAGGCGATCCGCTACACCAAGGACCGCAAGCAGTTCGGTCAGGCCGTGGCCGAATTCCAGAACACCCAGTTCATGCTGGCCGACATGGCGACCGATCTGGAAGCGGCGCGCGCGCTGCTCTATCTCGCGGCGGCCAAGGTCACCGACAATGCGCCTGACAAGACGCGGTTTTCGGCCATGGCCAAGCGGCTCGCCACCGACAATGGCAGCGCGGTGGTTGACCGGGCGCTGCAATTGTTCGGCGGATATGGCTATTTGCAGGATTACCCGATCGAGCGCTTCTGGCGCGATCTGCGCGTGCATTCTATCCTTGAAGGCACCAACCAGATCATGCGCATGGTCGTCGGCAGGGATCTGCTGCGCCAGTGATGGCGGCCAAGGAAAGCACTATGACCGACGACGTCCTGATCTCCACCAACGGCCCGATTGGCCATATCAGCCTCAACCGGCCCAAGGCGCTGCACGCGCTGACGCTGGAGATGTGCCACGCGATGAGCGCGGCGCTGACTGCCTGGGCGGATGACGACAGCATCAGGGCAGTGATCCTCGACCATGCCGAAGGGCGTGGCTTCTGCGCAGGCGGGGATATTGCCTTCCTGCGCAATTCGGCACTCAACGATGGCGGGGCGTCGGGCCGCAAGTTCTTCCACGACGAATACCAGCTCAATCATCAGATGTTCACCTATGCCAAGCCGATTGTCGCCTTCATGGACGGCATCACGATGGGCGGCGGGGTGGGTATCAGCCAGCCCGCGAAGTATCGCGTGGCGACCGAAAACACCCGTTTTGCCATGCCCGAAACCGGGATCGGCCTGTTCCCCGATGTCGGCGGTGGCTGGTATCTCTCGCGCCTCGGCGGCAGGCTCGGGCAATTCCTCGCATTGACCGGTGCGCGGCTCGACGGGTCGGAATGCCTGTGGACGGGGCTTGCCACCCATTACGTGCCGCACGACATGCTGGAGGATATCAAGGCGCGCATCCACGATCATCCGGACCGGATTGCGGGCATCCTCAGCGAACCGGTCGGCACTCCGCCAAAGGCGCGGATCGAGGCCAATGCCGACAAGATCGTCAAGCATTTCCACTCCGACCGTTTCGAGGATATCCTCGCCAGCCTCGAAGCTGCTGCCGACGCCGGAGACGACTGGGCGATGAAGGAGCGCGACACGCTCGGCACCAAGAGCCCGCAGACCTGCAAGGTTGCCTTGCGCCAGCTGGCGGAAAGCGCCGCTCTTTCGGACTTCGCCGACAATATGCGGATGGAATACCGCATCGCCAGCCGCGTGCTGACCCGCCCGGATTTTGCCGAAGGGGTGCGTGCGGTGATTGTCGACAAGACCAACGACCCCAAGTGGGACCCCGCAACCCCTGAGGGTGTGACCGAAGACCTGCTCGATGCGATCTTCGCGCCCCTGCCCGCAGACGAGGAATGGAACCCCCTATGACCTACGAAACCATCACCGTCGAAACCGATGCGCGGGGCACGCAGGGCGTCACCCTGCTGACGATCAACCGCCCGCAGGCGCTGAACGCGCTCAATTCGCAGGTGCTGGCGGAGCTGATCGAGGCCTTTGCCGCCTATCAGGCCGATGCCTCGCAGCTTTGCGCGATCCTCACCGGCAGCGGCGACAAGGCCTTTGCCGCCGGGGCCGACATCAAGGAAATGAGCGAGAAGGCCGCGGCCGATTTCTACCTCGACGATTTCTTCGCCCCGTGGACTTCGGAAATCGTCAAGAAGACCCGCAAGCCGTGGATCGCCGCGGTCAACGGCTTTGCGCTGGGCGGCGGGTGCGAACTCGCGATGATGGCAGATTTCATCATCGCGAGCGACAAGGCGAAGTTCGGACAGCCCGAGATCAAGCTCGGCGTCGCGCCGGGCATGGGCGGCTCGCAGCGTCTGACCCGCGCGATCGGCAAGTCGAAGTCGATGGAAATGTGCCTTACCGGCCGGATGATGGGCGCCGAGGAAGCCGAGCGCAGCAATCTGGTGGCGCGCGTGGTGCCGCATGACGAACTGATCGCAGAGACGCTCAAGACCGCCGCGACCATCGCCGCCATGCCGCCGATGGCGACCATTGCGAACAAGGAGATGGTCAACTCGGCCTTCGAGATGACGCTCGATCAGGGCCTGATCGTCGAACGCCGGATATTCCAGATCCTGACGGCGAGCGAGGACAAGGCCGAGGGCATGGCCGCCTTTATCGAGAAGCGCGAAGGGCAGTGGAAGGGGCGTTAGGCTTAAGCGTCACCCCAGCGAAGGCTGGGGTCTAGCGCGGAAAGCGCTGCGCAAGGTGGCCCTAGGTCCCAGCTTTCGCTGGGATGACGAGAGAGGGGAACAGTAATGAAAATCGCCTTTATCGGCCTCGGCAACATGGGCGGCGGGATGGCCGCCAACCTTGTGAAAGCAGGCCACGAGGTCCGCGCTTTCGACCTGAGCGAAACAGCACTCGCCGCCGCGCGTGAGGCGGGGTGCAGCACATTCGCCACCGCGAAGGAGGCCTGCCAAGGTGCCGAGGCGGTCGTCTCGATGCTGCCCAACGGCGCGATCGTGAAGCAAGTCTATTGGGACGACGTGATCGGCTACGCCCCCGAAGGCGCGATCCTGCTCGATTGCTCGACCATAGACGTCGCCACCGCGCGCGAGGTGATTTCGGTGACCGAGGCCCACGGCTACCAGATGGTCGATGCGCCCGTCTCCGGCGGCATCGCAGCGGCGGCGGGCGGCACGCTGACCTTCATGGTCGGCGGGTCGGACGAGGCCTTCGCCCGCGCCAAGCCGATCCTCGAAGCCATGGGCAAGGCTGTGATCCATGCGGGCGCAGCGGGCAACGGGCAGGCGGCCAAGATCTGCAACAACATGCTGCTGGCGATCCACATGATCGGCACTTGCGAGGCCTTTGCCATGGCGCAGAAGCTGGGGCTCGACCCGCAGACATTCTATGACATTTCCAGCGTATCGTCAGGCCAGAACTGGTCGATGACCTCCTATTGCCCCGTCCCCGGAGTCGGGCCGGTGACCCCGGCGGATAACGGCTATCAGGGCGGATTTGCCGCCGGGCTGATGCTGAAAGACCTCAAGCTGGCGATGGAAGCGGCGCAGAGTGCCGGGGCGAAGGTCGAGTTGGGCGATCACGCCCGCGCGATCTACGAAGCCTTTGCCAAGGACAATGCGGGCACCGACTTTTCGGGGATCATCCGCACGCTTTGACCATCGCCTGCCGGAGCCGTTCGGCCGCCGCAGCATCGCGATTGGCCAGGCCCTTCACCGTTTGCGCAAGCAGGCCGCAGTCGAAGTCAGCGCCCCGCGCCATGCTGCTCACGGCGATTTCCGCGAAGGCATCGGGCGGCATGACCGACAGCCCGCGCCGCAGGAACAGGCTGTGCCACCGCTCGCCCCCGCTGACGATATCGGTCATGGTGGAGCGACCGGGTCCGCCTGCCTCGCCCAGCACCTGCGGGCCGAGCTCGGCCAGCAAGGCTTCCGGCGTCGCGGTGCGCAGGAACAGCGCGGCATAGCGACGCGCCGCTTCGGGCATATCGCCGGCATCCAGCGCCAGCCGCAGCACGGCTTCCTGCGCCAGCGGCTCGCGCCAGCCGCGCTGTCCGGCGATCTGGATGGTCAGCGTGGATTGCTCCGCCTTGCCCGCCTTGGCCTGCGCAATCGCCAGCAGGCTGAGGTATTCGGCCGGCACAGGGCGGCGGCGCACCAGCGTTTCGGCTTCGGCCAGCGCCGCAGCCGGATCGCCGGATTCCAGCGCCGCAAGCGTCACGCGGGTTTGGGCAAAATCGCGCAAGGGTGGCGGCACAAGGCCCGCGACTTCAGGCGTGACTTCCGCCTGCTTGTCGACCTGCAACATGGCAGTGAGCACGGCCAGAGCCAGCAGCGAACCCAGCCAGACAATCCTTCCTGTCATCGTTCGGCCCTCCCGCCGCTCGCCGCGACATGGGCCAGCAGCAGCAAGGCCAGACCGGCAAACGCCAGCATTGTCTGGTTGCGCAGCGGATAATCGGTGATCGATTGCAACGCGATGGCGAGCAGGAAGGCACTGCCGCTCCACCCGATCCACCGGCGTGAAGACAGGCGCGCACGCCAGCTGAGCCAGCCGATCACCAGCACCCACAGCGCCGCGATCGCCAGACCGGCAATCCCGGCCTCGATCGCCAGTTCGATATAGTCATTATGCGCGCGCCCGGCCTTGCGGCGGGTAAGGTTTTCGAGCGATTCGTCGATCTGGAACACCTCGTCGAAGGTGCCCTGCCCCGCGCCTGCGGGCCAGTAGCGATCGACCGAATAGGTCGCATCATCCCAGATGAAGCGGCGCGGATCGTCCTTGGCCTCGAACCGTTCGAGCGTTTCGCTGATCCGGCCCGGAGCGGCAACCACCAGCGCGGCGGCTCCCGTCGCGGCGAGCGCAAGGGCGGCGAGCGCAATCAGCACTATCCGCCCGGCCCCATGCTGTTTCGGGCCGGACAACCCCTGCCGTTCTTCAAGCCACCACCACACCAGTCGTGCACCGCCGAGAAGCACCGGGATGGCCCCCAGCACCAGTGCGGTGCGGGACTTGGTGAGGACGATACCGAGCAGCAGCAGCGCGCACACGCCCAGCCGGATGATTTGCAGCGCGGGCTGGGGGCGCAGCGACTTCACCGGAAGGGGCAGCACAGCCGCCAACGCCAGTGCGAAGCCCAGCAGCAGGCCGGTCGAATTGCGGTTGGCAAAGGTGCCGCGCAGGATGCCGCCGTTCTCGCTGTTGCTGAACAGGCTGGTATCGCCCGCAGGCGAGGCCAGCTGGACCGCGCCGATGCCGATCGTGACAAGTCCCAGCGCGACTGTCAGCCAGCCGAGGTCGATCAGCCGGTGGCGCGGCAGGTTCCAGCCTGCGACCAGCACCGCCAGCGGTGTGACCAGCGCAGTGAGTGCCAGCAGCGTGCGGCGCGGATCGAGGCTCAGCGTCATCCAGCCGGGCTCGGCACCGGTCATTTCCAGCGATCGTGTGACGAGTTCGCGGCCGGGAAGGGCGGTCCAGACCGATGGCGGCAGGGGGATGATCTGGATCAGCGGCAGTGCGCAGGCGAGTGCGATGGCGATTCGCAGCAGGGCCGGTGATTCGCTCCAGAAGCGCACAAAGCCGCCTCTGGCCGTTGCAAGCGCGGCAAAGGCAGCGATCTGCACGGCGAGGTTGGCGAGGGCGAAGCGGCTCCCGCCGCCGCCGAGCGCGAAGGCAACCAGCAGGAGCAGTATCAGCGCAGGCAAAGCGAAGCGATGGGCCGCGTGTCTTTCCAAGGTGTGATGTCCGCGGAGAGAGAGAAGGCCGGGCCTGGCCTGCAAGAACAGCGCGCCACGGCAGTCCGGAAAAAGAAACGCCCGGTCGTGAAGGCCGGGCGTTGCTTGAATATCAAGGGGTCAGCTGTTGCTGGACGCCTGTCAGGTGCCCGGCGACTGGCCGTCATCGTCCGACTGGGTCGCGAACACGATGCCGGTGATGATCAGGCCGCTGGCGATCAGGGCGAGCACGATCGAGAGGCCGCTCTTGATCGATTCGCCGTTGTCTTCACGGCCCATGCCCGGAACCGAGGACGAAGCGCTGTAAACCGCGCCGCTGTCGCCTGCACGGGTGCCGGCCTGAGCGGCAATCGGTGCGAATGCCATGCTGGCCGCAGCAGCGGCGAACATCATGCGGGAAACGGTCTTGATCATAATTCTGCCCTTGTCTGAAGGTGTCTAATGAAATCTTCGCTTAGGTTGTTACCGCAATGCAGCACGCTTGGCAACATGCTTAGGACAAAGAAGTTAATCATTCCCGTCATGTCGCCGCGGTTCGGCGGTCAGGAGGACGTGATAGCGCCCGATATCGCCGCCGGTCACGATCGTTTCGCCATGAACCAGCCATGCGTGGGCGCCGAAACCGGTCGTGTCGGCTTTCTCCACCCCGATCCGGATCTCGCTGGCGAGACCCTTGGCGGAAAGCCAGTTCTGCGCGGCGATCGCCTGGATCAGGCAATCGCTCCGCCATGGCAGACGCGCCGAGATGCGGGGCAGGACAAAGGCGATCCGTTCCATGACCGCGGCAGCACCGGCGGGTGGAGCGGCTCTCGCCGCAGCGGAGGATGCGCGATTGCGCTGCGGGATTTCGGATACTTGAAGCCGTGCTTCGGACAGCAGCTGTTCGCACAGCGGTGCAGGCCAGCCCGGGGCGCTGCCGAGCAACAGCGCTATGCCGTGGAACTCGGCACGGGCTGCCAGCAGCGCAGCACCCTCCGGATCGTTCCAGCTCTCCGGCCAAGTGGGCAGGCTGGCCGATGCAAGGCTGCAACGGACGCATTCCGCGAGGAACCGGTCAGCCGTGTCGATCGAACTCATGGTCAGCATCTGCTCTGGCTGGTGTTGCGTGCGGGACGCTTCAGCTTGCTACTGCCAAAGCCAGATTTCTCCAAACGCCGGGGAACAGGAAGCGGTGACGCAGGATCGAAAGACGCCGCGCGACAAAGCCGATTTCCGGCAGTTGAGCAAACCGGCGGGACAGGGATGCTGCTGCCGGCGCGTCGTGTTCCAGCCGCTCCGCCAGCGCGGCGGCTTGCTGTGCGCGCACGGCCAGCTTCTGCTGCATGACAGCGCGGTAATTCGCCTGACCCATGGCGGCGCTGGCCGATGCCTCGCGCGGGTTCGACACGTTGTTGCCGTGGATGCGGTAATCGATATGCGGCACAGGATCGTACACCACCGTGCCCTGTGCCGCTGCGATCAGGCTGATCCACCAGTCGTGCATAACAGCTTGGGCCGGGATCGGCAGGCAGGCCTGCACCAGTGCGCGGTTCATCGTGGTCGTGCAGCCCACCACCGAGGCGTGGATCAGCGTGCGGCGCAGGCTTTGCGAGCAGGCCGGATCGATCTGCTTCATCGCCCAGAACGAGGGCCGCGACACCGCGCCATCGCCATCGATCACACGCAGATCGCCGTGTGCGAGCACCGGATGGTCTGCCCCCTGCTGCGCCTCCACTGCGCGCACCATGCCAAGGCCGCAGGCGACCTTGTCGGGGTGCCAGATGTCGTCATGATCGACAAGCAGGACATAATCCGCGCTCGCCGCGCCAAGCAGCCGCGCGAAGTTCATCATCGCCGAACCGGATGGCGCGTCGTGTTCAAGAATGCGCGGAGGATGACGGAAACGCGGTGCGAACTGCGCGATGATGTCCAGCGTGGCATCGCGTGATCCATCGTCGGAGACCACCAGCACGAAATCGTCATGCGTCTGGGTCGCCAGCGATTCCAGCAGCGGCGCCAGAAAACGCTCGCTGTTATAGGTGGCCAGCAGCAGTTCGACCGACGGGCTGGACATCATGCGCCTGCGATATTCGCACCGCAGAAACCCGGATCGCGCACGCTGTCCGACGTCTTGCGCACCACCACTTCGAATTGCAGCGCCAGAAAGCGGCGGAACAGGCCGAGCGTCAGCTTGTCGAACAGCGCCAGCGTGCGGTTGCGAATGCGCATCTGGCTGGCGACCAGTTCCAGCCCGCTGCATGTCATCAGCTTTTCCGCCGACTTGCGCGAGAAGAAGCGGATGTGGGTGCGGTCGAACAGCCCCGTGTGGTCGTAGTGCCAGGTGCCACCAACCACGCGCGCGATGAAGCGCAGGTGCTGGGTATTGGGCACCGAGGCGACGATGGTTGCGCCCATCGGCAGGGTTTCGTGCAGCTCGGCGATCAGCGCCCAGGGATCATAGACATGTTCGAGCACGCACAGGCAGAACACCAGATCGAACGGATCTGTGCTCGCCAGCGCCTCGGTGATCGCACCGCGGCGGTTAAGATCGACCTGAAATGTGCCATCGGTGATCTCCGCCGCCTTGGCCAGCGCATCGGCCGAATAATCGGCCACGAATACGGCGTCGGCACCAAGCGATTGCTTGATCGCCTGTGCGAACCTTCCGGAGGATCCGCCGATGTCCAGAATCCGGCGCGGGCCGGGAGGGCAGATCGCCTCGATCCCTTCGCGCTGGGACTGGGTGTAGATCGGGGTAATCACATCTGCCATGCGGTACCTTCCAAGCCGGTGCCTGTGAACTCCTGCGACAAGTCCATTATTTCGCACTTGCACCTAAACGGCGCAGTGATGCGGGGAAAGCCACTTTTTCGGGATTTTCCCGTATTTGGCGATTGACCCTCCAAGTCCGTGCTGCAATGCAGCACCCGGTCGCAGTGGTGTTAAACGATGAGGTGGCCAGGTGGGTGATAACGCAGGCGTGAAGGCGAGGCGCGGGATCATCCTGGCCGGGGGATCGGGGACCCGGCTCTATCCTTTGACCCGCGGCGTATCGAAGCAGCTGATGCCGATCTTCGACAAGCCGATGATCTATTATCCGCTCAGCACCCTGATGCTGGCGGGCATCCGCGACATTCTCATCATCACCACCCCCGAAGATGCGGCGCAGTTCCAGCGGGTGCTCGGCGATGGTGCGGATTTCGGCGTCTCGCTGTCTTACGAAGTGCAACCGAAGCCCGAAGGACTGGCGCAGGCGTTCCACATCGGCGCCGATTTCGTGAAGGGCGGGCCAAGCGCGCTGATCCTTGGCGACAATATCTTCTACGGCCACGGCCTGCCCGATCTGCTCAAGAACGCCAACGCCCGCGACAGAGGAGCGACCGTGTTCGCCTATCGCGTGAACGATCCGCAGGCCTTCGGCGTCGTCGAGTTCGATGCAGCGGGCAAGGCGATTTCGATCGAGGAAAAGCCCAAGGTTCCCAAGTCGAACTATGCGGTGACGGGCCTCTATTTCTACGACGAAACCGTGGTGGATCGCGCCCGCGATCTCAAGCCTTCGCCCCGCGGCGAGCTTGAGATTACCGATCTCAACCGGCTCTATCTCGATGAAGGCACGATGTCGGTCGAGATCATGGGGCGCGGCTTTGCGTGGCTCGATACCGGCACCCATGCCTCGCTGCTCGATGCGGCAACCTATGTGCGCATCACGGAAGAGCGGCAGGGGCTGAAAATCTCCTGCCCCGAGGAAATCGCCTGGCGTCAGGGCTTCATCACGGCCGACCGCCTGCGCGAGATTGCCGAGCCGCTGCGGAAGTCGGGTTACGGCGAATATCTGATCAAGCTGCTCGAAGCGCCGGTGCTGCCGTGAACATCATCCCGACCGCCATTCCCGATGTGCTGATCATCGAACCGCGCGTGTTCGGCGATGCGCGCGGCTTTTTCATGGAAACATGGAACGCGGCTGCGTTTGCCGGTGCCGGGCTTGATCTGGCCTTCGTGCAGGACAATCACAGCCGCTCGCAGAAGGGCGTGCTGCGCGGGCTGCATTTCCAGAATCCGGGGCCGCAGGGCAAGTTGGTGCGGGTCACCAATGGCGCAGTGTTCGATGTCGCGGTCGATCTGCGTAGCTCATCACCGACCTTCGGCAAGTGGGTTGGCGTGGAGCTGAGCGCCGAGAACAAGCGGATGTTCTGGGTGCCTGAAGGCTTTGCCCATGGCTTCCTGACGCTCGAGGACGACACCGACTTCCTCTACAAATGCACAGCGCCTTACGCCCCCCAGAGCGAATTCACGCTGGCCTGGGATGATCCCGCAGTGGGGATCGAATGGCCGCTGGACGGGGTGACCCCGCTGATTTCGGAAAAGGACGCACGCGGGCTTGCTCTCGCCGATGTGCCGGTGTTCGCATGAGAGTCCTCGTTACCGGCGCCAATGGCCAGCTTGGCGGTGCGCTGCAGCGCACTGCGCCCGAGTGGGCCGATATCAACGCGATCGATGTCGAGGATGTCGATCTGACCGATGCGGCGATGCTGACCGCCCGGCTGGTTGTCGAGGCGCCCGATCTGATCATCAATGCCGCGGCCTATACGGCGGTCGACCGGGCCGAGGGTGACGAGGCGCTGGCCCGGGCGATCAATGCCGATGCTGTGCGGGTCATGGTCGAAGCGATGGCGGGGACGGGCGGAAAGGTCGTTCACGTGTCCACCGACTACGTGTTCGATGGCACCGCGTCCGAGCCCTATACCCCCGATAGCCAGCGCAATCCGCAGTCTGCCTATGGCCGCACCAAGGCCGAAGGCGAGGATGTGCTGCGCCCCGAAGACCTGCTGGTGCGGACCGCATGGGTTTACGAAGCGGGCGGGGCGAATTTCGTGCGCACCATGATCCGCCTGATGAAGGAGCGCGAGGAACTGGGCGTGGTGAGCGACCAGATCGGCTCGCCCACCTGGGCCACAGGGCTTGCCCGCACCATCTGGGGTCTGGTTGAACGCAAGCAGGCCGGCACATTTCATCACAGCGATGCAGGCGTTGCGAGCTGGTACGATTTCGCTGTCGCCATCGCCGAGGAAGCCCATGCTCTCGGCCTGTTGGCGCGCATTCCGGTGATCCGCCCGATCACCACCGCCGATTACCCCACGCCTGCACGGCGCCCGGCGTTCTCGCTACTCGATTGTCGCGCCACCCGCGCGGCGCTGGGCGAGGAAGCCGTCCACTGGCGCACCAACCTGCGCCTGATGCTCAAAGAGGAAGCTCAGCTTGGCTAATCTGCTTGTTACCGGCGGCGCCGGATTCATCGGCGGCAATTTCGTGCACTACTGGAACGCAAAGCACCCCGAAGACCGGGTGATCGTGCTGGATGCGCTGACCTATGCCGGCAACCGCTCCACGATCGAAGGTGCGCCCAATGCCGAGCTGGTGGAAGGCGACATCCGCGATACCGCGCTGGTCGAGCAACTGCTGCGCGATCACGGTATCTCCACGCTGGTGCACTTCGCAGCCGAAAGCCATGTCGATCGTTCGATCAGCGGGCCGGATGCCTTCATCGACACCAACATCCTCGGCACCAACAGCCTGCTGAAGGCCGCGCGCGCCGTATGGCTGGCGGGCAGCGGCGTGCCGCACCGCTTCCACCACATTTCCACCGACGAGGTGTTCGGATCGCTCGGCCCCAATGATCCGGCCTTCAGCGAGGTGACGCCTTATGCCCCCAACTCGCCCTATTCGGCGAGCAAGGCGGCATCGGACCATCTGGTGCGCGCCTATCATCACACCTTCGGACTGGAAGTGACGACCAGCAATTGTTCGAACAATTACGGGCCGTACCAGTATCCCGAAAAGCTGATCCCGCTGTTCCTGCTGAACGCGCTGCATGGCCGCAACCTCCCGATCTATGGCGACGGGATGAACGTGCGCGATTGGCTGCATGTCGAGGATCACTGCGGCGGGGCGGAATTGCCTAACATGACGGTGATCGACACGATCTGCGCCGAAGTTGACCGCGCCTTTGCCGAAGTGGACGGGCTGGCCGAACGCTATCCCGATGCGCCTGCCGCGAAGGGCGAGGCCACCAGCAGCCTCAAGACCTTCGTCACCGACCGCGCCGGGCACGACCGGCGCTATGCGATCGACGAGACCAAGGCCCGCGCCGAACTCGGCTATGCACCCGCGCACGGTTTCGAGGACGGGCTGCGCCAGACGCTGCGCTGGTATCTCGACCGCGAGGCGTGGTGGCGGCCGCTGCTGGCGGGTTGAACATGGCTGACAGCACGAATGCCGCCGCGCTCCCGCCGCTCCATATCGGGCTGCTGTGGCACACCTTCAAATCGGAAAACCTCGGCGTCGGCGCGCTGACGCTGGCGAACATCAACCTGATCGCGGCCGCGGCAGAAGCTGCCGGCCGCCAGCCGGTGTTCCATCTGATGGGATCGCGCGGGCAGGTCGATTACAGTCAGGAAACCGCCTACCCCAACGACTTCGTCAACGTCGGCTACAAGGCGCTGGCCAAGCCATGGTCCGATCTGCACCGCACCATGGCGCGCTGCGATATCGTGTTCGATATCGGTTCGGGGGACAGTTTCTCCGATATCTACTCGTGGGGCCGGTACGGGATGATGCTGCTGTCCAAGGTGATCGCGGCAGGGCGCGGAAAGCCCTTGGTGCTGAGCCCGCAGACCATCGGGCCCTTTACCGACGGCAAGGCGAGGCTGGCGGCGCAAGGCGTGCTCAAGCTGGCGCGGCATATCTTTGCGCGTGACGAGACATCCTATCGCCTGCTGGGCGAAATGGGGTTGGCGGGCAAATCCTCGCTGACCACCGATGTTGCCTTCGCGCTGCCCTATGACCGGCCTGCCGACAAGGACGGGCGCGATCTGGCATCGGGCACAATCAAGGTCGGCCTGAATGTCTCTGCCCTGATGTACCGCCGCGATCTGGCGGTGGCGGCTGGTGACAAGATCAAGCTGACGGTCGATTACCCCGCGCTGATCGATGCCCTGCTTGAACGGCTGACCAGCGATCCCCGGATCGAGCTGCATTTCGTGCCGCACGTGCTGGCGAGCTTCCTTGCGCACGAGGATGATTACGCCGCGTCCGAGGCGCTGCGCGAGCGTTATCCGCAGGCGATCCTGCCGCCGCGATTTGCAGGGCCGTCGCAGGCCAAGACCTACATCGCCAATCTCGATCTCTTGATGGGCAGTCGGATGCACGCGACCATCGCGGCGATCTCGTCCGATACGGCGGTGGTCCCGCTGGGTTACAGCCGCAAGTTCAACGGCCTGTTCGATTCGCTCGGTTATGGCTGGAATGTCGACATGACCAGCACCACCAACGAAGCCGCGCTGGAGACCGTGGACAAGGCGCTGGCCGATCTGCCCAAGGTGCGCGCCGACGCCATCGCCGCCAATGCCGAGGCACGGCGGCGGCTTGAAAGCTACCGCGCATTCCTCGGCCAGACGATCGCGCAGGTTGCCGCCCGTGCTTGATGTCGGGACGATCACCGCCAACGGTCTGTGCGCCGGTTGCGGCATGTGCGCGGGGATCGGGGATCGGGCACGGCCGGCGATTGTCATGCAGAATTCCGCGCAGGGCTACCGTCGCCCGATGGTTGTTGGCGAAGTGGGGGCAGAGCAGGCCCGTCTGATCGACGCCGCCTGCCCCGGCGCGAATATCCGGCACGATCCGGCCAGCCACGAGGCCGAGTATCATCCGGTCTGGGGCCCGCTCATCACCGCCCGGCTGGGCTGGAGTTCCGATGCCGAACTGCGCCGCAATGCCTCGTCCGGAGGCGGATTGTCCGCGATGCTGGTGCATCTGCTGAACACCGGCCAGATCGATTACGTGGTGCAGACGGCGGTGGCGGAGGATTCGCCGGTTCGTAATGCTCTTGTGATCAGCACCGGGCGCGATGACGTGTTCCGCGCCGCCGGATCGCGCTATGCGCCGTCATCGCCGCTGGAGGATATTGCCGCACGGCTCGATGCGCCGGGGCGGTTCGCTTTCGTCGGCAAGCCCTGCGATGTCGCGGGATTGCGGCAACTGGCCCGCCACGACACACGCGTCGATGCCAAGGTGCCTTTCATGTTCGCCTTCATGTGTGCAGGCGTGCCCAGCTATCGCGGCACCTCGGCGCTGCTCAAGGCCATGGGGGTGGAGGACGAGAATGCGGTCACCGCTTTCCGGTTCCGCGGAGACGGCTGGCCGGGGTTCGCAACGGCAGAGCTGGCGGATGGTCGCCGCTTCACCATGGATTACGACACCAGCTGGGGTACGATCCTCAATCGCCACCTGCAATTCCGCTGCAAGATCTGCCCCGACGGGATCGGCGAGTTTGCGGATGTGGTGTGCGCCGATGGCTGGCACCTCGACGAGGCCGGACGCCCGCTGTTCGAGGAGCAGGAAGGCCGCAGCCTCGTGCTGACCCGCACCCGCAAGGGCGAGGCGCTGGTCGCCGAGGCGATGGGGGCGGGCACCCTGCTGACCGAACCGGTCGAAATTGCTGCGATTGCGCGGATGCAGCCGTTTCAGGCCAAGCGCAAAGGGCTGGTGCTGTCACGGCTGACGGCGATGGCCCTGACCGGCCGCAAGCGCCCGCGCTTTTCGGGCCTTGCGCTGGGACGCAATGCGCGAATGCTGGGAGCAAAGGAGAACCTTCGCAGCCTCTTGGGAACTTTGCGGCGGCTGGCGGGGAAGCGGGGGGAGTAATGTGCGAAAAGAAAAATCCAAATGCCAGCTCGTCGGTGGCCATGACCCCCTCCCCCCCCCCCCCCCAGCTAAGCGGACGATTCTTGCCGATCAGCTCGCCGGTAGGGACAACAACCTTAATCTGATCCGTCTGATTGCTGCGTCTGCGGTTCTCGTGTCGCACGCTTTTCCTATCGCTCTGGGGCGCGGTGCGACTGAGCCTTTTGAACATATTGCGGGGATGTCATTGGGTGGGCTGGCTGTGGCATTGTTCTTTGCCCTGTCCGGTTTGCTCATTTCCAACAGCTTCGAGCGAAGCCCCGATCTTGTCCGTTTCGCAACTGCGAGGGTATTGCGCTTGTTTCCCGGCCTGATTGTGGTTCTGTTGATCACAATTCTGGTCGGAACAATGGTCACCACATTGCAGCCTGCGGCATTCCTGCTGTCTCCGGGAACGCTGGCCTATATCCCGCGCAACCTGAGCCTCGCCTTCCTGCAATATGATTTGCCGGGCGTGTTTGCCGACAACCCCTATCCGCTTGCCATTAACGGCAGCCTTTGGACGTTGTTTTACGAAGTCCTCTGTTACGGCGGCGTTTTGGTTGCGGGAGTTGCAGGGCTCTTGCGCCGGCGCTGGACATTCTCTGTATGCGCGCTGCTTTTGGCTGCCGCCTATCTTTACTGCCTGCAATGGGTGCCCGGCGGCGGGGTGGCACGCAGGGTCGACCTGCTTGTCACCTTGGCCTTTCCATTCTCGCTCGGGATGCTTGCCTATGTCTGGCGGCGGGTCTTTGCTTTCGATTGGCGTTGGGCTTTGGGCCTTTGCGCATTGGCTGCCATCTCCGCCAATTCGCCCCTAGCACCGCTGTTTTTCGTCGTTGCCTTGACATATGCAGCCGGATGGTTCGGTTTTGAAATCAAGGGCCGCATCCTCCTCTTTAACCGGATTGGCGACTACTCTTACGGCGTCTACATCTACGCCTTTCCGGTCCAGCAGCTCATTGCGTATTGCGTCCCGGGAGTAAGCCCCCTGGCAAACATCGCACTCTCCCTGCCGATCACGCTGGGGCTCGCGATTCTATCATGGCATCTGGTTGAGGAGCGCGCTCTGGCGCAAATCAAACCCCTTGCGCACGCTTTAAATAGGATTGTTGGCAAAGGCGCAGTCTGATTTGCTAACTGGCGGTTCCTGCCCAGATGCTAATTCTCATTTTCCGCCGCACGATAACGTAAGCGATGATGTTTCTGGCCAGCATTACGAGCACCATGCTTGTTACCAAACCCTCTGGTCCGGCAAGCCACGCTCCGAGCGGAGCCGCGACCAGCATCATTACCGTTCCGCCTGTCGTGATGGCAAGATTGATCCGTTCATGACCCGACATAGCCAGAACCATGCCGGGCGGACCGAACACCGCGTAGGCAAACTGCCCTAATGTAAGAATGATCAAAAGGGGCATCGCGTCAGTGAATTCCGGACCGATTTGGGCCAGGAGAAGCTCGCCTCCAACGAGAATGGCGACTGCAAGAGGGATGGCTGCCACCATGCTGACTCTGAAAGCTGATCTGGCTAGTCGCGCTGCAGTCTGCCTTTCATGAGCATGAAAGGCCGCACTAATCTGGGCTGAATAGACTGAAAATATCGTCGTAGAAACGATTTGAAGAAGTGCCGCGACTTGCATTGCAACGCGATAAAGGCCGGTGTCCGCGGCGCCCAGCATCTGGCCCGAAACGACCAAGCCGTACCAGTCGCCAATATTGAGGGTAATACCGACACCCCACAGCGGCAGCGAGGAGTTCACCACCGCTTTCATCGGGATCGCCACCGCTGTGTCGCCTCGCCCGGTATGGCGCATCATCGCCAGCATGCCGATCGCGATCGAGGCCAGTCCGGCATAGGCGGCCGCCCACAGCGCGTCTTCGACCGTGCGGGCGATGCCTGTCACAAGGGCAATCGCGGTCCAGCCCGGCACGGTCAGCGCGGCAATCGCCTGCCCAAGGGTGAACTGGTGCTGCGAGCGCAGCAATCCGCCCAGCAATTGCGCTCCGCCGCGTCCGATCAGCAGGATGCAGAGCACCAGCAGCAACTCGCGCCCGACGACATTGCCGAACAGCCGCTCCCACACCAGATCGCCGCCCAGCCAGAGCGTGACGGCGATCACGCCCATCATCGCAAAGCCGAGGCCGAGCACCTGCACAAGCGATTGCAGCGCGACCGGCATGGCCTGTGCCACCGCTCTGGAGAAATGCCGCACCACGCTGATATCGAGGCCAAGCAGCCCGGCAACGGCAAGAAACATGGCGGTCTGGGTCACCAGTGCATAGGCACCCGTTGCTTCAGGACCGTAGCGATTGCCGAGCACATAGGTGACCGCGAAGGCCGCCAGCACCGAAAATCCGCGCACAGCCAGCGCAAGGATTGCTGCCCGGTGATGCCTGAGACGTATGGCAACGCCCGCTGCCAGGCGCTGCGCTGCGGCAGGCGCATTCCGTTCGGGTTTTTGCGGGACAGGCATGCCTTCGCGCTTGCCGCATTTTCGGGTCTTGTGCGAGTGCAAAGTTGCAGTGCAGCAACGCGGGCCCGGCAAGAGCCCGCGTTGCCCGAAGAATCAAGGCTGCTGCTCGGCAAGCCAGGCCAGAGCGGCGGTCTTGGCCGTTGCGAGGTTGGTGGCAAACTCGCTGTGGCGCAGGGCCACGACCAGCATCACATTGCCGATCATGCCGCCGGTATCGCGTCCGACCTGAAGAATGCCCGTCAGGGTCAGGCCTTCCGCACTCACCCTGTGCCACGCCGCATCGTTCAGCGCGGTGTAAAGGTCGCGGCGTCGCAGCGTGCCGGTGCCGTCGACCGCAACCGCACTCGTGAAGGTGGTATTCGATCCGTCCTGATAGATGACCAGATTGCGCAACAACTGCCCGGACGTCGATCCGGCAGCTTTGCGCACCAGCATGAACACCGAGTAGATGTCCGATGCCGTCGCCGCGTCGATCTGGTCGGTGTTGTCGAACAGGGCTCCGGTGACAGGGTCGATGACCGGCTGGCGGGTGGCGATCCCCTGGGCAGCGGGGCCGGCTCCGCCGCTGATGTTGGCGGTGCTCCACAACCCGGGATTGGTCGCCTGCCGATAGTCCCACATCCCGCTGGTCGGTTTGCCCGCCAGCAGATTGGAGAGCGCCAGTCCGGCTGCCGACAGGCCCGTGCCGCCGGTCGGGGGCGGCGCGACCACCAGCAGTTCGTCGGCCTCGGCGGCGATGGCTCCCGGAGCGCAAGGGTCGGGGAAGGGGGTCTGGCCCGCATCGACCGCGATGGCTGGCACCAGACCCTTCTCGCGCATCAAGGCAGTCGGGGTGAAATCGCCCGCGGCAAAACCGGCGTAAAGCGTGTTCTGGTTGCCCGCCACCCGATAGTTGCTGACGCTCAGCGGCACGGCAGCGCCTTCGTGGAGCAAGAGCCCGTCGATCACCATTCCGGCCATCGGCGCGCCAGTCCACCGCAGCGACCGCATCGCATTGTTGCGGATGAGGTTGTATCCGCCATCGGTGATGTTGCCGGTGATCGTGTTCAGGATCAGGCCCTGATTGGCCAGCGTATTGTGGGCAATGACGACGTGGCTCATCGGGTGCGGGCGACTGAATTGGCTGCTCGCGGCGAGCGGATCGTAGTAAAGCTTTCCGATCGGATCGATCGCCATCGCATTGCCGACGAAAAAGATGTCGCGACTGGCTGCGGTGCCATTGGCGAGGATCGGTGCCAGAAAGATCAGCTGCGCCTCGACATTCCACACGCGGTTGAATGCGACGATCACGTTTTCGAGCTCGCCTGACGTATGCTGGTACCAGTCGCCATGGGTATCGGCGGTCCAGACGATCTGTTCGGGCTGACCGGTCCCTGTGATGACCGGGTGCGGCGTGCCGTCGAAACCCTGTCCCTTCAGACCCGGCCGCGAGAGATAGGCCGCGACCCGGTCTTTGGCCGCAAATTCGGGGGAAAGTGTGGCCGACCAGCCCGGGAGGGTGTTGAGCCAGTCCACGACATCGCGGCACCAGTATCCGCCGATACCGGAAACACCGTTGTAGCCGCCAGCAGGCGCACGCAGATAGTAGGCCTCGCTGCCATTGCCGACATCGAAGGTGTAGGTTGTGCCGGAGACGACCGCCGTCCACAGCCCGCCGTTGATACCACTGGACGAATTGCCGCCTTCACGCGCCAGCGTATCGCCGGCGGGGATGGTGACAGTGAAGGCGAGTGCGTCGCCGTTCCAGAAGTCCTGATCGCCGCCCGCAAAGGTCGACTGGACCACGCACAGCGCGTTGGAAATGATGTCCTGCGACGAGTTTTCGACCATGCAGCCGCGGATCAGCATCGCCTTGGTCGCAGGCGTGTTCTGGTTGATGAAGTGGCATTCGGTATAGATCGGATTGCCGAACACCACTTGCGACGAACGCGGGGTGGTGCCGCCGCGGAACAGTTCGTTCTTGCCGTCGGGGTCGCTGGTAGTGACAGTCACGCCATCGAGCCAGTGGCCAACGAGATGCGCCGGATCAGGCAGATTGGTCACGGCTGAAAGATAGCGCACATGGCGCGTGTCATAGGTGATGTTGGCCCCCTTGATCCGCCACCAGGTCCGGTGTCCGGGGATCAGCGCCAGCGCGTCGTTATCGTACCCAAGACGGCCGATCGAAACGCCGGGCACGCTCGCCTCGATCGTGTAACGCCCGGTAATGGCGTATTGATCGGTGGGCGCCTCTCCGTTGTTGGCCGGGTTACGCTCGATCTCGTACTTGCCCGGTCGGGTGATCAGGAACCGGGGGTTGTGCGGAAACTGGCTGCGCGCATAGCTGATGGCAGGCCAGAACGACCGGTAGCGCCTCCCCGCGATCTCCGGCAGATCGGGATTGATTTCGAGGTCGAGATCATACTCGCTCGCGACCGGCGAGAAATTGAGCGGGCCGAGGATACGGGGTTGCATCGTGGCGTCGCGGGCGCGTGCCTCGACATAGAGGTGAGCCTTGCCGGACAGGCCCGGAGGGCGCCGGAGCCTGGCCCACCATCCGAAATAGGTGCGCGGCCCGCGCTCGGTCATGAGCGTATGCCAGCCCGGCTCGGTCACTGTCAGCGTCCGGCCTTCGTAATGGAAGGTAATGCTCTCGATCCCGAAGCCGGTGGCGAGCGTTCCACCATCATTGGCCATGGCGATCACGCCGACAGCCAGAGTATCGGTGAAGTGCTGGTTGGGAGGGGTGATCAGGCGCAGCGCCGGCTTTGCGGTTATCCGCTGCGGATCGACGGGGACTGTCGCAAAACCCGAACCGCTGGTGCCGGTCCATTGGGGGCCGGGCAGCAGGATCGGCAGATTGCCGGTGAGCGATCCCATGCCCGACAGCGGTGCCCAGTTGCCGGAAATCAGGCCGATGCCGTGCCAGCTCATCAGGCGAGCCCGACCAGGCTGGCGGCAGTGGTGCCGGTGGCGCGGATGGCTCTTGCCCGGATGGCAAGCACGCTCCCGCTGGCGACATTGCGCAAGGTCACATCCGTCTCCGAACCGATGGCGCGCAGCACGATGTCTCCGCCCGATCCGATGTAGATGGCTTTGGTGGCGAAGGCCAAGTCGCCCGTGTCTGCGGGCACAAGGTCGAACGCAAGCCGTGCGGGCGCGATTAGGCTGTCACTGCTGGAACTGAAGGCATCATTCGGCATTTTGTAACCTTTCTGGTAAAATTTATGCCTTGAAGGAACCAGAAAGATTATGTGTAGGAAAGAGGGTAGTTCGGCTTTCGCGTGCCTGCATCATTGGCCAGCAAAAGTGGACGCACGCAATACTGGCAAAGGGGTTCTTCCTTTGCGGCGTCGCCGTTCCCGCGTTATCGGACGATCTTGCAGCCCGCGCTTCCAGCTACGAAAGACCGCTTTCCCATGGAACCCAGTTCACCGGTTCGAAAAGCCAGCCCGAATCGCTTCAAAAGAGTTCTGCGCCTCGTCGGCTCGGTAATGGATCCGCGTGCATGGCTGCATCTGTTCAAGATAGTGAACTACTATAACTACTCGCATGTTGCGCCGCTGCGACAGGTGACCTTCGAAGGGCCGGGCAATGTCAGTCCCGACGCCGTGTTCCAGAACCCCGAGCGTATCAGCATCGGCAAAAGGGTGCGGATCGGGTCGCGCTGCCATTTGTGGGCCGGGCCGGGGCAAGGGCGCATCGTTCTGGGAGACGACGTTCTGTTCGGGCCCGATGTGCTTGTGACCGCTGCGACCTACCGCCATGATCTCGGACATCCGGTGACGGACCAGCCTATGGCCGAAGGCGATGTTACCATCGGCAATGATGTGTGGCTCGCCACGCGGGCAATCATTCTGCCGGGCACCTCGATCGGAGATGGTTCGATTGTTGCTGCAGGCGCCGTGGTAAAGGGCATATTCCCTCCGATGAGCATCATCGCCGGGTCCCCCGCAAAAGTCGTCAGCCAGCGGGTGATCGCCGGCAGCGCAGGCAAACCGGAACAGACCACCTCGCCGCAATCCGCCTTTGATGCCCCGGGAAATTCGGTCTAGAGTCATTCCATGGCGACCCTGATGAACCCGAATGCTGCATACCGGCCCATGGTTGCCCGGCCGGTGGCCAGGCCCGACGACCGCTTCGTCTATCTGGCGGTGGTCCTCGGCTACATCATGTTGCTGCCCCCTCAGCTCAACCTGACGGTGATGGGCGTGGTTTTGCCGCCCTACCGCCTGTTCCTGATCCCCGCGACGCTGCTGGTGGTTGGGGCAAACCTGCGTGGTCGCTGGAACTGGGTATTGCCCGACTATCTGATGCTGATCGGAACGGGATGGATCTGGCTGGCGCTATACAACACATCGCCTTTCGAGGACTTCTTCACTTCCTCCATTGCCCAGACAGTCGATATCGGCCTCGCCTATTTCTTTGCGCGGGCAGCGTTCCAGTCGATGCGCGATGTCAGGCTGTTCCTGCTGATGATGGTGCCCGGTCTGGCGATCGCCGGTGGCTTCATCGTACTTGAGGCGGTGCTGAAGCGGCATATCCTGCAACCATTTGTCGGCGGGATTGTCGGTGTCGGCGGTTATTATCCGATAGACGAACGCATGGGGCTGATGCGCTCGCGCGGTCCCTTTCCCCACCCCATCCTTGCAGGCATCTTCTTCGCCAGTTTCCTTCCGCTTTACTGGATGTCGGGGCTGCGCGGCTGGCCACGGATCGTGGGGGTTGTGTCGGCTTTTTTCAGCTTTTTCACTGTCAGTTCGGCCGCCCTGCTGGCGATTACGGTCAGTATGATGTTGATTGTTTACAATTGGCTAAGCGAAAGGTTTTTGCAGCTAACCTGGCGCCTGTTTTTCATCGGGTCCGGGATCTTGATCTTCGCATTGGAATTGGGGACGCAGTCAGGCTCGTTCAATCTCCTTATGAGGTATGCGTCGTTGAATTCCTTCAGCGCTTACAACCGCGTGCTCATCTGGCGATTTGGCACCATGAATGTCGAGAAGAACCCTTGGTTCGGCATCGGCTATGCCGAATGGGAGCGGCCGAGCTGGATGGTCAGTGGATCAATCGACCACTATTGGCTGCTCATGGCCATTCAATTCGGGATCATTCCTTCTCTCACCTTGGCGATCGTGACAATTCTTGCGCTTCTGGCGGTCATCCGCAAATCCTCGGGCCAGCAGTATATCGATAAAATGGCGCTGCGCGGACTTGCAATCGCGATGGCGGTGTTCGCGCTCGGGATCGTTTCCGTGTCGATCTGGCTGTCGACGCAAGTATGGTTCCACATGATGCTGGGGATGTGCGTCAGCATCGGCTACGCGATCGCCACTGCCAATCGTGTGCCGTACAGGCCGGTTCAGGCTCCGCCTCAGAATCTGCGAACCTCGGCACTTCCCCCGCCGTCCGCCCGGTAAGCAGTCCGAAAGCCGGCTCAGCCGCGTCTCAACACCTTCTTGGCCAGCCTTATCGCCAGCTCACGCGCCTGTCGGGCGGGGTAGGCCATAAGCCGGTCAAGCATCACAGCCGACGCGCCGGTCGGAACGACTTCGACGCTTTTGCCAAGCGCGAACCGGGCAAGCACGGCCTTGTCCGCCAGCCGTTTCCCCTTGATCCGGTTGGCGACATTCTCGCCATGGACAACTTGCAGCCAGCACGGTTCGGTGACGACCTGACGCAAGGGGAAGCGCGTCGCGAGTTCGGTGTGCGGGGCGGCCCAGATGGTTGCCGCATCGGCTGCCTGCTCGACCAGCGAGGTGAAGGGATTGCTCTCGTCGGCCGCAGTGTAAAGGCGACCATTCTGAAGCGCGATTCCTTCGCGGAAGTTGATGATCGTACCGTCGGGAAAGCGGTCCGCCTCTGCTTTTACGCGGGCCAGAAAGTCGCTCGATACTGCGTCGTCATTATCGAGCCGGGTGGTGATCAGCCGTCCGTGCCGGCTTGTCAGCCGCGCCGCCACATCGAGTGCGGCGAGGCCAGCGCGAAACGGACCTACGAAAATCGCATCAAACGGCACGATGGCCTGTGCCGCTTCGATCCGGCTGCGGAATTCGGGCGGTGTCTGTTCGTCGAAATAGATCAGCCAGCGGAACGTGCCGGGCTCCTGCGCGGCCATGCTGGGCAGGCAATAGGCCTCGAACAGGTCGAACCGGCGACCCAACCAGCCGGGCGCATTGCGGATCGGTGCTTCACGGCCCGGACTGGCGATGTTGAAGCGGGTGAGCACGAAATGCTGCACGGCAGGTTCCTCTGACACTTGGAAAGACGGCAGGCCGGGGCTAATCGCCGATCGGGCCGCGGGCGAGACGGGCCATCAACCCGCGCTCGCGATGGTATCCCGACATCCAGAACTGGGGCCGCAGGGCAACGTAGCGATAACCTTCGCCGAGCTGGCGCAGGTGCGGGCGCCGCCCGCCGAGCAGTTTGCCCGCAAGATAGCGCTCCAGCGCCGCCACCCAGATCAGCACCGCCGATGCGACGCGCGCGAAGGGCGACCAGTGCGCCCGCACGAATTCCATGCTGCCCGCCGCGCGGTAAAGCAGGCGCATGGGCGAGAGATGGTTGCCATGCGCCGCCTCGTGCCGGCCATAGGCATCGGAAATCCGCCAGAAGCTGTAGCCTTTCTGCTTGAGCCGGTAGAACAGGTCGACTTCCTCGCAATAGAGGAAATAGCGTTCGTCCAATCCGTCAGCTTCTTCCCACGCCTTGCGCGAGAACATGACGAAGCCACCGATCAGCACATCGACCGGCGTATCGCCGTCGAGGCCCTTGAGCGGGGCATTGCCGATCTGCGACCGGCCGAGCGCCACGCTCGCGAATTCGGCGAGGGAGGGCATGGCAATGGCGTTTCCGGCATCGGGCTTGCCGCTGGGGTCCACTGTCACGCCGCCCCATGCTCCGGCTTCGGGATGACGACTGGCGCCGCGCATCAGCGCATCGATCGATCCCGGCTGCACCACCATATCGGGGTTGAGCAGCAGCAGCCGTTCGGCGCGGGCGTGACGGGCGAGCAGGTTGTTGCCGGCCGCAAAGCCGATATTGCCCTTGCTGGGGACGATCCGGACTTCGGGATAGTCCGCTGCGACCAGCTTTTCAGTCGATCCGTCTCCGTTGTCGACCATCAGCACTTCGATGGTGTGCTCGCGCGCCGCTTCGGTCAGCGCGCCGAGGCAGGCAGGGATCAGGGCGGCCGAGTTATAGGCCACGATCAGCACGGAAATGTCAGGGCGTGCAGCGTTGACGTCGGTCATGTCAGATTTCTCGCGCGGCCAGATCGCGTTCCCAGACAATGGTTGTCTGGCGCCGCTTGGCCCACCCGGCGCGTAACCGCGTGAGCAGTTTGATCGCGGTGTAAATGGCAACGTCGACAATGGTTGCGCCGTTGCGCAACGCCGCGGTCAGGTCGCCAGCGTTGTTCGAGCCCTTGAAATGCGGTGCAGGATGGAGCGCCATGACCTGCTCGTTGCCAAGGCGGCGACGGGTTTCGACACGGATCTGGTCGGCGATCCTGCGTGGCGGAGAGACGAGAAAGGACACAGGCCGCCCGTCCTTGTCATGCCGGACACTGCGACGCTCATCCTCGGTGAAGCGCGAATGGACCCAGATGTCGTCACCGGTGATTGGCGGAAACTCGCCGATTTGTTCGAAGCCGGCTTGCGACAGGCCAAAGCATCCCGAACCGACCATGGCCCGCTGCACATAGGGCTGGGTCAGCCATACGCGATAATAGGCGCGCACGAGGAAGCTTGAGCGCGACAGGTCCATTGCGATGGCGGGCGAGGCTGCCATTACGCCGGGCTTGCAAAGTTCCTCGGCAAGCGCAGCCAAAGCGCGGTACTCGCATTGAACGTCGGCATCGAGGAAGATGCGCGGAAAGCCTTTGGCGTGACGCGCCGCTTCATTCATCGCCAGGGTTTTCGACCCTTGGGGCAAATCGAGCACCAGCGCGCCTGGCGCCGCCTGCTTCGCAACGGCAACGGTACGGTCCGAGCATCCGTTGGCAGCGACAATGATCTGCATCCGGTGGTTGTCCGGCGCACCGCGCAGTGCCGTTTCCAGACAGCGCGCAATGACGCTCTGTTCGTTATGGGCGGGGATGATCACGGTAAAGGGGACGGGGTCGGTCATCTGGGTTTCCCACCAAAGTCTTGCCGTGGCGCCGTTCTGTCGCGGCGTATCGGCATCTTTCCGCTCCCCTGCGTGATGTGTCAGGCAGTCGGAGCTGGTCAGCCCCGGTCGTTGCCCTTGCCGTACTCGTAATACCCGTACTGGTAGGAGTAGGACTCGCCCGCCTCCAGCGCCCGGTACTTGGTCAGGATCACGCCCAGAATGTTGCCACCGGCAGCGCGCACGCGGCGCACGGCATTGCGTGCCTGACCGAAGGGAACGCGGTTCGCTTCGAGAATGAAGATCGTCCCGTCAACAATGCGCGAGAGGATCGGCGCATCCGCGAGACCCATGACCGGAGCCGAATCGAGGATCACCAGCGAATACTCCTCGCTGCACTTTTGCAGGAAGGCGCGGAATTCGGGCGAATCCACGATTTCTGTCGGGTTCGGCGGAATCTCGCCGACCGGCAGGATTTCGAGGTTTTCGTGAACGCCCTTGACCACCGCAGCTTCAAGCGGGACATGGCCAAGCAGCACTTCGACAACGCCGACCTTGGGACGTTCGATGTTCACCAGCCGCGCGACCGAGGGACGGCGCAAGCCAACATCGATCAGCAGCGTCTTGCGGCCAAGGCTTGCGAACAGTTCGGCCAGGATCACCGACGTGGTTGACTTGCCCTCGGAAGGACCGCTGCTGGTCAACAGCAGCACGTTCTTGCTGCGCGGGAGGCTGAAATCGATCGATGCCCTGATGGACGAATAGGCTTCCATCAAGGCACTGAAGCGATCGCCGTCGGGGCCATCGAGATCGGGTTCCTGCACGTGCGGGGTGTATCCAAGCAGCGGCAGGCCGATCTTGTCTTCGACCTCGTCGATCGAGCGGAGCCGGTCATCCAGCGTCTCGCGCAGCACAGCGAGCCCGGCGGCCAAAGCAATGCCGAACACGATCGCAAGGGTCATGTTCCTGAAGACATTGGGCTCGTACGGCTCAACCGGCACAGTCGCGCTATCCAGCTTGGTTACCGCACCGGTTTGCACATTGGCGGCGCTGTCCACCTGATTGTAGCGATCAAGCAGCACCTTGAGCTGGTCGCGCAGGGCCTGCGCTTCACGTTCGAGCACGCCGTACTGAACGCGCAGATCCTGCTCGACCAGAGTGTCGCCGGTGACCGACGAGAGCTCGGCTTCGAGGGCCTGTTCCTGATTGCGCGCAATCACGAACTCGTTCCGGATCTGTGACTTGATGTCGGCACTGCTGCGCTCGATCTGCGAATCAAGCACCTCGATCTGCGACAGCAGGTTGCGAATCTGCGGGAAATCGTCGTTGTAGCGCTGGCGCAGGTCGGCCAGTTGCACGCGCTTGTCGGTGCGCTCTGCCAGCAGGCCTTGGAGGACCGGGCTCGACTGCACTTCGGGCAATTGCGAGGCGGGCAGGTTCTGAAGCGAACGCCACCGTTGCTCTGCCGCGATACGCGCAGCCTTGGCTGCAGCCACACGCTGGTTGATGCCCGAAAGATTCGATGTGGTCAGGGTAACGGCGGCTCCGCCATCAACCGCGACAGCCTGATCGACCACAATGCCCGAATTGCGCGCGTAAAGGTTAGCGGCTTCTTCGGCTTGCTGGAGCTTGTCGCGGGCCATATCGATCTGCTCGCGAAGATAGGTCAGGGCATAGCTGTTTTCGGAAACATTCTGGCGCGAATCGAAGGCCACATAGGCATCGGCATAGGCGTTGGCCATTTCGGCCGCGAGCATGCGGTTGCTGGACCTGAACCCGATCGAGATGATCCAGTTGTCCTTGGGAAGTTCCGCAACAACCGACGAGGCCAGAATGCCGGCCGCGATGTTTTCCTTTTCATCGAGCCACTGCGCGTCTGTCATGTTCGGCGGGCGGCTTTCGTCGATATCCTTGCCGAGCAGATCATAGCGCGTGCCAAGGTTCTCTTCCTCGACGACAACCTTGGCAAGACTGCGGCTCTTGATCACCTCGATCTCGGTCGAGATGTAATCGTAGACCTGACTGGCGACGAAGCCCTGACTGACGTCCTGCCCTTCGACAATGTTGCGGCCATAGGGCTCAAGACGGACCTTGGCCGTGGCCTCGTACATCGGGGTGACCATCAGCGTCCAGATGACCCCAGCGATCATTGCCGCGACAATCACCGCAGCAATCAGCCAGCGCTGGCGGAACAGGATTCCGCGCAGAGTCGCCAGATTGATGAAGTTGGACGCCGGCTGCGGCTGATAGGCCGCAATCTGGCCTTCGGGCATGTAGCTGTCGAGCCAGCGCCCCTGAGGGGAGGGCTCAGGCGAGGAAATGAATGATCGGTCGTTCATGATTTCAGTTGCGCAATCCTGCGACCGCAAAAACCCCGAATACCGGAAGTGCCTGCAGGAGGTCGGCCCAGAAGACCGAGAGGCCGTCGGTGCCCATCACCACGCGGTCACCGGGCTGCAGCACAGGGTCGAGCATGGCGCCCTGACGCACTGCGGCATAATCGAACTTGGCGACCATGATGCCTTCCGGGCTTTCGCGGAACACCGCGACCTGATCGAGCTTGGCCGAGCGCTTCGGGCCACTGGCGAGAGCGACGGCCGAAGACAGACGTGCGCCGGGCTGGAACTTGTAGACGCCGGGGCGCTCCACAGCACCTTCGACAGTCACTTCGTGCGAGGCATATTCTGTGATGTTGACGCTCACCATCGGGTCCTTGAGGCCGATGGCGGCGAAGCGGCGGGTGACGTCCTGCTCAAGCTGCTTGGCGGTCATCCCGGCAGCCGGGATGGAACCCAGCATCGGTACGGACACATTGCCTTCTACCCCGAGGCGAACGCTGGGGAGCGACAGGTCGGGCTCGCGGAAAACGGTCACCGAAATCAGATCGGAGGGGCGCAGCAGATAGGTCGTCGGCCGGGCGATGCTGTAGTTTGACTGGCCGAGTTCGGCATCCGGCTTCGAGGCTGCCATGCCGATCACCGGGTCAGGGGTCGAACTGCATCCCGAGACGGCGATCGCCAGAAAAGCGGGAAGCAGGATCGCCGATCCGTTGTTGCGAATACCCATTTTCACCACTCCCTTGTTCGCAATACGGGCCGTTACCTAGCCGCTCCCATGCCGCAGCGCAACACGATTAAACCCGCCTCTCCGACGGCTGCACACCCTGCAATTGCGGCGTGCGACGTCCTGTTGTTCTTGCGCGACCAGTTATCGCTGTGCCACGAGGCCGGTACAGAATTTCCTGACATTGCCCTGAGTGGTTTTGCATGCCTGCCAGCCTTTCCCCGTTCAACATCATCGCAGTCGGGCTCTACCTGCTGGTGGCCTTGGCGTGCGTGACCGGCTTGCTGACGGCGATGCGGTACCGTCAGGCGGGGTGGCATCTGCGGGCGTGGTTGTCGGTCGCTGCGCTTTTCATTGTCCTTGCGGCTTTGCGGGGACTCGGGATCGAGGACATGTGGCAGGGCGAGCTGCGCACAATGCTGCGCACCGAAGGGACCTATCAGGACCGCCGGGAGTTCCAGCGACCGCTGGCCGCGATCGTCATTGCAGTTGCGGGAAGTGCAGCATTTTTATGGGCTTACCGCGGATTTCGCAATGTTCGCGGGCGCCGCAACGTGGCTGTCATGGTGGCCGGGGCGAGTGCTTTTGCGATGATTGCGCTGGTCGCCCTGCGGCTGATTTCGCTGCACCCGGTCGATGCGTTGCTTTACGGGCCGCTCAAGCTCAACTGGATCATCGACATGGGGTCGAGCCTCGCCGTGTTGGGAGCGGCCGGTTACTATATCCGGCTGGTATCCAGCCGCCGCTAGTTCAGCGGCAGTGCAGCGCGGCGAGGATGCCGGCGATCTGCGCGCTCGCGGTGCCATCGCCATAGGGATTATGCGCCCGCGCCATCGCCTGATAGGCCGCATCATCATCCAGCAGCCGCGCCGTTTCCGCAGTGATTACAGCGGCATCCGCCCCCACCAGCCGCGCCGTTCCGGCGGCCACGCCTTCGGGCCTTTCGGTCGTGTCGCGCATCACCAGCACCGGCTTGCCAAGGCTCGGCGCTTCCTCCTGGATCCCGCCGGAATCGGTTAGGACAATGTCGCAGGCGGCCATCATCGCCACGAAATCGAGATAATCCAACGGATCGATCAGGGCGATATTGTCATGGCCCGCGAGCGCCGGACGCATCACTTCGGCGACATTGGGATTGGGGTGCAAGGGATAGATGATCGCGACATCATCGCGCGCTGCAAGTTGCTGCAATCCTTGTGCAATTTGCTGCATCCCCGCACCGAAATTCTCGCGCCGGTGCGCGGTCACGGCGATGATCCGCCGCCCTGCAAACCGCGCCTTCAGCGGCGCAATGGCGGGCGCCAGTGTAGGATCGGCAGCCACCCGCCCTTGCGCGAACATCAGCGCGTCGATCACGGTGTTGCCGGTGACATGTATGGAATTTTCGCCCACGTTTTCAGCGCGCAAGGCATCGGCCGCGGTCTGCGTGGGGGCAAAATGAAGGTCGGCGACCGCGCCTGTCACCTTGCGGTTCACTTCCTCCGGCCAGGGCGAATAGATGTCGCCGCTGCGCAATCCGGCCTCCACGTGCCCCACCGGAATCCGACGGAAATAGCACGCCAGAGTGGCCATCATGGTGGTCAGAGTGTCGCCGTGAACCAGCACGCGATCGGGCTTCAGACTGTCCAGAGCCTCGCCAAAACGGGTCAGAATCCGGGCCGAAAGCGCGTCTAAAGACTGGCTAGGCTGCATCAAGTCGAGGTCTAGATCGGGTCTAAGCGAGGCTAGAGCGAGCACGGAGTCCAGCAATTCGCGATGCTGGGCGGTCACCACCACCTTCACATCGAACCGGCCCGATTCGCGCAGCGCCGCGACCACCGGGAACATCTTGATCGCTTCGGGCCGGGTGCCGAAGGTGACCAGAATGCGCGGCTGCGCGCCCGTCTCGCTCATCGCCGCAGCATGCCCCGCGTGTCGAACACCAGCTTGCCCGCCAGATCGGCAGGCGACAGGTGTTTGAACGCGGTGTGATCGACCAGCACCACCACAATTTCCGCCTGCCGCAGCGCTGCGTCAAGCGTCACCAGCTGCGCGCCCGATCCATCGAAGGCCTTGGGCAGGTCTTCGGTGAAGGGCTCCACCACCAGTATGCGCTCGCCGTGGGTGTGGGAAAGGCTTTCCGCGATTTCGAGCGCCGGGCTTTCGCGGAAATCGTCGATATCGGGTTTGAAGGCGAGGCCCAGCAGCGCGACCTTGCCTTGCGGCGCGGCATCCAGCAGCGCGCGGATGCGGTTTTCGGTGTGCACCGCCTTGTGATCATTGACCTCGCGGGCGGTGCGCACCAGCCGCGCCGCTTCGGGCGCGCCCGCCACCAGAAACCACGGATCGACCGCAATGCAATGCCCGCCCACACCGGGGCCGGGTTGCAGGATGTTGACCCGCGGGTGGCGGTTGGCGAGGCGGATCACATCCCACACATCCACCCCGATCACATCGGCGATCATCGAGAGTTCGTTGGCGAAGGCGATGTTGACGTCGCGGAAGCTGTTTTCGACCAGCTTCACCGTCTCGGCCACGCGGGCGGTGGTGTAGAGGCAATCGCCCTTCACGAAGCTGGTATAGAGCACCGCTGCCCGTTCCGCACAGGCCGGCGTGACGCCGCCGATCACGCGGTCATTGTGCACCAGTTCGTTGACGATCCGGCCCGGCAATACGCGTTCGGGGCAATAGGCGAGCGCAATGTCGGCCTCGTCGGTGCCGCCGTCGCGGGGAACGGCGATGTCGGGGCGCAGTTCGGCGATGATTTCGGCCACCCTTTCGGTGGTGCCGACCGGCGAGGTGCTTTCCACGATGACGCAGGCACCCGGCAGGATCTTGGGCGCGATGGCGCGGGCGGCGGCCTCGACATAGGAAATGTCGGGCGCGTTATCCGGCCCCAGCGGGGTGGGCACCGCGATCATGTAGAAACTGGCCGAGGGCACCTGGGTCGAGGCCACCAGAGTCTGCGCGGTGATCGCGTCATGCACCAGCTTGTCGAGATCGCGTTCCTCGATGTGAACGCCGCCGGCATTGACGGTGTCGACCACCTTTTGCGACACATCGACGCCGCACACGCTCCAGCCGTAGGAGGCGAGCAGAGCGGCGGTGGGCAGGCCGATATAGCCAAGCCCGATCACCGCGACCTGATGGTCGGGCGAGGTAAGGTTCAGCGCCTCGCGGCCCAGAGCCGAAGTGGCATCGAAAGGTGCATTCATGAAATCACTGTCCCGCTTTTCGCGAAAGGGACAGTGGCAACAGAGCCTTAACATCGCGTTAGGCTAACCGGATTTTTCACCATACGCGGCTTCAGGGTTGCGGCGGGGCTGAATGGTCGGAAAGTGCTCTAGCGGCGCGCTTCCTGCACCGATCTGATTGTCCGGACCGCTCGAAAACGGAGGCAATTCAGTCGGTCACGCGGGACCGTGCCTTGTCATCATCGACCGCGGGTTCTACCGGCGCCGGCTTGCTCCCGTGTGCGAGGTCGCGTTTGTCCATGTCCCAGCCCGCAAACCTGATCCTGCCGGTGCTCTGCATTACGGGGCTGGCTGTGGTTGGCCGTATGGCATGGCGCGCGCATTGTCGCCCCGCAGCCGGCGAGCGGCGCGAAGCACTGATGCAGCTGGCAGGGCAGACGGCGAGACTGGCGATGCTGGTGGCGGCTGTCGCGCTTGTGGGCTGCATCACCGACGGGATGGCCGCCATCGCAGCGGCGGCTTTCGCCGGGCTGGTGTGGGCCTTTTGCGAAACGCTGGTGATGATGGTGTGGAAGTATTTCGGCATCGCTCCGCTGGCTGTGGCACGGCATATGTCGATCATGACGGCCGAGGCCGGGGCATCGCGCAATGCCTTGCGCGTTGCGCGGGCCTATCTCCCGGTCCCGACGATGGCGCTGCTGGGGGCTGGCGGCGCGGGCACGATGGCGGTTTGTGTCCTGTCGTATGCGGTCCTGCCATGGCTCGCCGCGGCGCTGGCGGCAGGCGCGGTGATTGCCTTCGCGCTCGGGGCCGGGGCCAGCGGCGGTGTGGCGATGCGCGAGGCGGAGCTCGCCTTTCTCGCCCTTGACGACAGCCTGCCAACCGCCCCTTTGCTGCCGGCGGATCGCAGCAAATCGGTGATCCCTCGTGCAGGTGGCGAAGGCACGGCCAGGCATGTCCTGCTGATCGTCAATGAATCCGCCGGCGATGACGTCATGTGTCATGGCGATATCCCGCTGGCCGAGGCCATCGGCGCTGTCAGCCCCGATGCGTCGGAATGGTTGCGGGCGATCAATCCCGTGACGCCGAGTTCCTGCACCGACATCGCCTTGCCGTGCCTGCTGACCGGCTGCGGGGCGGAGGAAAGCCCTGCGCACCTGCATCGTCTGCCCCTGCTGTTCGATCTGGCCAAGGCGCGGGGCATGACTACGCTGTTCTATTCGGCCTCGACCTTGCGCTGGGCCAATTTCGAGGCATTCTTCGGTCTCGGCAATCCTGCCGGGGCGCTCGATGAAATGGTGACTCCGGAAAGCGCGGGCCTGCCGTTCGCAAACGAGCTTGGCTGTGATGACCATGCTGTCGCCTCGCTGCTATGCGATCGTATCCGTGCGACGCCGGGGCCGCTGTTCATCGTGCTCTACACCTATGCGCTGCATCTGCCGTTCCAGAACGACAGCCCGTCGGTGCCGATACCGGGCCATATCACCGATCGCCGTGCGCGGGCCGCCTATCTGGTCGAACAGGCGCACAGAACCGTGTTTGACGCCTTGCGCCAGGCAGGCCATTACGATGACACGCTGGTTGTCTCGATCGGGGATCATGGCGAGGCCTTTGGCGAAGAGGAAAAGCGGCGGGGCAGTGCCGCCTCGCGGCTCACCAAACTGCCCGATATCGTGACGCGGCCCATGTTCGTGATCAAGCCGCCTGCCGGGCTGGAAGCCGACCGCCGCGCCTGTCTTGAACGGAACATGGCGCGGCTGGTCTCGACCATCGATATTGCCCCGACGATCGCCGGGATGCTCGATCTCGATCTGGCGGGGAGCGATGGCGCAAACCTTGCCTATCGCGGGTTTGATCTCACGCGCGAGGCGATCCCCGAGGCCCGCGTGCATTACACCCTGACGGTCAATCAATGGCGCAGCTGGCCGCTGGCCGGGGCCATGATCGCAAAGGGCGACATGCGGCTATGCGTCGATTACCAGACTCCGGACCTTCTGTGCTGCGATGGCAGCGGACAGCCTGTGCCCGATGATCGCCTGCCCGTGGCCGATGCGCTGCTGCGGGCGACGATGACACAGCCGACCGTGCGCAAGGTCATTGCCCGCGTGTTTCGCGACAAGCTGCGCAAACGCGGCGCTCTGCCGGCAGAACGCCTTGTCGTTGCACCGCCCGATGTCGTCCGCCCCGCACCCGTGCCGGGCGGATATGACGCCTTTTTCGGCCACGACACTGCGGGCTCGGATGATCCTGTCGGCCGGCTGCACTATGCCGGCAAGGCGAAGGGCGAGGCCGGCTTCGGGATCGACCAGAGCGATAGCGGGATCATCCTCTACGGCCCCTATATCGCGCTCGGCAAAGGCGAGTTTGTCGCCAGTCTGGTGTTTGCCCGCGGGTCGCGGATGCACCCGTTCATCGTGGATGTTTGCGCTGCGGGCCGACCGGACATCGCGCGACAGCGGATCACCGGCCTCGCCGATGGTCAGGTGGCCGCGATAAGGTTCCGGCTCGATACGCCAGCCACCGAGGTCGAGGTGCGCCTTCACACCCAAGGCGGCTTCGGCGGGACCTGCCTCGGCCTGTTCATCACCGAGACCGGTGCAGCGTGACGCAGGCCTGCGCCGATCAGGCCGGCGTTACTTCGCCAGCGCCTGCGTATAGGCCGCCAGCAGCGGCGTGATCTGGTGCTGCCAGTTGAGCTCGTTCACCACCCGCTCGCGGCCATAGGCGCCCATCGTCGCGCGCGCGGCGGGATCATCGACCAGCGCCGCGATCTTTTCCGCCAGATCGACCGGATTGTTCGCTTCGGCATAGAGCGATGCCTCCTGCGCGGAGAACCGCCCTTCGGTCACATCGAACTGCACCATCGCCTTGCCGAGGCTCATATATTCCATGATCTTGTTCATGGTCGACTTGTCGTTCATCGCGTTCACCCGGTCGGGGTTGACGCCCAGATCCATGGTCGAGAGCACTTCGAACAGATCGGCATCAGGCGCGCGGCCGGTGAAGGTGATGAAGTCGCCAAGCCCGCGGGCTTCGGTGAGGGCCTTCAACTCCGCCAGCGCCGGCCCACCGCCGACCAGCACGAACTGGATATCCTCGCGGCCCATCTGGCGCACCAGATGATCGACCGCGTCGATCAGGAGGTCGATCCCCTCCTGCTCGCCCATCACCCCGACATAGCCGACCATGTGGGCGCGGCCATTCTTCCAGCTTTCCGCCGGCGCAACGCGCTTCAGTTTGGAGAGGTCAGGGCCGGAACGCACTACATGGACACGATCGGGGGCCATACCGCCGCGCTCGATCGCGATCTTGCGGTAGGAATTGTTGGTCGCGATCGAGACATCCGCCGCCATGAAGGTCAGCTTTTCGAACAGGACCATCAGCCACCAGAAAAACCCGCGCTTGTTGAACTTGGCTTCGTAGAGCTCGGGATTGATGTCGTGGTGATCGAAGATGTAGCGCACGCCGAAAAGCTTGAACGGCAGCGCGACAAGGAAGATCAGATCGGGCGGGTTGCAGCCCTGGATCACGTCGATCCGGCGCTTGCGGTGAATGCGCCAGGCCAGCAGTGTTTCCCAGAACAGCGCCGCGCCATATTCGGCAAGGAAGCCGATTGCGCCCTTGGCTTCCAGCGGCAGGGGGTGGCGGTGGATTTCGATGCCGTCGATCACCTCGAAGCGGCTCTCGTAACCCTTGCCCGTGGGGCAGATGATCGAGACATGCGCCCCCGCCGCCGTGAGCGTGCGCGCCTCCTGCCACACGCGCCGGTCGAAGGGCAGGGGCAGGTTTTCGACCACGATCAGGACATGGCGGCCCTTCAGCGGCTCGCCTTCGATGACCGCAGGGATTCCCTCTTCGGCAGCGATGGTAGCGGGCGCGTTCATCGTCAGGCGATTGCGCTGGTATCGATCACCTTGGCCGGATCGACCGCGAGGCTGTCGATCAGGCGGTTGGTGGCGATGATGCGGGCATAGTCGCGGGCCTCGGCGGTGGCCTTGTCGACCATCAACCCGTCGATCCGCGGCAGCACCGAATAGGCATAGCCGAGGTTCTGTCCGACGAGGTTATCGGGCGCGACCTTGGGGTCGTAGATGTCGAGATCATAGCCCGCCTCCAGCAGCTTCCTCGCCATGTCGACTGCCGGGCTTTCGCGCAGATCGTCGGTCTCCAGCTTGAAGGCAAGGCCGACCAGCAGCACCTTGGCCCCCGGTTCGATCCCGGCGGTGGCGTGCAGGAACTGGTGGTGCTTGTGCGCCTCGTTCGAACGGATCAGCGAATCCACCAGATGCGTGGCAGAGCCGGTGTCGGCGGCGATGTATTGCAGCGCGCGCACATCCTTGGGCAGGCAGCTCCCGCCGAAAGCGCCGCCGGGGCGGGTGTAGTAGGCGGAAAGGTTCAGCTTGGTGTCGCTCTTGAAGATCGCGTGCACTTCCTTCGCGGAAATGCCGAGGTTCTGGCACACGCGGCCGATCTCGTTGGCGAAGGCGACCTTGACCGCGTGCCACGAGTTATCGACGAACTTGGTGATCTCCGCCTCGCGCAGACCGACTTCGAAGACGGGCGCCTCGATCCCTTCGTTCAGTTTCGCCATGTTGGCCGAAGGTTTCCCGCCCAATGTGCCGATCACGATCTTGGGCGGGTTGAAGAAATCCTCGATCGCGGAGGCTTCGCGCAGGAATTCGGGGTTGTAGACCAGTTCGACCGCGCTTTGCGCCGCATCGCCCAGGTGGCTCTGGATGATCGGCCAGATGATGTTCTCGCACGAACCGGGCCGCATGGTCGAACGGTAGGCGAGGGTCAGCGGGGTCTTGCGATCAGGCTTCAGCGCTGCGGCGATCGCGCGAGTGACCTGCGCGATGTAGCTCATGTTGTGCGCGCCATCGACGCCGCTCGGTGTGCCGACACAGACGATGGCGATATCGGCATCGTCGAGCTCGTCGGTCAGCTTCGTCACCGCCTTCACCCGCCCATCGGCATGGGCGGCGGCGATGAGATCGTCGAGACCGGGTTCATAGACCGGCGCGCGTCCTTCGTTCAGCGCGGCGACCTTGGCCTCGCTGACATCGACGCCGATGATCGTGTGCCCCTGGCTGGCGATGCAGCCTGCGGCAGTCGAGCCGACGTAACCCAATCCGAAAATGGCAACTTTCACGAAAATCCCCCAGCGGAAGCGACCCCCCGGTGCGGCGCGTGGCCTAGCAAGCACCCTCGTCTGTTGCAATGCACAATGCTTTTTTGGGGGTGAGCCGCCCCTTGCCAGCGGCGCGCGGCCCCGCTTAAGGCTGCCGCAGAGGGAGAGACGCATGAGCAATGCAAGCGGGCCGCTGACCGGCCTCAGGGTTCTGGAATTCAGCGGTATCGGGCCGGGGCCGCACGTGGCGATGCTGCTGGCCGATCTGGGGGCCGAAGTGGTGCGGATCGACCGGCCGGGCGCGGGCGTCAGCAATCCGGTGGTCGAACGCGCACGGCATCGGCTGGCGGTGGATCTCAAGAGCGAAGAGGGCAAGGCCGCCGTGCGCGCTGCGGCTGCCCATGCCGATGTGCTGATCGAAGGCTTCCGTCCCGGCGTGATGGAGCGGCTGGGGCTGGGGCCGGAGGTGCTGCTCGAAGCGAACCCGCGCCTCGTCTATGCCCGCATGACCGGCTGGGGACAGGAAGGCCCGCTCGCCCATGCAGCAGGCCACGATATCAACTACATCGCGATCACCGGCGCGCTCGCCGCCGTGGGCAAGCCGGGTGAGACCGCCACCCCGCCGCAGAACCTCGTCGGCGATTTCGGTGGCGGGTCGATGTATTGCGCCTTCGGGATCATGGCGGCGCTCTACGAACGCGAACGTTCGGGCAAGGGGCAGGTGGTCGATGCCGCGATCGTCGACGGGGCGACCAGCCTGATGAGCTTCTTCTTCGGCGTGCGCCACATGCCGCATCTTTCGACCGAGCGGGGCAAGGGGATGCTGGGCGGGGCCGCGCACTTCTACCGCTGCTTCACTTGCGCCGATGGGAAGGAGATCAGCCTCGGTTCGATCGAACCGCAGTTCTATGCTGAAATGCTGGCCCGCGCCGGTGCCCCGGAGGAACTGGCGCAGGCCCAGATGAACCCCGCCAACTGGGACGATTACGCCGACAAGCTCGCCGCGCTGTTCCTTACCAAGACGCAAGCCGAATGGTGCGCACTGCTCGAAGGCACCGACGCCTGCTTTGCCCCCGTACTCGGCATCGAGGAGGCTCGCGATCACCCGCACATGAAGGCGCGAGGTGCCTATGTCGAGCATGACGGGATGTGGCACACCGCACCCGCCCCGCGCTTCAGTCGCACGCCGGGCGCGGTGCGTTCGAGCGCAGATGATGGCGCCGATGTCGTAGCGCGCTGGGCGGCCTCGTAATGGCGGGCAAGTTCTTCGACGAATGGGTGGTGGGCGAGCGGATCGAACACGAGATCCGTCGCACCGTGACCGAGACCGACAATCTGCTGTTTTCGACCATGACCCACAACCCGCAGCCGCTGCATCTGGATGTCGAGGCGGCAAAGGCGAGCGGGTTCGGACAGATTCTGGTCAATTCCACCTTCACCTTCAGCCTGCTGGTCGGGCTGTCGGTGGGGGACACGACGCTGGGGACGCTGGTTGCCAACCTCGGCTTCGACAAGGTGGTGACTCCCAAGCCGGTGTTCATCGGCGATACCCTGCGCGCATCGTCCGAAGTGAAGGAACTGCGGGAAAGCAAGTCGCGCCCCGATGCCGGGATCGTCACCTGGGTTCACGAAATGTGGAACCAGCGCGACGAGGTGGTGTGCCGCTGCGAGCGGTCAGCGCTGATCCGGCGTCGCGGTTGATCTGACCTCGCCGCCCAAAGCCTGCCACAGCACGATCCGCGCGCGGCTGGCACGGCCCAGCGCGGCGGCGGCGCGTTCGCCGCTGGCATCGGCGGCGCGGCGGGCTTCGAGCACTTCGAGGAAGCTGGCAAGGCCGGCGCGATAGCGCGTTTCGGCAAGGCTGGCGGCGCGCTGCAACTGGTCGCGTTCGGCGACGGAAAGCTGCGCTTCCCTGTCGGCGGCGGCGACCACGCCGTAAGCGGCCTCGGCATCGCCGAGGGCCTGGAACACCGCGCCGCGATAGGCGGCAAAGGCGGCGCGCTTGTCGGCTGCGGCAGCGTCGATCCCCGCGCCGACCCGCCCGAAATCGAGCAAGGGCCCGGCAACCGCCGCGGTCAGGGTGCCGACGATGGAGTCGCTGTCGAAGATATCCTCGGGATCGAACGCCAATAGCCCGATCACGCCTGACAGCGTGATGCGCGGGAAGCGGGCGCGGGCGGCGGCGGCCAGATCGGCATCGCTGGCGGCAAGACTGGCGGCGGCCGCGGCCACATCGGGCCGGTTGGCGAGCAGATCGGATGGCAGCGCGGCTGGCGCAGGCGCGGGGGCAAGCGCAGGCGCGGTTGTGGCCAGCGCGGCGCGCACTGTCGCCCCGTCCTGCCCGGTCAGCGTCACCAGCCGCCCGATCAGGCGGGCGCGCTCGCTTTCCAGCGCGGCGAGGCGCACGGCGGAGGAGCTTGCGGTGGCCTCGGCCCGGACGCGGTCGAAACCGGGGGCGATGCCTGCGTCCTCGCGCACTCTGGCAAGGCTTGCGAGTTGTTGCGCGGCGGCGTTATCATCCCTGATCGCGGCCGCCCGCGCCTCGATCACGCGCCAGTCGGTGACGCTGGCGGCGATTTCCGCGAGCAGCGCCAGCCGCACGCCCTGCGCTTGCGCCGAGGCGGCATTGATCCGCGCCAGAGCCGCGCGTTCCTGCGCCTTCAGCCGCCCGAAAATGTCCGGATCCCAGCTGGCGGTGATGTTCGCGCCATAGGATGTCTGTTCTTCGGGAATGAAACCCTGCGCGCCCGCTGCGCCGAACTGCGCGGTGTTGATGCGGTTCTGGCGGACATTGGCATCGGCCGTGATGTTCGGCAGGCGTTCGGCCCCGGCGCGGCGGGCACCGGCGCGGGCGGCCTCGATGCGGGCGGCGGCCTCGGCAAGGCTGGGCGCCCCTGCCAGTGCGGCTTGCGACAGTGCGGCATAGGCGGGATCGCCCGTCGGCATCAGCGCTGCGAGCGCGGTCTGCGCGCCGGCATCGGGTGCGAAGAAGAAGGCGTCCGGCAGCTCCGGCGCGGGCGTGGCGATCTCCGGCGCGGGGCTGGCCATGCAGGCCGCCAGCGACAGCGGCAGCAGCGCGGCGGTGACAAGGCGGCGTCGGCGCATGACCTCAGTCCCCCTTCCTTGCCGCAGCCGATTTGGCCGGGATGAAAGCGTCGATCTGCTGGCCGACGCGGAAGGCATCGCTTTGCGGCAGGGCGTAGATCAGCTGGAGCACGCGCACATCGACGCGCTCTGCCGCGGAATTGGTCAGCGAGCGCTTGGGCACGACCTGCGGCTCGGCCCGCACGAAGGTGGCATTGACGTGCATCTCGGCCGCCCCGCGCGGGCTGATGACCGCCGGTTCGCCCAGCGCCACCCGCGCCACCTCGTTCTCGTCGATATCGACGCGCACGTGCAGCGGCATGGTTTCGCCCATCTGGATGAAGGGCAACGATGAACCGCCCTGCGTGGCGACGAATTCGCCGGGACGGATGTTCACCGCGAGGATTTCGCCCGCGATCGGTGCGCGTATGACGAGGCGCTCGATCTCGGTGCGGGCAGCGGCGGCAGCGGATTGCGCTGCGGCAAGACGGGCACGGGCAAGACCGAGGCGGCTGGTCGCGGCAGCTTCCTCGCCTTCGGCACGGATCACTTCGGCGCGGCTGACCGCGGCGGGATCGGCAAGGTTGCGGTAGAGATCGAGCTGCTGGCGGGCGGTGCGCTGGGCGGCGCTCGCTTCGGCAATCGCGGCGCGGGCTTCGCCGATGGCGGCATTGGCCTGATCCAGCTGGGCGCGGGCGGCGCGGGCATCGACAGTGAACAGCACCTCGCCCTTGGCCACACGGTCGCCCGGACGCACGCGCACGTCGGTGACGAGGCCCGCCAGCGCCGAGCCGATGTCGATCACCTCGCTCGAAGGTTCGACAATCCCCGCACCCGCCACCCGCGGCCCTTCAGCCAGTTTTCCCACCGCCTTGGGGGGCTGTTCGGCGGGGTCTGTGGTCGAACGGTCGGGCAGGCCGGAGGTTATCATCCACGCCGCGATGGCAACCCCGATCAGGGCAAGGGCCGGCAGGATCTGGCGGGCAAAACTCAGATTGCGGAACATGGCGTCCTCGGTGCGTTCGTTCGGGAGAGGGTGGGGGGAGAGGGGCTGCGATCAGTGACCATCCGGCATGTCCTTGCCGTCATGGGTGATGCGGCCGTCTTCGAGCACGATGATGCGGTCGGCGAGATCGAAGATGCGGTTGTCGTGGGTGACGATGATGCATGCGCGGTCCGGCGCAACCGCCACTTCGCGCAGCAGGTCCATCACGCGGCGGCCTGACGAGGCATCGAGCGCGGCGGTGGGCTCGTCGCACACCACCAGTCGCGGCTCGTGCACCAGCGCGCGGGCGATGGCGACGCGCTGCTGCTGCCCGCCCGAAAGCTGGCGGGGCAGCTTGTCGGCCTGATTGCCGATATTGAGCTTGTCGAGCAGCACCTTGGCCTTCTCGCGTGCCTCGTCCACCGGCATGCCCTTGGCGATCAGCGGCACGGCGGCGTTGGCCGCCGCGTCGATCGAGGGGATGAGGTTATACTGCTGGAAGATGAAGCCGATGTTCTGGAGGCGGAAATTGACCAGTTCGGTGTCGGTCAGCTTGTAGATGTCGGTGCCGAACACCTTCACCTCGCCCTCGGTGGGGTAAAGGATCCCGCACATGATCGAAATCAGCGTGGTCTTGCCCGACCCGCTTTCGCCGACAACGAAGGTCATCTCGCCGGGGCGGATGTCGGTATCGATGCCGTGCAGCACGCGGATGGTGGTCTGGCCGGCCTCGAAATCGCGGGTGATGCCGCGGGCGCAGATCGCCGCTTCGGGTGCGCAGCCGCCGATGTTTGTGGTGTCCATGATCGCTCCCCCGCTTACCTGAACACCGATGCCGGTTCGGTCTTCAGCACGGAGCGGATCGCCAGCAGGCCGGTGATCGCCAGAATGATCACCACCGCGACAAGGCTGATCAGCGGTATCTGCCAGGGGACATAGAAGCCCTTGAAGAAGGGATTGGCGCCGAAGCTTTCGAGAAAGATGATCGTGCCGACCACGCCAAGGGCATAGCCGATCATGCCGACCAGCCCGGCCTGCGCGGCGACCATCTGGACGATTCTGGCGTTGGTCACGCCGATTGCCTTCAGTGCACCGAACTGTTTGATGTTGTCGCGCAGGAACAGGCTGAAGGTCAGGCCGACAATCGCAATGCCCACCACAAAGCCGAGGAACACGGTGATCCCGAAATTGACCGGGATGCCGGTGTTTTCGATGATGAAATCGACGCCGGCACGCGCAAATTCCGCACGGGTTTCCGCCTTCAGGCCGGTCTCCGCCTCGATCTTGGCGGCCACGGCTTCGGGGGTCTGGCCTTCGGCGACGCCGACCAGCACGAAGCTCAGACGATTGCGCGTGCCGGGCACGAAGTTCAGCGCATTGGAATAGCGGGTGTAGAGCACCACCGTGCTGGTGAAGCTGGGGATCGCATCGGCGATGCCGCGAATCACCGCCCGCTGGTCATTGAGTTCCAGCCGTGATCCGATCGCCTCGCCGCCGCTCGAAAACAGCCGGGTGGTGCCGACATCGTCGATCACCACGGCGTCGGGCGCGAAGAACACCGATTTGTCGCCGACAGCCATGCGCTTGGGCAGGCCGATCAGCGTCGCATCATCGACCCCGATCACGGCCACGCCTTCGAGATCGCCTTCCCTGGTGCGGACATTGGCCTGCGCCCTGAGGTGCGGCACTGCCCATTCGACCCCTTCGACCGCCCGCACCTTGTCGAGCGCGGTTGAAGGCATGGCATAGCTCACATCGGTGGTGCGGCTGACCGGGTCCATGACCCAGACCTCGGCCTCGGGCGCGTTATAGACCCCGCTCGCGCCGCGTTCGACCAGATTGACGAAGATCGTCATCTGCTGGGTGATCAGCAGCGTTGAAAAGGCGATGCCGAACAGCAGCCCGTAGAACTTCTGGGCATCCCCGGTCAGCATCCTGATCGCGATCCAAAGCACGTGCCGGGAACCTCTGCGTGTAGGAGGGGTTGCAAAGGAGAGCCGCTGGGCCCAATATTGAACGATAGCGTTTAATTGAACGGGGCCGTTCATTTTGTCAACCGGCAGTTCATCAGTATCGGAAAAAAACCTTTCGTCTGGCGGGCAGACTCGCAAGGCGGGGCGCCCGCTTGATGCGGCCAAGCGTCAGGCGATTGTCGATACGGCGGCGCACCACTTCTTCCACCACGGCTTTGCCGCAACCGCGATCGAACAGGTCGCCGCCGATGCGGGCGTGTCTAAGGTCACGATCTACAACCAGTTCGGCGACAAGCGCGCGTTGTTTACCGCGGCAGTGGAGTGCGAATGCGAGAAGATGCGCGGGCATTTCTCGCTCGATGCCATGCCCGCTGGCACCATCCGTGAACGCCTGACCGCAATCGGGGAGGCGATGTTCGTTTTCCTCTCCCGGCCCGAAATGGTCCAGTTCGAACGGCGCATCGCTGCCGAGACCGAAGCTGATCCGGCGATCGGCGCGGCCTTTCTCGAAGCCGGACCATGGCGCATGAAACACGCCTTCGCCGCCTATCTGCGCCATGCTGCCGAGGCAGGCGAGCTGGCCATCGACGATCCGATGCTGGCCGCCGAACAATTCGTCGCACTGTGCAAGGGCATGGGTGATCTCGAACAGCGTTTTGGCGTGCCCGTTACGCCCGAAGCCAGTCGCCAGCGCATCGACGGCGCGGTCGGGATGTTTCTTGCCCGATACGGGGTGCATCCATCGGGCGCTGCCGGTCGATAACTTGCGCTGATCCCGACCGGCGCACGCGCAAACCGGTTGGACGGCGAAAGGGATGCATTAGCTTGCGATTCACTTGCCGCACCCTACATTGCAGCTGACGAAAGGAATCCTGTGCGATGAGCGAGCAGAACGATCCCCAACAGCAAGGCGACGGGCCGAACCCCTGGGTCAAGCAGCTGATGATCTGGGGCGGGATTTTCCTCGCCCTGTTGCTGGTGGTGACGATGTTCAGCAATGCGGGCCAGAGCCCCGGCACCGGCATCCGCTATTCCGACTTCCGCGAGGCTGTGGCCGAGGGCGAAGTGCAGGACGTGCAGATGAGCGACGAGATCATCACCGGCACGCTCAAAAATGGCGAACAGTTCAGCACGGTGCCGGTCCCCAACGACTATGAAATCACCAAGCTGATGGAAGACAACGGCGTGCGCTTCACCGGCAAGCAGCGCGAACAGCCCAATATGTTGCTCTACATCCTGCTCAATTCGCTGCCGTTCATCCTGATCCTCGGCATTGCGTTCTTCGCGCTGCGTCAGGTGCAAAAGGGCGGCAATGGCGGCGCGATGGGCTTCGGCAAGTCAAAGGCCAAGCTGCTGACCGAACGTTCGGGCCGCGTGACCTTTGACGATGTCGCCGGCATCGACGAGGCGCGTGAGGAATTGCAGGAAATCGTCGAATTCCTGCGCGATCCGCAGCGTTTCTCCAAGCTCGGCGGGCAGATCCCCAAGGGCGCGCTGCTGGTCGGCTCGCCCGGTACCGGCAAGACCCTGCTGGCCCGCGCCATTGCGGGCGAGGCGGGCGTGCCGTTCTTCACCATCTCCGGTTCGGACTTCGTCGAGATGTTCGTCGGCGTCGGCGCGAGCCGCGTGCGCGACATGTTCGAACAGGCCAAGAAGAACGCGCCCTGCATCGTCTTCATCGACGAAATCGACGCGGTCGGCCGCTCGCGTGGCCACGGCCTCGGCAATTCGAACGACGAGCGCGAGCAGACGCTCAACCAGCTGCTGGTCGAGATGGACGGCTTCGAGGCCAACGAAGGCATTATCATCATCGCCGCGACGAACCGCCCCGATGTGCTCGACCCCGCGCTGCTGCGTCCGGGCCGCTTCGACCGTCAGGTCGTGGTGCCGGTGCCCGATATCGACGGGCGCGAGAAGATTCTGGGCGTGCACATGAAGAAGGTGCCGCTCGCCCCGGATGTGAACCCCCGCGTGATCGCGCGCGGCACCCCCGGCTTCTCGGGCGCGGATCTGGCGAACCTCGTCAACGAGGCCGCGCTGCTCGCTGCGCGCCGCAACAAGCGGCTGGTGGCGATGCAGGAGTTCGAGGACGCCAAGGACAAGGTCATGATGGGCGCCGAGCGCCGCAGCATGGTGATGACCGACGACGAGAAGAAGATGACCGCGTATCACGAGGCCGGTCACGCTATCGTCTCGGTGCACGAAGCCGCGTCCGATCCGATCCACAAGGCGACCATCATCCCGCGCGGCCGTGCGCTGGGCATGGTGATGCGCCTGCCGGAGCGTGACAGCTATTCCTACCACCGCGACAAGATGCATGCGAACCTCTCGGTCGCGATGGGCGGGCGCGTGGCGGAAGAGATCATCTTCGGGCACGACAAGGTCAGTTCGGGCGCTTCGTCCGACATCCAGTATGCGACCAATCTGGCGCGCAACATGGTGACCCAGTGGGGCATGTCGGAAAAGCTGGGGCCGCTTCAATACGAAGAGCAGTCGGAAGGCTATCTCGGCATGGGGGCGGCACAGCGGACCTTCCGTTCGGGCCAGACCAACGAGCTGATCGACAGCGAGATCAAGGGCCTTGTCGAAGGGGCCCATGCGCGGGCGACCGACATCCTCAAGACCCATGAGGACCAGCTCCACCTGCTGGCCCAGGCGCTGCTCGAATACGAAACGCTGAGCGGCGAGGAGATCAAGACGCTGCTCGAAAACGGCAAGATCGATCGCCCCGATGCTCCGCGCGGACCGGTGATCGCCACGCCGGTGCGCGGTTCGGCGATCCCCAAGGCGGGCAAGCGGTTCGGCGGCGGCAAGAGCGACGAAGCGCCGCAGGGCGCCTGATCGTTAGGGCCTGCACACGATAAACAAGGGCGTCCGGAGCAATCCGGGCGCCCTTGTTGCGTCAGGCAGGTGCGAGGTTTCGCTCCGCCAGCTGGGCCAGCTTGCGCTCGATCCCTGTCCACAACTGGCCGAAAGCGGCGGCTGCCGGAGAACGCGGCGCAAAGGCGCCCACCGGCTGGTGCAAGACGGCGCATTGTTCAAGCGCGCTGACCGCCGGGATGACCGGCCACGACGGATTGGCCCGCATCGCTTCCAGATGGAGGTTGCGGCGCCGGTCGATCATCGAAAGCACCGGCAGGATCGGCGGAGGGCGGCGGGTGTGGCGGCGGATTTCCTCGACCACGACATCGAGCGCGCGGACCGAAAGCGGCGAGGGCGGCAGCGGCACGATCACCAGCGTTGCGGCGCGCATGATCTGCGCGCTCAATTCATTGAGCACCGGCGGGCAATCGAGGATCAGGCGTTCGTAGGTGCGCGACAGTTGTTTGCCGAGCGCGGTGATGCGCTGGCGCTGGGCGAGGCGTTGCAACAGCGAATCCAGCTCGCGCAGGCTGTTGTCGGCCGGCAGCAGATCAAGCCCGGCATAGCTGCTCGGCTGGATCAGCGCGCTGGCATCCACATCACCGGCAAACAGGCTGCGCGCCTGGCGTTTGCGCCGTGCCTCAAGCGCGAACATGAAGCCCGCGCCATCGGCGGGATCGAGATCCCACAGCAAGGTGCGCCGCCCCGCCAGCTGTGCCGAGCACCACGCGAGGTTCGCGGCGACAGTGGTTTTGCCGACCCCGCCCTTGGCACTGTAAACCGCAATCACCGGCATCCACGACTCCTTGCGCGCTGATGCCTTGCCTGCGTAGCACCGGCAAGCAGCCCGGCGGCGGATTTCCCGTTATGGGACGAACGAGCGGGCGATCGGTTCCGCAGCCCGTCAGAACGCGCCGAGCAGCAACAGCGCCTGCAGAAACAGCATCAGCACGATCTGGATGCAGAACAGCAGCACGAAGAACCGCCAGCGCGCCGAAAAGCGCGATATCTGATAGGCATGGCGCAGCTGCTTGTAGAGATGCAGCGGGGCGGCGATCACGAACAGCCAGAACGCCCAGCCACCGCCACCCGGGATCGCGCTGAGCAGCGACATGACGATGAACAGCAGCGACATGAAGCTGAGCGAATAGGTCACGAAAATCGCGTGGTCATAGGCCTTGAACTGCCGTCGCCACGCGAACATCAGCCACAGGAACGGGATCGATAGCGGGATCAGCAACCAGCTGAATTTGTAGCCGTTCGATTGCAGCTTGTAGAGCATCAGGCTGGGGTTCTGCTGCCATTTCTTGATGATGCCGTCGTCAAGAAAACCGATCCCGGTCGGTGTGATCCTGGCCTTGCCGCTGGCCGGATCGACGCTGATCATCTTGCGCAGCACCCGCAGTTCGCCATCGATGGCCCTGCGCCTTTCGCTCTCCTTCGCCAGCCCGTCGCGCTCTTTCTCCAGCGTGGTGATCTGCTGCTGGATATTGCTTTCAAAGGCCGAGGCGGCGGTGGGGCTGCCCTGGTAATTGCCGAAGCCCTCGGCAAGGTCGCTCGCCGGTGAAATGCCGACGATCTGGAACACCGCGAACATGGCAAAGACGGTGAACAGGAACAGTGCCATCGGGCTGACGAACTTCGCCCGCTCGCCCGCGATGTAGCGACGGGTCAACTCGCCCGGCTTGAACGCCAGCAGCGGAAGGGTGTCCCAGAGCTTCCCGTCGAGGTGCAGCACCCCGTGCATGATATCATGCGCGATCGCGGCAAGGCTGCGGTGGATGTGTGCCTTTTGCCCGCATTCGGGGCAGTAGTGTCCGGAAAACAGGGTGTTGCAATTGGCGCAGGTGGTCGGCCCATGGGCCGCGCCGCTGCCTTCGCCCTGTGCCGGCTCGACCGCGCTGCCCAGCAGCCCGCCTTCGATTGCCGTGCCCAGCCCTTCGCCCAAACCGTTCATCGCCTGCGCCCCTTCGGCTCCGGTAAGGGCTTTCTATGCCGCCTTTTTTGCGGCTGCGAAAGCAGGCTTTAGCGGCTGGCGAGCTTGCGTTCGATTGCCGTCCACAATTGGGCGATCGCCCGGGCCGCAGGCGAGCGCGGAGCGAAGGCGCCGACGGGCTTGCGCTCCACCGCGCATTGTTCGACCGCGCTGGCAAGCGGGATGACCGGCCATTTGGGGTTCGCCTCGCGCGCTTCGCGGTGCAGGGTGCGGCGCAGGTCGAGCATTGATAAGACGGGCAAGATCGGCGGGTGGCTCTTGCCGCTGCCGCGCACTTCCTCGACCACGGCTTCGAAGGCGCGGGCCGATAGCGGGGAGGGCGGTAGCGGCACGATCACGAGGTCGGCCGCGCGCATGATCTGGGCGCTCAACTCGTTGAGAACAGGCGGACAATCGAAGATGATGCGGTCGTAATCCTTGCCCAGCGCCGCGGTCAGTTTTGCCAGCCGCTTCTTCTTCCCCATCCGGTCTAGCCGGCGGTCGAGATCGCGGATGCTTTCATCTGCCGGGAGCAGGTCGAGGCCGGCATAATCGGTGTGGCGGATCAGCTTTGCAGGGTCTGCTCCATCGTCGAACACACTGTCCGCACTGTGTTTTTTCTTCGGATCGACCCCCAGCAGAAATCCCGATCCGTTGGCTGCATCAAGATCCCACAACAGGGTCTTGCGGCGCGAAATGCTGGCCGAGCACCATGCAAGGTTGACCGCCAGCGTGGTCTTTCCGACCCCGCCCTTGACGCTGTAGACCGCAATCGATGCCATGCCGCGTGGCCACCTTGTGATGTGACGGTTTGGTTACAGCGACAAGGGATAGCGCTGCGCAGGCCATTGGCAAGCGCGGGCAAGCGGGGGTCAAGAACCAGTCAAGAAGGGGTCTGGACGAAGCAAGAAGGGGTCTGGAACAGCCTGAACCGCTCCAAACCCCTACAAATCGCGTCAAATCTTTGAAAAGACGGGTTTATCCGTCGTAATCGCCACCCAGCGAGGAGGTGCGGGCCGGGGCCGATGCGGTGATCCGCAGCGCTTCGGCCGACTGGCTGAGCGAACCGATCTCATCGGCTTCATCCTCATCGTCGGGGAGGATCTTCTGCAGGCTGACCACGACGGCTTCGTGCAGATCGCGCGGAGTGATGGTCTGTTCGGCGATTTCGCGCAGGGCCACGACCGGGTTCTTGTCACGGTCGCGATCAATGGTCAGCTCGCTCCCGCCCGAAATCTCGCGCGCACGCTGCGCTGCGAGCAGCACGAGGTCGAACCGGTTGGGAACCTTGTCGACGCAATCTTCTACGGTAACGCGTGCCATGGGCGGCCTTTTTGTCAGAATCGCTGAAAGTAGGGAAGCGCGCAGCTACGCACGGGGTGGCGCAAAGTCAAGGTAATGCATTGCAGCGCCAATCCCGCTAGGGTGCCGCGATGGATACCGACGCGGCCCTGACCTCAGCCGGAAATGTGCCTGAATACCGCGATCTTGACCCCTTCACGGTCGAGGCGGCGGGACACACCTTCACCTTCTACCCCCACGGGCGGGACCGGCTGGCCGCGCTGACCGGGCTGATCGAAAGCGCCAGCGAAAGCCTCAAGGTGTTCTATTACCTGTTCGATAGCGACTCCTCGGGCACGATTGTCCGCGATGCGCTGGTTGCGGCGGCACGGCGCGGGGTCGATGTGCATCTCATCGTCGATGATTTCGGCAATGATGCGGGTGCGGCTTTCTTCGAGCCGCTGGTCGAGGCGGGCGGGCGGTTTGCGATTTTCTCGCCCAAATGGGGTGCGCGCTATCTGGTGCGCAATCACCAGAAGTTCGTGATTGCCGATGGTGCGCGGGTGATGACCGGCGGGGCCAATGTCTCGGATCACTACTTTGCGCTGCCGGTCGACAATGGCTGGTGCGATCTTTCGGTGGTGATCGAAGGGCCGGTGACCGGGCAGTTCGTGCGCTGGTTCGGGCTGCTGCGCGATTGGGTTGCGGGCGAGGCGCAGGGGCGCGTGGCGCGGCTGCGGGCGCTGCGCGAGATCGTGAAGGACTGGGATGGCGGTGACGGACCGGTGCGCCTGCTGGTCGGCGGCCCGCTGGTGCGGCGCGGTCACTGGGCCTGGGTGTTCCGGCAGGATCTGGCGACGGCGCGGCGGCTGGATACGGTGTCGGCCTATTTCTCCCCGCCGCGTTCTTTCCGCCAGCAGATCGCGCAGGTGGCGCGGCGCGGATCGGTGCGGATGGTGATGCCGGGCAAGTCCGATATCGATGCCGCAATCGACATGGCGCGGCTGCAATATCGCAAGCTGCTGAAAGCCGGCGCGCGGATCAGCGAGTTCGGGCGGTGCAAGCTGCACATGAAGCTGCTGGTGGTGGACGATGCGAGCTATGTCGGCAGCGCGAACCTCGACAAGCGCAGCTTCCGCGTGAATGTCGAACTGATGGTGCGGGTGGAGGATGCCGCACTGGCGGCGCGCTTGCGCGAATTGATCGACCATCTCGAAGGCGCATGCCAGCCGGTCACGCCGAAATGGTATGCCGCGCAGGCCACGCCGCTGGCACGCCTGCGCTGGCGGCTGGCCTACTGGATGAGCCTTGCCGATTACCGGATCAGCAAGCTGGGAACGGGGTGAGCGGCGGGCGGATCGCCTGCCGCCCGCCCGGCCTCAAACGAATTCTGCGCGCAGATACTGTTCCATGAACAGGCCGCTGTGCGGGTTGTGCGATGCGAGGGCGAGGTCGGCGAGGCCTGCAAGGATATCGGCAGCAGGGGCCGTGAAGGCCCCGCGTCCGCCAGCGTCCTGCGCGGCCAGACCCTGATCCGTGCCCAGCGCCGCCTCGCCCGAAGAAGGCCGGGTGAACCAGCCCGACCATGTCTCCGGCCCGAAGCCGTTGGCGGTGAGGTAGTCGATCACTTCCTGCTGCGACTGGTAATTGGCGTAACGGATGTTGCCATCGAACTCCATGATCGCGCGCAGGTAGGCGGTGCCATCGGTCAGGGCGAGATAGACCTCTTGCAGCCCGTCATTGTCGTAATCGTCCGCGCCAAGGACCCGGTTGATGTTCTCGATCTGGAGATCGTTCTGGAAGCGGCGCTGGCTGTCGTTCGGGCCGAACCGCTCGACGATGCCTGCTGCAACGAGCGGGTCGATATAGATGCCGGCCACGCGGGTTTCGCCGGCCCAGCTGAAGTCCATGAAATAGACGAGGCCATCGGGTGCAGTGCCGACGGTAGCAAACCTGCCGATAGCGCGGTTCACAAGGATCTGGTCGATGTCCCCGTCGCCGTTGACGTCAGCTTGTCCGATGCGCAGCCACGATCCGTTGCCGCCCAGCGCATTGCCATCGAAATCGCGGATCGCGTTCATCGCGGTCTGGTAGACAGCCGGGTTCGAGGTGTTGAAATTGACGCTCACCCCCGTGCCCGGCAGCAGGCGGATGGTCTGGTCGTCGAATTGCAGGAATTCGATTGCGGTCAGCGTATCGGTCCCGTCCGGCCCGACCACGCGGAACACACCGGTCGAGGTCTGGGTGACGGTGTATTGCGAACGCAGGCCCCGCACGATCGCGGTGTCGACATTGCTGCCGCCGTTCAAAGTGTCATTCCCGAGGCCGCCGGTGAGGCGGTTGGCCACCGCATTGCCGGTCAGCGTGTCATTGCCCGATCCGCCCACCGCGTTTTCGATGATGGTCCCGCGCGCAATGCTCATGTTGCCGGTGCTGCCACCGACGCTGGAGAAGGTTTCGGGGTTGAGGTTGATCGTCTGGTTGGCCGAGAAGACCGAATAGTCGAGCGTGTCGTTGCCCCCGTGGTCGACGATGGTGAACGCCAGCAGGTTGCCCGCCCCCGAACGCACGGCGCTATCGACCCCGTAGATCGCCCGGCCCGTGTTGTTGCCGACACCGTAGATCGTGTCGCCGGTGCGGGTGATGTTGGCCACGCCATAGGCTTGCTGGATCGCGACGACATCGGCCTGCATCGGCGTGATCGCAAAGGCGCGGCTGAAGCCCTGCGCGGCGAAGAAGGTGTTTTCGGTCTGGTCGAAATAGGACATGACCGTCGTCGCCCAGGAATCGTTCAGATAGAGCGCGTCCTGCACGTAGCTCGCGTTGTTGTTGTAATTGCCGCCATGACCGAGGCCGAGCGCGTGGCCGACTTCGTGAACGTAGGTCTGGAACGAATAGGTGTTGAGCCCCGTTCCGAACTGGGTCAGCCAGCCGGTGCCGACATTGACCGAGGCAGTCGTGATGAAGTTGCCCACGCGGGTCGAGGAGGCGAAGGCGCCTTCCTGATTGTCGTCGAAGGTGATCTGTGTCGAACCGGTGGTTTCGGCAAAGGTCACGCCCAGCACATCCGACCACAGCGCCAGTGCCTCGCGGGCAAGGAACGCGCCCTCGGCGGTCAGGCCGGTGACGTTGACGGTGATCGTGCCGCCCTGCGCCACGTTGAAGCGGCGGGCCGCGCCGGGGCCGCCCCAATATCCGTTGAGCAGCTGGTTGGCGATCTGGTCCGGCGTGAATTCGGTCAGCGGCGCGGCTTCGGCGACCGACACGCGGTAGGTGCCGGCTTCCGAATCGGCGAAGCCGCCGACATCGAGGAAGAAGGTGCCGCTGGTCTGCGCCACGAAGCGGATGCGCGAATAGGTGCCGGAGCTGTCGTCGTTGAAGGCCAGCACGCTGCCGGTCGCGCTGCGCAGGGTCAGCGTGGTGTCGACATCATTGGCACCGCCGGTCGAGGTCGTGATGAATTCATAGGTCCGCCCCGCTTCGAGCGTGACGCGGTACCAGTCACGGTCGCCTGTCGCTTCGAGCGAGGCATTGGTGGCGGCCCCGCCGACAGTGAGGGTCGCGGTGGTGGCGGTGGTGTCCCCCGCCGCATCGACCACGGGGCGCGAGCTTGAGAGAATGTAGCTGCCCGTGGCCGTGCCGAACGAGGTCACATCGAGATAATAGGTGCCGCTGGTGCTCGCGGTGAAGCGGATCTCGGAATAGAGCAGGTTCGCGTTGACGTTGGCGTCATCGTTCTGGGTGATCTGGACGCCGTTGGCATCGCGCAGGGTGAGGATGCTGTCGCGCAAGCCCGAAGGCGGCAGGAACACGGTGAAGGTGTAGCTCTGCCCGGCGACCAGCGAGATCCGGAACCAGTCCGAATCGCCTGCCGTCTCGATGGTGTTCTGCACCGCGCTGCCCGGCGAAAGCGTGGCGGTGGTGCCGACCCCGCCGACCACCGTGTCGGTCCCGGTGTTGTCGGAAAAGGGCAGCCAGGATTTGCCACCGTCATGCGCGTGGCAGGCCACGCAGGCACAGCCGCCATTGTGGATCACGGATTTGGCAATCGTCGCCCGCGCGCCGCCCGGAACGGCATTTTCGGCGAGCATCTGCAGGCGTCCGCTGCCTCCGGCAAAGGTTTCCTGAAACATGCTCAATCTCCCTTGTTCGGGGCCGCTGTGCGCCCCGTGTCATCTGGAATTCCGGCGGCCAGCAACTGTGCCGCAGCACTTGCCAGCCGGCCGATGTCGTCCGGCTGCAAGGCGCGGTCGATGGCATCGACCGAAATGGCCGGATAATCGGTCTGCCGGCCTTCGTGCCGGGCGCTGATCGCGGCGTCGATCGCCCCGCGCTTGTGAATTGTCAGCGCGATCGCCAGCCCTTCCGGCGCCTCCGCCGAGCCGAGCGCCGCGGCCAGATCGCTGGTGAACCGGTCGCAGACCGCCTGCGCATCCATGCCGGCAAGCGCTGTCAGGGAACCACTGGCGGTACATTGGCTGGGCATGGCACTCGTCGCACAGGCGGGTTGCAGGATTGCGGACAGGAACAGGGCCGAAAGAGCTGGCAATCGCAAGCGCATCACAACGACCCCGAACAGTCCGGCCGGAGCATCCCGGCACACGGTGGCAGCATAACAGAAAATCGCCTGTGATTAAGAGGATATTCGTTAAGCGAATCCGAATCCGACTGCCTCAGACGAATTCTGCACGCAGGTACTGTTCCATGAACAGGCCGCTGTGCGGATTGTGGGGCGACAATGCGAGGTCGGCGAGGCCTGCGAGGATATCGGCAGCAGGGGCAGCGAAGGCCCCGCGTCCGCCTGTGTCCTGCGCCGTGAGCGCTTGCTCCGCGCCCAGCCCAGCCTCGCCGCTGCTGCTGCCATTGCCGAACCATCCCGCATAGGTCTCG